>NZ_CP046214.1:820-351691 GCF_012570965.1 Enterobacteriaceae endosymbiont of Donacia versicolorea | reverse complement strand
TTGTCGGCGAGCGGCGGACGGGTGAGTAATATCTGGGGATCTGCCTTTTGGAAAGGGATAACTATTGGAAACGATAGCTAATACCGTATAATGTCGTTGAGACCAAAGTGGGGGATTTTATATTTTTTATAAAACCTCATGCCATTAGATGAACCCAGACGGGATTAGCTAGTAGGTAGGGTAAAGGCCTACCTAGGCTACAATCTCTAGCTGGTCTGAGAGGATGATCAGCCACACTGGAACTGAGACACGGTCCAGACTCCTACGGGAGGCAGCAGTGGGGAATATTGCACAATGGGCGAAAGCCTGATGCAGCTATGCCGCGTGTATGAAGAAGGCCTTCGGGTTGTAAAGTACTTTCAACAAGAAAGAAAAAATAAAATCTAATATATTTTATTCTTGACGTTACTTGGAAAAGAAGCACCGGCTAACTCCGTGCCAGCAGCCGCGGTAATACGGAGGGTGCTAGCGTTAATCGGAATTACTGGGCGTAAAGAGCACGTAGGCGGTTAATTAAGTCAGATGTGAAATCCCTAAGCTTAACTTAGGAACTGCATTTGAAACTAATTAACTTGAGTTTCGTAGAGGGGGGTAGAATTCCAGGTGTAGCGGTGAAATGCGTAGATATCTGGAGGAATACCAGTGGCGAAGGCGACCCCCTGGACGAATACTGACGCTCAGGTGCGAAAGCATGGGGAGCAAACAGGATTAGATACCCTGGTAGTCCATGCTGTAAACGATGTCGACTTGAAGGTTGTAAGCTTGACTTGTAACTTTCGTAGCTAACGCGTTAAGTCGACCGCCTGGGGAGTACGACCGCAAGGTTAAAACTCAAATGAATTGACGGGGGCCCGCACAAGCGGTGGAGCATGTGGTTTAATTCGATGCAACGCGAAAAACCTTACCTGGTCTTGACATCCATGGAATTTAATAGAGATATTTAAGTGCCTTCGGGAACCATGAGACAGGTGCTGCATGGCTGTCGTCAGCTCGTGTTGTGAAATGTTGGGTTAAGTCCCGCAACGAGCGCAACCCTTGTCCTTTGTTGCCATCAGTTTAGCTGGGAACTCAAAGGAAACTGCCGGTGATAAACCGGAGGAAGGTGAGGACGACGTCAAGTCATCATGGCCCTTACGACCAGGGCTACACACGTGCTACAATGGTATATACAAAGGGAAGCATCCTCGTAAGAGTAAGCGGATCTCACAAAATATATCTTAGTTCGGATTGGAGTCTGCAACTCGACTCTATGAAGTCGGAATCGCTAGTAATCGTAGATCAGAACGCTACGGTGAATACGTTCCCGGGCCTTGTACACACCGCCCGTCACACCATGGGAGTGGGTTGTAAAAGAAGTAAATTGCTTAACCATTTTTGGAGGGCGTTTACCACTTTGTGATTCATAACTGGGGTGAAGTCGTAACAAGGTAACCGTAGGGGAACCTGTGGTTGGATCACCTCCTTTACTATAAGTAAGTACACTCTAAAAAAGAGTGCCCTTAAAAGTTTTTTAAATTTTAATAAATTTATTGTTCTTTTAAAATTAGATAATTATCTTTTAAAAAAATTTTAGTATTTATTTTTCTAAGTTAATATTAAATTTTTTATAAACGATTGTGGGTTGTAAGGTTAAGTAAATAAGCGTATATGATGGATGCCTTGGCAGTCAGAGGCGATGAAGGACGTGCTAATCTGCGAAAAGCATCGATAAGTTGATTCGAAACGTTATTAGTCGATGATATCCGAATGGGGAAACCTAATATATTTAACTATATATTATCATTATTTGAATACATAGGATAATGAAGCAAACCAGGAGAACTGAAACATCTAAGTATCCTGAGGAAAAGAAATCAATAGAGATTTTCTTAGTAGTGGCGAGCGAAAAGGAAATAGTCCAGAAACATACATATTTATTGTATTAGCAGAAATATCTGGAAAGATATACGATACAGAGTGATAGTCCCGTATGTTAAAATATAATAATTATAGTTTCAAAGAGTAGAACGAGACACGTGAAATCTTGTTTGAATATAGGGGGATCATCCTCTAAGACTAAATACTACTGACTGACCGATAGTGAACTAGTACCGTGAGGGAAAGGTGAAAAGAACCCCGGTTAGGGGAGTGAAATAGAACCTGAAATCATATACGTACAAGCAGTAGGAGCATTTTGTAAAATGTGACTGCGTACCTTTTGTATAATGGGTCAGCGAGTTATATTTTGTAGCAAGGTTAACTGTATAAGGAAGCCGTAGGGAAACCGAGTCTTAAAAGGGCGTTTAGTTGCAAGATATAGACCCGAAACCCGGTGATCTAACCATGAGCAGGTTGAAGGTTTGGTAATTCTTACTGGAGGACCGAACCGACTAATGTTGAAAAATTAGCGGATGACTTGTGGTTAGGGGTGAAAGACCAATCAAACCGGGAGATAGCTGGTTCTCCCCGAAAGCTATTTAGGTAGCGCCTCGTGTAATTCATATTCGGGGGTAGAGCTCTGTTTCGGTTAGGGAGTCTTCCAGACTTACCAATCCGATGCAAACTTCAAATACCGAATAATGTTATCACGGGAGACACACAGCGGGTGCTAACGTCCGTTGTGGAGAGGGAAACAACCCAGATCGCCAGCTAAGGTCCCTAAGTTATAATTAAGTGGGAAACGAAGTGGGAAGGCATAAACAGCTAGGATGTTGGCTTAGAAGCAGCCATCATTTAAAGAAAGCGTAATAGCTCACTAGTCTAGTCATCCTGCGCGGAAGATATAACGGGGCTAAATTATACACCGAAGCTGCGACAATAAGTGATTTATTTATTTATTGGGTAGGGGAGCGTTCTGTAAATTGTTGAAGATAAATTGTAAAGTTTATTGGAGAGATCAGAAGTGCGAATGCTGACATGAGTAACGATAAAATAGGTGAAAAACCTATTCGCCGAAAGACTAAGGGTTCCTATCCAACGTTAATCGAGGTAGGGTAAGTCGATCCCTAAGACGAGGCTGAAAAGCGTAGTCGATGGATAACAGGTTAATATTCCTGTACTTGGTATTATTTGCGAAGGGGGGACGGAGAAGGTTAGATTAGCCAAGTGATGGTTATCTTGGTTTAAGCGTGTAGATGAATTATTTAGGAAAATCCGAATAATTATTAACATTGAGACGTAATGACGAAATACTTTATTGTACAAAGTAATTGATACCCTGCTTACAAGAAAAGCCTCTAAGCTATAAATAATATTGAATCGTACTCTAAACCGACACAGGTGGTCAGGTAGAGAATACTAAGGCGCTTGAGAGAACTCGGGTGAAGGAACTAGGCAAAATAGTGCCGTAACTTCGGGAGAAGGCACGCTGATTGTAGGTGAAGAAATTTACTTTTAGAGCTGAAATCAGTCTAAGATAATAGCTGACTGCAACTGTTTATTAAAAACACAGCACTGTGCAAACACGTAAGTGGAAGTATACGGTGTGACGCCTGCCCGGTGCCGGAAGGTTAATTGAAGGAGTTATTATTTATAAGAAGCTCTTGATCGAAGCCCCGGTAAACGGCGGCCGTAACTATAACGGTCCTAAGGTAGCGAAATTCCTTGTCGGGTAAGTTCCGACCTGCACGAATGGCGTAATGATGGTCAGACTGTCTCCACCCGAGACTCAGTGAAATTGAATTTGCTGTGAAGATGCAGTATACCCGCGGCAAGACGGAAAGACCCCGTGAACCTTTACTATAGCTTGATATTGAATAATTAATATTAATGTGTAGGATAGGTGGGAGACTATGAAATATTAACGCCAGTTAATATTGAGTCGACCTTGAAATACCACCCTTTAATATTTATTATTCTAACCTAAACCCGTTATCCGGGTTAGAGACAGTGTCTGGTGGGTAGTTTGACTGGGGCGGTCTCCTCCTAAAGAGTAACGGAGGAGTACTAAGGTCAGCTAATCACGGTCGGAAATCGTGAGGTTAGTACAAAGGCAAAAGCTGGCTTAACTGTAAGAATGACAATTCGAACAGATGCGAAAGCAGGTCTTAGTGATCCGGTGGTTTCTATATGACAGGGCCATCGCTCAACGGATAAAAGGTACTCCGGGGATAACAGGCTAATACCGCCCAAGAGTTCATATCGACGGCGGTGTTTGGCACCTCGATGTCGGCTCATCACATCCTGGGGCTGTAGTAGGTCCCAAGGGTATGGCTGTTCGCCATTTAAAGTGGTACGCGAGCTGGGTTTAGAACGTCGTGAGACAGTTCGGTCCCTATCTGTCGTGGGCGTTGGAAGATTGAAAGGATTTGCTCCTAGTACGAGAGGACCGGAGTGAACGTATCTCTGGTGTTCGGGTTGTCATGCCAATGGCATTGCCCGGTAGCTAAATACGGAAAAGATAAGCGCTGAAAGCATATAAGTGCGAAACTTACCTTAAGATTAATCTTCCCTGAATTTTTATTAATTATTTATAAAAATTCCTTAAGGGACGTTAAAGACTATGACGTTGATAGGCTGGATGTGTAAGCATAGTAATATGTTAAGCTAACCAGTACTAATAAACACCCGTGAGTCTTAACCTTACAACACCAGAATCGTTTAGATTTCAATATTAACTAAATTTAATAAATACTTTTAATAAAGAAAGTCCTGGTATAAATAACGCAATGGTACCACCTGAATCCATTCCGAACTCAGAAGTGAAACATTGTAGTGCCGATGGTAGTGTAAGGTCTCCTTATGTAAGAGTAGGAAAATACTAGGACTTTTTTATTTTTAAATAAAAATTTATTTATTATTATAAAATAAATTTAAATATTTTAATATTAAAATGCCGGTTTAGCTTAGTAGGTAGAGCAACTGACTTGTAATCAGTAGGTCACCAGTTCGATTCCGGTAACCGGCATAAAACATAATTTTTTATTATATAAAAATAAAATTATTTTAAAAAATATTTTTATGATATGGTGGGATACCCAAGTGGTTAACGGGAGCAGACTGTAAATCTGTCGTCTAAGACTTCGAAGGTTCAAATCCTTCTCCCACCAATAAAAAAGTTTAATATTTTTTCAAAATATTTTATATATTATATATATATGCAGGTATTGTATAATGGTATTACTCTAGCCTTCCAAGCTGGAAATGCGGGTTCGATTCCCGCTGCCTGCTCCAATTTTTTACAAAATAAATTAATATTATTTTAGCTGATATAGCTTAGAAAGGTTAGAGCACATTCTTGGTATGAATGAGGTCCCCAGTTCAATTCTGGGTATCAGCATATTTTTTTAATAGAAAATATTTTAAAATATAAAATTTATATAATAATACAATAGATCATCGAAGGATAATTACTAATGATTCTTAAGTTACAAAAAGATTCTACTATAGAATGGTTTCTTTCTTATTGTCATATTAATAAATACCCTTCTAAAATAATTTTAATTAAACAAGGAAATATTTCTAAAAATTTATACTATATTTTAAAAGGAATTATTATGGTTTCTATTAAAAATAAGAATGGTAAAGAAATTATACTTAATTACTTAAGTTCGGGTAACTTTATTGGTGAGTTGGGTATTTTTTATAATGTTTATAAAGAAATTACAGTAGTTAAATTAAAAACAGAATGTGAGTTAGCAAAAATTTCTTATAAAAATTTTTTTAACTTAATAAAAATTAATAATAATATTCTTATGAAAATTTCTTTACAACTTGCTAATAAATTACAAAATGCTTTTAAAAAAATAAGTAATTTAGCTTTTTTAGATGTTACTGATAGAATATCTGAAACTTTATTAAATTTAGCTAAATCTCCAGAAGCAATTACTCATCCAGATGGCATGCAAATTAAAATAACCCGTCAAGAAATAGGGAAAATAGTTGGGTGTTCAAGAGAAACAGTAGGACGTACACTTAAAATACTTAAAAATCGTAATTTGATTTATGTACATGGTAAGACTATTGTAGTCTATGGAACTAGATAAAATATTTTTTAATTATTTTATAATAAAAAATTAAGTCCTAATGAATTATATACATTATTTAATGTAATTTTAGCATGTTTTTCAGCTTTTTTTGCTCCATTAAACATAATTTTTTTTAAATATATTTCATTGTTTCTATAAAAATAATATTTTTTTCTTAAATTTTTTAAAAACATACACAAGTTATATATTACAGACTCTTTTAAATCATTATAATTTTTATTGATAAAATCTAGTTCTATTTCTTTTATAGATTTTCCAGTTATATTTGCTAATATAGTAATTAAATTAGAAATACCTGGTTTATAATATAAATTATATTTAATATTAGGTGGAAAATCTGAATCAGTAACAGCATTATTAATTTTTTTTCTGACCATTATATCATTATCAAATAAACTAATAATATTATTTTTATTAGGATCAGATTTTGACATTTTTTTTATAGGATTTAATAAAGCCATAACACATGAACCATAATCATTTAATTTTTTTTCTGGAATATTAAAAATATTTCCATAAATATTATTAAATTTATAAGCAATACTCTTAACAAGTTCAATATGTTGAACTTGATCTTTACCTACAGGAACTTTATTTGTTTTATATAATAATATATCTGCAGCCATTAATATCGGATAATTAAACAAACCAACATTTATATTTTGTTTATTTAATTTTTTTTTCTCTTTAAATTGATTCATTCTATTTAATGAACCGAAATTAGTAAAACAATTTAAAATCCAATTTAATTGAGAATGCTGAGGCACATGAGATTGTATAAAAATAATATTTTTTTTTGGATTAATATTACATGCTAAACACATAGATAAAGTATCAAGTATATTTTTATTTAAAATATAATCTTTTTGATATATAGTTAAAGAATGTAAATCAGCTATACAATAAATACAAAAATATTTTTTCTGTAATTTTTCCCATTGACTTAATGCTCCAATATAATTACCAATAGTTAATAACCCAGTTGGTTGAATTGCACTAAATACTATTTTTTTTTTTTTCATAATTTTTTTATTTTTAAGTAAATTAAGAAATATTTTAATAATTATTTATTTCTTTAAAATTTTTATTTAATAGAATTTTTTATATTTTTTATTGTTTTATTATATGATAATGAACTTTTAAAAATAGCAGAACCCATCACAAATATATTTACTCCTAAAACAGCTATTTGGTTAATATTATTTATATTTATTCCTCCATCAACTTCTAATAAAATTGTTTTTTGATTTTTATTAATAATTTTTTTAACTTTTCTAATTTTATTAAAAATATAACTTATAAATTTTTGTCCTCCAAAACCTGGATTTACTGACATAATTAATATTATATCTAATTTATTTATTATATAATCTAAATAATTTAAAGAAGTAGAAGGATTAAATGCTAGTCCTGCTTTACAGCCATACTCTTTTATTAAGGAAATACTTCTATCAATATGAAGAGAATTTTCAGGATGAAAACTAATAATATCTGCTCCTGCATTTGCAAAATCAACTATTAAATTATCTACAGGATTTGTCATTAAATGTATATCAATTATTGATTTTATACCATAATCTCTTAAAGATTTTAACACTGAAGGACCAATAGTTAAATTAGGAACATAATGATTATCCATAACATCAAAATGAATAATATCCGCTCCCGATTTAATTACATTAGAAATTTCCTTTCCTAAAAATGCAAAATTAGCTGATAAAATAGATGCTGCAATTAAAAATTTTTTCATTTTATAGTCTATTATAATAAAATTTAATTATAGAATAAATATTCTAAAAAATTAAATTTTTATTTTTATTAATAGCATTAGAAATAATTTTTTCAGAAATATTTTTATATATAATTGTTTTTCCAATTTTAATAGGAAGAATTACATTAATTTTATTATTATTTATTTTTTTATCTCTATATATATATTTTAAATATTGTTTATCATTCATACTTACTGGTCCTTGAACTGGTAAATTACATTTTTTGAGTAAATTAATAATTCTTATTACTTCTTTGTTATCAAGTAAATTTAATTCTACTGAAGTTAATGCAGCAATAACAATTCCTACTGAAATAGCTTCACCATGTAACCATTTTTTATATCCTAATTTTGATTCTATAGCATGTCCATAAGTATGTCCTAAATTTAATAATGCTCTTTTATTTTTTTCATATTCATCTTCATAAATAACTTTAGCCTTAAAATTACAACATTTACTAATACAATAAAGTATAGATTTTTTATCTAAATTAAATAAATTATAGATATTATTTTCTAACCAACAAAAAAATTTTTTATCAAAAATAATACTATATTTTATAACTTCAGCCATACCAGCAGAAAATTCTCTTTTGGATAAAGTATATAAACAACTTAAATTAATTATCACACTATTAGGTTGATAAAAACTACCTATCATATTTTTTCCTAAAGCATGATTTACTGCTGTTTTACCTCCTACAGCAGAATCTACTTGAGATAATAAAGTAGTAGGTATTTGTATAAGATTTACTCCTCTTTGATAACTTGATGCTGCAAATCCAGTGATATCACCAATAACACCTCCACCTAAAGCAATTAGAGTAGTATCTCTATTATATAAATTTTGTAGTAATGCTGTATAAATAATATTTACTGTTACTAATGTTTTATATTTTTCACCATCAGGAAGAATAACATAATTTATTTTAACACCAATATTATTTAATTGATTACAAATTTTTTTAAAATACAAAGAGAAAATTATTTTATTAGTTACAATCATAACATTATCATTTTTTTTTAAAAAAGGAAAAGATAATGGTGTATCAAATAAATTAAAATCTATGATAATAGGATAATTATGTGTTTTTGTTGCAACTAAAATAGTTTTTTCCATACATAATAACCTTTAATGTTTATTATAATAACATTAGTAAAATTAATTTTTTTCTAATAACTTAATAAGTTTGTTAGCTACAATTCTTGCACTTTGTTCATCTGTTTTAATTATAATATCAGCTATTTCATTATACAAATGATTTCTTTTTTTTGCTAAATTATTTAAAATTTCTTGAGCTGATTGATGTTTATCAATATTAAGTAAAGGACGTTTTTTATCTCTTTTAGTACGACTTAATTGTTTTTCTATAGTTGTTTTAAGATAAACTACAATTCCTCTAGAAGATAAAAATTTTCTATTTTCTTTAGATTTAATTGATCCTCCTCCTGTTGCTAATATAATTCCTTTTTTTTGAGTTATTTCATTAATAATTTTTTTTTCACGTTTTCTAAAACCTTTTTCACCTTCTACATCAAATACCCAATTTATATCAGCTCCTGTACGAAGTTCAATTTCTTGATCTGAATCAAAAAATTCCATTTTCAATAAATTTGCAAGATGACGTCCAATTGTACTTTTTCCAGCTCCCATGGGTCCTATTAAAAATATATTTCTTTTTTCTGCCATTTTTTTTTATTAAATTAATAATTTAGTTGTGAATAAAATTCTTATCTTTTTTTAATAAAAAGATAAGATATATATCTTCATATAAAATATTTTAAAAATAATTACTTTAATAGATTTTTAGATATTTAAATTTAACTATAAAATAGTTTAACCTAAAATATATATAAATTAAATAAATTTAAAATAAAATATAATTTATTTTATAAATAAAAGATAAGATAATAAAATTTATTATTTAATTATCTTATCTAAAAAAAAATTTATATTTTAGATAAAAAAGAATTTATACGATGAATAAATTTATGTGGATTTTCTAATGTACCTTTTTCGGCTAAAATAGCTTCTTCTAATAATAAGTGAATAAATTCAGAAAAATATTTTTCATCTTTTATTGTTAAAATTTTTTTTACTAAAACATGATTAGGATTTAATTCAAAATTATACTTAATTTCTGGTATTTTTTGTCCAGCAGCAACAAATAATTTTGCCATTTGAGTACTCATTTCATTTACATCTGTAGTAACAATAGCAGGTGTATTTAATAACTTATTTGTTAATCTTACTTTTTTTATTTGATTACCTAATAAATTTTGTATTTTTTCTAAAAAAGGTTTAAATTCATCTTCTATTTTATTTTGATTAGAATTATAATCTTTTTTAATAAATTCATCTAATGAATCATCTTCTTTACTAATTGATTGTAATGTTTTACCTTGAAATTCTGTAATATAACTTATCATCCATTCATCAATATGTTCAGTTAATAATAATACTTCAATTCCTTTTTTATAAAAAAATTCTAGATGTGGACTATTTTTTGCTGAAATATAATTATCTGATGTTAAAAAATATATTTTTTTTTGTCCCTTAATCATTCTTTGAATATATTCTTCTAAAGATACATTTTGTTCATCATTATTATTATATGTTGATGAAAAACGTAATAATTTAACAATAATATCTTTATTTTTTATATCTTCAGCAGGTCCTTCTTTAAAAATTAAACCAAATTTTTTCCAAAAATTACTATATATATCTTTTTTTTTTGTAAGATTAATTAACATACTAAGAACTCTTTTTGTTAATGCAATCTTCATATTATGAATAATACTATTTTTTTGTAAAATTTCTCTTGAAATATTTAAAGGTAAATCATTAGAATCAACTAAACCTCTTACAAATCTTAAATATTTAGGTAATAATTGATCTGCATCTTCCATAATAAAAACTCTTTGAACATATAATTTTAATCCATTTTTATAATCACGATTACGTATATCCCATGGAACATTTGAAGGAATATATAATAAACTAATATATTCTTGTTTACCTTCAACATGATTATGACTCCAAACTATTGGATCAATATTATCATATGTTAACTGTTTATAAAATTCTTTATATTCTTTATCACTAATATCATTTTTATTGCGTAACCAAAGAGCTTGTGCCTTATTAATTTGTTCCCAATAATATTTTTTTTCTTTTTCATTATACATTTCAATTTCTATAGGTAAAGAAATATATTCTGAATATTTATTAATTATATTTTTTATACGCCATGTATCTAAAAATTCATCATTTTTAGAACGAATATGTAAAATTACTTCTGTTCCTCGAAATTCTTTATTTATATTTGAAATTTGATAATTACCTTCTCCTGTAGATTCCCAAAATACTCCTTGATTAATAGGTTTCCCGGCTAATCTTGTTTTAACAGAAACTTTATTAGAAACTATAAAAGCAGAATAAAATCCAACACCAAATTGACCTATTAATTCTGAAGTTTTTTCTGATTTTGTATTTAAAGATAAATTTAAAGATTTAATAAAATCTTTAGTTCCAGATTTTGCTATTGTACCTAAATTTCTAATAACTTCTTCACGAGTCATACCAATACCATTATCACTAATAATAATTAATCTTTTTTCTTTATTTATAGAAATTTGTACTTTTAATATTGAATTATTTTCATATAAATCAGGATTAGATAAAGTTTTAAATTTTAATTTTTCAATAGCATCAGAAGCATTAGATATTAATTCTCTTAAAAATATTTCTTTATTTGAATAAAGAGAATGAATCATTAAATGTAATAATTGTTTTACTTCAGATTGAAAATTTAAAGTTTCTTTTTTTTGCATAATTATTTCTCTCTTATTTATATTTTAACGTAAAATATATATATTTTTATTTATAAAAATTCAATATTATTTTTGAATATTTTAAAAATTAAAATCTTAATGTTAATTTATTTATTTATTATTTTAAATTAAAATATTATTTTTTAATTAAAATAGATTATGATTTCTAATATAATCATTTCAAATCCTATTTTAGGACTCGGGGAAAGATATAAATTTTTTTTTCCTGTACTAAAAAATTTATATAAAATTTTTAATTCTTGTTCTGAATAATTTTTATAAATTTTTTCATAAAATCTTAAATTATTAAAATCTAAATTTTTTAAAAAATATTGAGAATTTTTATTTAAAATTTTAATTTTTAATATATTATGTATTAAAATCATTATTTCTACTATTATATTTTCCCAATTAATATTAAAAATAGATATTTTATTAATTAAATTTAAAATTAAATTATTTTTTTTATTTTTTAAATTATATAATAGTAAAAGTAAATATTTTTTTTCAACTAATCCCAACATTAAAGAAACATTATTGATATTTAATGAACCCATAGATATTAATTGATTTGTTAAACTTAATGCATCACGCATACTTCCATTAGCTGTTTTTGCTATAATATTTATAGCTTCTATATCATATTGAAATTTTTCTTTATTCAAAATTTTTTTTAATTGACTAAAAATTAAATTTTCTTCAATTAATTGTAAATGAAATTGTAAACATCTAGATTTAATAGTTATAGGTATTTTTTTTAGTTCTGTTGTTGCAAAAATAAACTTTATATATTTTGGGGGTTCTTCTAAAACTTTTAGTAATGCATTAAAACTATGTTTTGATAACATATGAAATTCATCAAAAATATATATTTTATATCTTCCTTTGACAGGAGGATAATAAATTGTTTCTAGTATTTCTCTAATATCTTCTACTTTAGTTTTAGATGCAGAATCTAATTCAATTAAATCTAAAAAAGAATTTTTTTTTATAGAAATACAAATTTCACATAAACCACATGGATTTTTTGTTATGCCTTTTACACAACTTAATCCCATTGCAAATATACGTGCTATTGTTGTTTTACCTACACCTCTACTACCTGATAATATCCAAGCAGGATGAATTTTTTTCGTAGATAAACTATTTGTTATAGCTTGTACTGTAGAATCTTGGCCAATAACATCAATAAATGATTGGGGGCGCCATTTTGTAGCCAAAACATGAGAATTCATTTTATTATAAAAATTTATTATATAATTAAAATTTTAAAAACTTAATAGAACATGACTATTTTTTTACACATATTACATTTGCTACAGCTGCTTCTTTCCAGACCTGACTGGATTCACAAAATAATATTGTTGTAAATAATCATGTTCTACATAATATTATATATTATAATTAATTTTTTAGATTAGTCAATTTATTAATTATTTATTATACTAACTATTTTTTCTACTAAAATTTTTTTATGAAATTGAAAAATTATATTATAATCTCCTATATGTTTTATATGTCCTGTAGGTAATTTTATTTCTTTTTTTAAAATATCAAATCCTATTTCTTTAACTTTTTTTAGAATATCATTTCTACCTATTGAACCAAATAATTTACCTGTTTTACCTGCTTTTGCTTTAATTACTATTTTTTTTATATGATTAAATTTTTCTAATCTTAATTTAGCATTATTTAAAATATTCAATAATTGAGATTTTTTTTCTAATAATTTTTTTTTCAAAAAATCAATATTAATTTTTGTTGCAGAAATACATTTATTATTAGGTATTAAAAAATTACGAGCATATCCAGGTCTTACTTCTACAATTTGTGATTTTTCTCCTAAACCAGGAATAGCATTTAATAAAATTATTTTCATTATTAATACTCTTGATTATTTAATATATGTAACATTAGAATAATAATCTTACGAATTTATTTATGATGATCAGTATATGATATTAAAGATAGATATCTTGCTAATTTTATGGCTTTTGTAAGTTGACGTTGATATTTTGCCTTAGTACCAGTAATTCTACTAGGTACAATTTTACCACTTTCAGTAATAAAATTTTTTAAAATATTTATATCTTTATAGTCAATTTCTGTAACTCCTTCTGCAGTAAAACGACAAAATTTACGACGACGAAAATAACGTATCATGTAATAACTCCAAAATTTTTAAAACATATATTAATTGTTTTCATAAATATAATTATATTGTTTTTATAACATCATCTCTTTTTTCTTGACGTTCATCTTTAGATTTTAAAATATAAGATATATCTTTTCTTTCTGTTTTTGTTTTTATTATAAGATATCTTATAATGTTTTCATTAATTCTTAAACTTTTTTCAATATTTTTTATTAAATTACTATCTAAAAATATATTTATTAATATGTAGTGTGCTTTATGCCATTTTAATATAGGATAAGATAATTGTCTTCTACCCCAATCTTCAAATCTAGAAATTGATCCTTTATGTTTAAAAATAAATTTTTTATAATATTTTATTATATTATTTATTTGATCACTTTGATCTGGGTTTATCATTAATACTATTTCATAGTATTTCATTTATAATTTTCCTTATAAATAGATCATATTTAATAAATATTAAAATAAAGATGAAAAAAATTTTTTTAATATAAAAAAAATAAGATAATATTTATCTATTAATAATTTAATTTTGTACTTAAAATTTATTATATATTATGATTAAAAATAAAGACATTATATGGAAAAATTTTTTTAAAAAAGAGAAAAAAAAAGATTATTTTATAAAATTAATAAAAAAGATTAATATGGATATTATCCAAAATAAAATTGTTTATCCTAAAAAAAAATATATTTTTAATATTTTTAAAAAAATAAATTTTAATAAAATAAAAGTAGTTATTTTAGGACAAGATCCATATTATAATGATAATCAAGCAAATGGTTTAGCTTTTTCAGTTATGCCTAATATTAAAATTCCTCCTACATTAAAAAATATATATCAAGCATTAAAATTTGATATACCAGATTTTATTATTCCTAAACATGGTTATTTAATAGATTGGGTTAATGAAGGTGTAATGCTTTTAAATTCTATTTTAACAGTCATAAAAGGAAAACCTAAATCTCATTATAATATTGGTTGGGAAAAATTTACAGATAATGTAATAAAAACAATTACTCTAAATTATGATAATATTGTATTTCTATTATGGGGAACATATGCAAAAAAAAAATCTTTTTTAATAAAAAATAATTTAGTATTAACTTCATCTCATCCATCACCTTTTTCATTCTATAAGGGATTTTATTTTTGTAAGCATTTTTCTAAAGCAAATAAATATCTTATTTTTCATAAACAAAAACCAATTAACTGGAATATACATAAAATTTTATAAATATAATATTTAAAAAAATTAATTTTAATTTTTTATTGATTATTTAATTATATAAATTAAAATTTATAAAATAATTATATTTTTTATAATTCTTTTAAAATTAAAAACTGATAATATCATATAAATATTTTTATTAGATAAATATATAAAATAATTTTATAAGGTATGATGATGAAAGATGTAGGATTTATTGGTTGGAGAGGTATGGTAGGATCTGTTCTTATTGAAAGAATGATAAAAAAAAAAGATTTTCAAAATATTAATGCTATTTTTTTTACTACTTCTCAATATGGAAAATCTATTCTTTTCCCAAATTTAAAAAATAAATATATAAAATTACAAAATGCTTATAATTTAGAAAAATTATTCGAATTGGATATAATTATTACATGTCAAGGTAGTGATTATACAAATAAAATTTATTATAAATTAAGAAAAATAGGTTGGAGTGGTTATTGGTTAGATGCAGCATCTAATTTAAGAACATCAAAAAATTCTGTTATTGTATTAGATCCTGTTAATTTAAAACTAATAGAACAAAAATTAAACATGGGTATTAAAACTTTTATAGGAGGAAATTGTACTGTTAGTTTGATGTTAATGGCTTTAGGAGGATTATTTGATAATAATCTTATCGAATGGATTTTTGTTTCTACATATCAAGCAGCGTCAGGTGCTGGTGCTAAATTTATGCAAGAACTTATTAACCAAATGAAATATATATATCAAAATATATCTCATTTAATTAATGATTCTTTTAACATTCTAGAAATAGAAAAAGAAATTAGTAATAAGATGAATTCCTCTAATTTTCCTAAAGATAATTTTAAGGTACCTTTAATTAATAATGTGATTCCCTGGATAGATAAAAAAATGGATAATGGACAAACTAAAGAAGAATGGAAAGGACAATTTGAAACAAATAAAATTTTAAATTTAGATCAAATTATTCCAGTAGATGGTACCTGTGTTAGGGTAGCTACTTTACGTTCTCATAGTCAATCTTTTACAGTAAAATTAAAAAAAAATTTATCTATAAATAATATTGAAAATATTATCAATTCTCATAATAAATGGGTAAAAATTATTTTAAATGATTTTAATGATACTATTAATTTTCTTACTCCATCTTTTATTAATGGTAAATTAGACTTACCAGTAGGAAGAATAAAAAAATTAAATATAGATAAAAATTGTTTTTCCATGTTTTCTGTTGGTGACCAATTACTTTGGGGTGCTGCAGAACCATTAAGAAGAATGTTAAAATTATTAATTTAAATTTTTTTAAAAAAATGTTTTTTTAACTTGTTTTTTTTATTTATTAAAAGTAATATTTTATATAAATAAGGTAATTTATTATCTTATTTATATCAAAATTATAATATATTCTAAATTTTTAAAAATTAATCTTATTAAAAACTTTGGAGCAAAAATGAGATTTTTTACTAAAAAAAAATTAATATTTATTATGTTAATATTAATTATTGGTTTAAATATATCTAATACAAATGCATTTTTATCAAAAAATACATCTTGGTGGAATAATAAAAATAAAAATAAAATTATTATAAAAAAAGAAAGAATAATTATAAAAAAGAAATTAAATTTAAAAAACAATAAAAAAAATGTTCATTTGTTAACTGAACAAGAAAAAATGTCTTATGCTTTGGGAGTTTCTATTGGTAAATATTTATCAAAAACATTCCAAGCACAAAATAAATATAAATTTATTTTAAATAAAGAAATTATTCTTAAAGGTGTATCTGATGTTTTAGATAAAAAAGTTAAAATATCTGAAGATGAAATTGATAAACAACTTCAAAAATATAATGATGGTATACAAGCATATACAATACAAGAAACAAAAAAACAAGCACAGCAAAATAATATTAAAGCAAAAAAATATATTAAAAAATTTTTAAAAGAAAAAAACGCTAAAAAAAGTAAAAGTGGATTAGTATATAAAATTATAAAAATGGGAAAGGGTAAAAAAATAACTAATAATAATATAATAATAGTTATTAAATATAAAGGAAAATTAATTGATGGTACTATATTTGATAATTCATCTATAAAAGAACCATTATATATAAGCTTACAAGAAGTAATGCCTGGTTGGCAAGAAGGATTAAAATATATTAGAAAAGGTGGTAAAATTACATTAGTTGTACCTCCTAAATTAGCTTATGGTACAGAAATAATTCCTGGTGTACCAATTAATTCTACTCTAATATTTGATATGGAACTTTTAGATATTATGCCTTTAGTAGTATCTAAATAAGAAAATAAGTGAGTATTTTATAATTACTTAAATATTATGAATAAACAAAAAAATATATGATTTTTATCATATTAGTTACAGGAGCTCCTTTTAATACACAAAATTCTTATTCAGCATATTTATTTGTTAATGCAGTAATAAAAAAAAAGAATTTTGTACAAAGTGTATTTTTTTATCGTGATGGTGTTTGTAATGCTAATAAAAATGTTAAATTCAATGAAGATGAATTTAATTTAATTTATTCTTGGGAAAAATTGAGTAAAAAATATCATATAAACTTGTATATATGTATTACATCTGCTAAGAAAAGAGGTTTAATAAAAGACAATTATGATCAAGTTAAAATATTAAATTATCAATCAGATGATAATATAATTAATAATAGATTTAAAATAACTACTTTAAGTACATTAGCAAAATCTATATTAACTTGTAATAGATTAGTCCAATTTTAATGAATAAAATAGCATTTATATTTACAACATCTCCTTATGGAAATAGTCTTGGAAAAGAAGGACTCGATGCCGTAATTTCTATATCCTCATTTACTGAGGATATAGCATTATTTTTTATAGGAGATGGAATTTTACAAATAAAAAATTATCAACAAACAAAAAATATCTTATTAAAAAATTATAACGTAAGTTTTAAAATTTTAAATTTATGTAATATTAGTAATTTTTTTGTTTGTTCACAATCTTTAAAAATATTAGGAATAAAAAAATATAAAAAAAATGATTGGATCGTACCTATTCAAATAATAGATTTATTATTATGGAAAAAAAATATTGTTAATTATAATATAATTATGAATTTTTAGTTAGATAAATTATATTTCTTATGTTATATACCTTATTTAGTTCACCATCATCCTGTAATTTTTCTTTATTATTAAAAGTTTTAAATAAACATGATGATTTACTTTTAATTCAAGATGGTGTATTAGCAGGATTAAGTAATAGCAAATTTATGAAAAAAATAATTAAAATTAAAGAAAAAATAAAATTATTAATATTTGCTATTGATGATGATATATTAGCTAGAGGTTTAGATTTAAATATTTCAAATAAAATTATACGTATAAATTATGAACAATTTGTTGATTTAGTTATTAAAAATAAACAACAAATTATATGGTAATTTATAAAAATAAAAATTTTAATTTAAAATTAATTAAATTTTCTATTTAGGAAAAAATATGTCAACAATTAATCAACTAGTACGAAAAAATAGAATTCGTAAAATTATTAAAACTAATGTTCCTGCATTAAATTCATGTCCTCAAAAAAGAGGAGTTTGTATAAAAGTATATACAACAACTCCAAAAAAACCAAACTCAGCATTACGTAAAGTATGTAGAGTAAGATTAACAAATGGTTTTGAAGTAACTTCTTATATATCTGGTGAAGGACATAATTTGCAAGAACATTCAGTAATTTTAATAAGAGGAGGAAGAGTAAAAGATCTTCCAGGTGTAAGATATCATACTATTAGAGGTACTTTAGATTGTACAGGAGTAAAAAATCGTAAACAAGGAAGATCAAAATATGGTACGAAAAAACCTAAATAATAGTAAATAAAAAATTTATATTTCATAAATTATGTAAAATTATTAAATAATGGAGTATTTATATGTCACGTAGACGTATAGTTAGTCAACGTAAAATAACACCAGATCCTCAATTTGAATCAGATTTATTAGCTAAATTTATTAATATTATTATGATAGATGGTAAAAAATCTATTGCAGAATCTATTGTTTATTCTTCATTAAATTTAATCACTAAAAAATTAGGAAAAAAAGAAATAGATATATTTTTAACTGCATTAGAAAATATCAGACCAGTAGTTGAAGTAAAATCTAGGAGAGTAGGAGGATCAACATATCAAGTTCCTGTTGAAATAAGACCTACAAGAAGAAATACTTTAGCTATGCGTTGGTTAGTTAATGCTGCAAGAAAACGACAAGAAAAATCAATGATTTTAAAACTTACTAATGAAATATTAGATGCTTTAGAAAAAAAAGGAAATGCTGTTAAAAAACGAGAAGAAATACATCGTATGGCAGAAGCTAATAAGGCTTTTGCACATTATCGTTGGTAAAACTATTTAATCATAAAAAAATTAAACTAATTTTAATTTAAAATGAAAATAAATCAATTAATTAAAAGATATGTGTAGCTAAATTAATATTTATTATTTTATTAAAAAATAATATTTAATATAATTTTAAAATTTTTATCTAATTAAATTAGAGGAATAAGATGAGTCGTATAACTCCTATAACGCGTTATCGTAATATTGGTATTAGCGCACATATTGATGCTGGAAAAACTACTACAACAGAAAGAATTTTATTTTATACAGGAGTCAATCATAAAATAGGTGAAGTTCATGATGGAGCTGCTACAATGGATTGGATGGCACAAGAACAAGAAAGAGGTATTACTATTACTTCAGCAGCTACTACAGCATTTTGGTCAGGAATGTTTAATCAATATAAAGAACATAGAATTAATATTATTGATACACCAGGACATGTAGATTTTACAATTGAAGTAGAACGTTCTATGAGAGTATTAGATGGAGTTGTTATGATTTATTGTGCTGTAGGAGGAGTACAACCTCAATCTGAAACAGTATGGAAACAAGCTAATAAATATAAAGTTCCTAGAATTGCTTTTATAAATAAAATGGATCGTATGGGTGCTAATTTTATAAAAGTTATTAAACAAATTAAACATAATTTAATAACAGAAACTGTTCCATTACAATTACCAATAGGTATTGAAGATAAATTTTCTGGTATTATTGATTTAATACAAATGAAAGCTTTATATTGGAATGAAAAAGATCAAGGAATAAAATGTAATTGTACTAAAATACCTTTGAATATGAATAAAGAAGTAAAATTATGGCGTCAAAAATTAATAGAATCTGCAGTTGAATCAGATGAAAAGTTATTAACAAAATATTTAAATGGATATGATTTTACTGTAGAAGAAATTAAGACTTCTTTAAGAAAAAGAGTTTTAAATAATGAAATTACTCTAATTACATGTGGTTCTGCCTTTAAGAATAAAGGAGTACAATCATTATTAGATGCAATTATTGATTATTTACCATCTCCTAAAGATAAACCTCCAATTCAAGGAATTTCTAGTATTGATAATAAAAAAAATATAATTACTAGAAATACTAATGATAATGATCCATTTTCAGCATTAGCCTTTAAAATAGCTAATGATCCTTTTGTTGGTAATTTAACTTTTTTCCGAGTATATTCAGGTACCATTAGTAATGGAGAAACTATATTTAATCCAGTAAAAAAACAAAAAGAACGTATTGGTAGAATTGTTCAAATGCATGCAAATAAAAAAGAAGAAATAAAAAAAGTTTATGCAGGAGATATTGCAGCAGCTATTGGATTAAAAAATGTTACAACAGGAGATACATTATGTAATATTAATAATTCTATAGTTCTTGAAAATATGGAATTTCCAGAACCTGTAATTTCTATTGCCATAGAACCTACAACTAAAATAGATCAAGAAAAAATGGGATTAGCATTAAATCGTTTAATAAAAGAAGATCCTTCTTTAAGAACATGGACTGATATAGAAACAAATCAGACTATTATTGCAGGGATGGGTGAATTACATTTAGAAATAATTATTGATAGAATGAAAAGAGAATTTAATGTAGCTGCAAATATTGGAAAACCACAAGTTTCTTATCGAGAAACTATACAAAATAGTGTTAAAAATATAGAAGGTAAATATATAAAACAAACAGGAGGTAGAGGACAATATGGTCACGTAGTAATTGATATATTTCCATTAAAATCTATTAAAAATAATGAAGGTTATTTATTTACTAATGATATAAAAGGTGGTGTAATACCTAGTGAATATATTTCAGCTATAGACAAAAGTATTAAAGAACAATTAAAATCAGGTCCTATGGCAAGTTATCCTGTAGTTAATATTGCAGTAAGACTACATTTTGGATCTTATCATGATGTAGATTCTTCTGAATTAGCTTTTAAAATAGCCGCAGCAATTGCATTTAAAAATGCATTTAAAAAAGCTAATCCTATTTTACTTGAACCTATAATGAAAGTAGAAGTTGAAACTCCTGAAGAATATATGGGAGATATAATTGGAGATTTAAATCGAAGAAGAGGAATTATAGAAGGTATGAATAATATACCTACTGGAAAAACTATACGTGCTTGTGTACCATTATCAGAAATGTTTGGTTACGCTACTGATTTACGTTCTTGTAGTCAAGGAAGGGCTTCATATTCTATGGAATTCTTAAAATATAATAAAGCACCTAATAGTATTTCAAAAATAATTATTGAATCTAGGTCTAAGTCATAAAATTTTAATTAAATTTTAATCAAATTTTAAAATTTTTATAAAAAATTTTAATTTATTTAGAAGGATATTTTTTACTATGTCTAAAAAAAAATTCGAACGATCTAAACCTCATATTAATGTAGGTACCATAGGCCATGTTGATCATGGTAAAACAACTTTAACAGCAGCTATTACAACTGTTTTATCTAAAAAATATGGTGGTACCGCAAAAGCTTTTGACCAAATTGATAATGCTCCAGAAGAAAAAGAAAGAGGTATAACTATAAATACTTCTCATGTTGAATATGATACTAAATCTCGTCATTATGCTCATGTAGATTGTCCTGGGCATGCTGATTATGTAAAAAATATGATTACAGGTGCTGCTCAAATGGATGGTGCTATATTAGTTGTCGCAGCAACAGATGGTCCTATGCCTCAAACTAGAGAACATATTTTATTAGCAAGACAAGTAGGTGTTCCTTATATTATTGTTTTTCTTAATAAATGTGATATGGTTGATGATGAAGAATTATTAGAATTAGTTGAAATGGAAGTTCGTGATTTATTAACACAATATAATTTCCCAGGAGATACTACACCTGTTATTCGAGGATCTGCTTTAAAAGCATTAGAAGGTGATAAAAAATGGGAAAATAAAATAATAGAGTTAACAAAATATTTGGATAGTTATATTCCTAATCCTATAAGAGATATTGATAAACCTTTTCTATTACCAATTGAAGATGTTTTTTCAATTTCAGGAAGAGGTACAGTAGTTACTGGAAGAGTAGAAAAAGGGATAATAAAAATTGGAGAAGAAGTAGAAATTATAGGTATTAAAAATACTATTAAGTCTATCTGTACTGGGGTAGAAATGTTTCGTAAATTATTAGATGAGGGACGTGCTGGCGAAAATATAGGAGTTTTACTTCGAGGAATAAAAAGAGAGGATATAGAAAGAGGACAAGTTTTAGCAAAACCAGGATCAATAACACCTCACACTAAATTTGAAGCAGAAGTATATATTTTATCTAAGGATGAAGGTGGTAGACATACAGCATTTTTTAAAGGATATCGTCCTCAATTTTATTTTAGAACAACAGACGTAACTGGAACTATAGAATTACCTTCAAATATTGAAATGGTTATGCCTGGAGATAATATTAATATGATCGTTACATTAATTAATCCTATAGCAATGAATAATGGTTTACGTTTTGCTATTCGTGAAGGCGGACGTACTGTTGGAGCAGGAGTAGTTACAAAAATTTTACAATAAATGAAAAATAAAAGAAGATAAGGGAAATATATATAAAGCCTCCCTTTGATTCTTTTTAATATTCAAAATTATAATAATAATAAATTATTAGTAAAAAATTTTTATTATTTATATAATTAAATTTTTATTAATTAATAGACAATTAATATTATGGAATTTAGAAAAAATATAAATAAAAATCTTATAGAAATTATCAAATGGTTTATTAGTTTATTTTTATTAATTTTTACTATAATATGTAACTATAATTATCAAAATATATCTTTATTTATTCGTTTAATATTATTTTTTTTAGTTTTAACTTTAATAAGTTATATTATATTATCTACTAATAAAGGTAAAAAATTACTTTTTTTTATAAATGAAACACGAATAGAAACTCATAAAGTAATATGGCCTACATATAAATACACTTGGCAAACAACTTTAGTTATTACAATTATTACCATAATAATGTCAATTATTATTTGGATATTAGATAATTTTTTAATTTATTTAATATCATTTTTAACTGGAACAAGGGTATAATATTATGTATAAATCTTTAAAAAAAAAATGGTATGTAATTCAAGCTCGTTCTGGTTTTGAAAATCGTATTGTAGAATCATTAAAAGAATATATTAAAATTCATTCTATGGGTGATTTTTTTGGTAAAATTTTAGTACCTACTGAATCTATTATTGAAATACGTAAAGGGAAAAAATATAAAAGTGATCGTAAATTTTTTCCGGGATATATATTAATTAATATGATTATGAAAGAATTAAGTTGGCATTTAGTACGTAGTATTCCTAAAGTTTTAGGTTTTATAGGAGGAACACCTGATAATCCTTGTTCTATTAGTGAAAAAGAAGTAAATATTATTATAGGACGTTTACAAAAAATTGGTGATAAACCTAGACCAAAAATTTTATTTGAACCAGGAGAAATGATTAGAGTAAAAGATGGTCCTTTTTCTGATTTTAATGGAATAGTTGAAGAAGTAGATTATGAAAAAAGTAGATTAAAAGTTTCTGTATCAATTTTTGGACGATCAACACCTGTTGATCTTAACTTTTGTCAAATAGAAAAAGGATAATTTTTATTTAAGAAATTTATATAATTGATTTAAATATTTATTTTATAATAATTAGAGAAAATATTATGGCAAAAAAAATAAAAACTTACATAAAATTACAAGTTCCTGCTGGTAATGCTAATCCTAGTCCTCCTATTGGACCTGCATTAGGACAACATGGATTAAATATCATGAATTTTTGTAAAGATTTTAATACAAAGACCAAAAATTTAGAAAAGAATATGCCTATTCCGGTAGTTATTACTGTTTATATTGATAAAACTTTTACTTTTATTACAAAAACTCCTCCTACATCTGCAATAATAAAAAAAATAATTGGTATTAAAAAAGGATCAAGCAAACCAAATATAGATAAAATTGGAATAATTACACGCGATCAAATACGTAAAATTGCAGAAATAAAATATGTTGATATGACCGGAATTAATATTGAATCTA
Organism: Enterobacteriaceae endosymbiont of Donacia versicolorea; assembly: GCF_012570965.1. Classification (NCBI taxonomy): domain Bacteria; kingdom Pseudomonadati; phylum Pseudomonadota; class Gammaproteobacteria; order Enterobacterales; family Enterobacteriaceae; species Enterobacteriaceae endosymbiont of Donacia versicolorea. Next base: position 327,281 of record NZ_CP046214.1, on the reverse strand, counting down.
TGATGTTATCTATAGAAGGTACTGCACGTTCTATGGGATTAACTATTAAGGATTAAAATATAATGTTAAAATTAACAAAACGTATGAATTTAATGTATAAAAATATAAATGTTAAAAAACAATTTTCTATTGAAGATGCTATTAATAATTTAAAATCATTAAGTAAAGTAAAATTTATTGAAAGTATTGATATTGCTATAAGTTTAGGAATAGATACAAAAAAAACAGAACAAAATATTAGAGGTAATGTTTGTTTAACACATGGTACTGGTAATTATACTAGAATAGCAGTTTTTGCTGATGGTGATGAAGCAATACAAGCAAAAAAATTAAAAGCAGAATTTATTGGTATGTCTGATTTAGCAAGTAAAATTAATAATGGTGAAAAAAAATTTGACGTGGTAATAGCTACACCAGGAGCTATGGATATAGTAAGTAAATTAGGACCTATTCTTGGTCCAAAAGGATTAATGCCTAATCCTAAATTAGGTACAATAACTAATAATATTAGTGAAACAATTAAAAAAATCAAACATGGACAAATAAATTTTCGTAATGATAAAAATGGTATTATTCATACTAATATAGGAAAAATTAATTTTAAAAATTATAAAATTAAAGAAAATTTACAATGTTTATTAAAAACATTAATAAAGTATAAACCAGTACAATTAAAAGGAAATTATATAAAAAAAATATATATATCTTCTACAATGGGAATTTCTATAAATATTACTAAAGATTGTATGAATTTAATAAATTAATTTTTTATATTATGAAAAAATTTTAATATATAGATTATTCTTTTTTTATAAAATTATTTGGTATTTTTTTAAAAATTTTATATTTTATGTTATAATTTTAATTCTTTTTTTATAAAAATTCAGGAGTGCAATAATCTTCTAATGTCATTAAATATAAAAAAAAAAAAAATGATTGTTGCAAAAATAAGTAAAATAAATCAATGTGCTTTATCAGCTGTAATTATCGATTTTTCCGGAATTTGTACTAATGACTTAAACAAATTAAGGAAAAAAAGTAGAGAAAATGATGTAATCATAAATATTATTAGAAATAAATTACTAAAATTAATTATAAAAAATAGTAATTTTAAATGTTTAGAACCGTTAATAAATGGACCAATATTAATTGCTTACTCACTTAAACATCCTGGAGCTGCCGCGCGTTTAATTAAAGAATTTAATAAAATTGATGAAAAATTTAAAATTAAAGCAGCATCATATAATAATAAAATAATAAATAGTGAAAATATTTCTATTTTAGCAGAATTACCTACTTATAAAGAGGCTATAGTACGTTTTTTAATAATTATAAAAGACATTTCTATAGGAAAATTAATAAGAACTTTAATCAACATTAAAAATATAAAATAAATTAAATTTATTTTAATAAAAAATTTTATTCTTTTTGATAAAGGAAAATATATATTATGCCTATAACTAAAGAACAAATAATAGAAGCTGTAGAATCTATGTCCGTTATGGATATAATGGAATTAATTAATTCCATGGAAAAAAAATTTGGTGTTACTAGTATAATAAAAAATGAACAGAATAATAATAATGAGAAAGAAATAAAAGAACAATTAGAATTTAATGTATACTTAAAAAGTATAGGAAAAAATAAAATATCCGTTATAAAAGTTGTTAGAAGTATAATGAATTTAGGATTAAAAGAAGCTAAAGATTTAGTAGAATCAGCTCCTGTAATACTAAAAGAATCTATTAGTAAAGAAGAAGCTTTAGATTTAGAATCAAAATTAAAAATTTCTGGAGCAGAAATAGAGATTAAATAATCTTATAATAATTATTATATAATAATAATTTTATTATATAAGTAATTTTTATTACTCATAATAATACTAATTTAATTGCTTAATTTATCAGATAACTGAGGAACCATATGGTTTATTCTCAAACTGAAAAAAAACGCATTCGTAAAAATTTTGGAAAAAGACCTCAAGTTTTAAATATTCCATATTTACTTTCTATACAAATAGATTCATTTAAAAAATTTATAAGAAAAGATCCTAAAGGACAATATGGTTTAGAAGCTGCATTAAAAAGTATTTTTCCTATATGTAGTTATAGTGGTTATTCTAAACTAGAATATATTGATTATAGTTTAGGAAAATCTCTTTATAATGTTAAAGAATGTCATACAAGAGGTATGACATATTCAGCTTCCTTAAAAGTAAAATTAAAATTAATTATTTATGATAAAGAAATATCAAAATTATCAATTAAAAATATAAAAGAACAAGAAGTATACATGGGTGAAATACCTTTAATGACAAAAAATGGTACTTTTATAGTAAATGGAATTGAACGTGTAGTTGTTTCACAATTACATAGAAGTCCTGGAGTTTTTTTTGATAGTGATAAAGGAAAAACACATTCATCAGGTAAAATATTATATAATGCTAGAATTATACCTTATAGAGGTTCTTGGTTAGATTTTGAATTTGATGCTAAAGATAATATTTTTGTACGTATAGATAGAAGAAGAAAATTACCTATTACAATTATTTTACGTGCTTTAGGCTATGATATAGAATCAATATTAAATATTTTTTTTAAAAAAATTATTTTTCATATAAAAGATGAAAAAATATCAATGATGTTAGTTCCTGATAGATTAAGAGGAGAAACAGCATTTTTTGATATCAAATATGACAATATTTGTTATGTAAAAAAAGGTAAAAGAATTACTATACGTCATATTAATCATTTAAAAAAGAATAAAGTAAAATGTATTAATATTCCTATAGAATATATGGTAGGTAAAATAGTTAATAAAGATTATATAGATAATTCTACTGGAGAAATTATTATTTCTGCTAATTCTCCATTATCTATAGATATAATTAATAAAATTTATAAAAGTAATAATTCTATTGAAACAATTTTTACTAATGATTTAGATCATGGTGCTTATATTTCTGAAACATTAAAATTAGATACTACTACAAATCGTTTAGAAGCTTTAGTAGAAATATATAGAATGATGCGACCAGGAGAACCACCTACAAAAGAAGCAGCAGAAATGTTATTTAAAAGGTTATTTTTTGTAGAAGATCGTTATGATTTATCTCCTGTTGGCAGAATGAAGTTTAATCGTTCATTATTACGTGAACATGTTAATGGTAAAGGGATACTTAGTAAAAAAGATATTATTGATGTAATTAAAAAATTAATTAATATCCGTAATGGAAAAGGAAGTATCGATGATATTGATCATTTAGGTAATAGAAGAATACGTTCTATTGGTGAAATGGCCGAAAATCAATTTCGCATAGGTTTAATTCGTGTTGAAAGAGCTGTAAAAGAAAGATTATCTTTAGGAGATTTAGATACTTTAACTCCTCAAGATATGATTAATGCTAAACCAATTTCTGCAGCTATAAAAGAATTTTTTTGTTCTAGTCAATTATCTCAATTTATGGATCAAAATAATCCATTATCTGAAATTACACATAAACGACGTATTTCTGCTTTAGGACCAGGAGGATTAACTAGAGAAAGAGCTGGATTTGAAGTTAGAGATGTACATCCTACTCATTATGGAAGAGTATGTCCAATTGAAACTCCAGAAGGTCCTAATATAGGTTTAATAAATTCATTGTCAGTTTATGCACGAACAAATGAATATGGTTTTTTAGAAACACCATATAGATTTGTAAAAAATGGACTAGTTACTAATAAAATTAATTATTTGTCTTCCATAGAAGAAGGAAATTTTATTATTGCACAAGCTAATACTGATTTTGATCAAAATGGATACATAATTAATGAATTTATTATATGTCGTTATAAAGGAGAATCTGGTTTATTTAAAAAAAATCAAATTCATTATATGGATGTTTCTACACAACAAATTGTTTCTGTAGGAGCTTCATTAATTCCTTTTTTAGAACATGATGATGCTAATAGAGCTTTAATGGGTGCTAATATGCAAAGACAAGCAGTTCCTACTTTAAAAGCTGAAAAACCATTAGTAGGAACTGGTATGGAAAGAATTGTAGCAATTGATTCTGGTGTAACTGTTATTGCTAAAAATTCTGGTATTGTACAATATGTAGATTCTTCAAAAATTATTATAAAAATAAATGATAACATTAATACTCAAAATAATATAGATATATATAATTTAGAAAAATATATACGATCTAATCAAAATACATGTATTAATCAAATTCCATGTGTTCACTTAAATGAATTAGTATATCAAGGTGATGTTTTAGCAGATGGTCCAGCTACAGATTTAGGAGAATTAGCATTAGGACAAAATATGAGAGTAGCTTTTATGCCATGGAATGGTTATAACTTTGAAGATTCAATTTTATTATCAGAAAAAATTGTGCAAAAAGATAAATTTACCACTATACATATACAAGAATTATCTTGTATATCCCGTGATACAAAATTAGGAAAAGAAGAAATTACATCAGATATACCAAATGTAAGTGAATCTTCTTTATCTAAATTAGATGAATGTGGAATTGTATATATTGGTGCTGAAGTTAAAAGTGGTGATATTCTTGTAGGTAAAGTTACCCCAAAAGGAGAAACACAGTTATCTCCAGAAGAAAAATTATTGCGTGCTATTTTTGGAGAAAAAGCTTCTGATGTAAAAGATACTTCTTTACGTGTTCCTAATGGAACTTTAGGTACAGTTATTGATGTTCAAATTTTTACAAGAGATGGAGTAAAAAAAGATAAAAGGACTTTAGAAATTGAAGAAATGCAATTTAATCAAATAAAAAAAGATTTATTTGCTGAACAAAAAATTTTTGAAGAAAATATTATTTCAAATATAAAAAAATTTTTATTAAATAATAATTTTTTAGTAAAAGAGAATATAAAAAATTTTGATATTAACTATTTTAGTTCTATTTCTTTAGAAGATAAAATAAAACAAAAAAAATTAAATGATTATATTAAACAATATACAAAAATAAAAAATATATTTGAAAAGAAAATAAAAATACAAAAAAAAAAAATTACACAAGGTAATGATTTAGCTCCCGGAATTTTAAAAATTATTAAAGTAAATTTAGCAGTAAAAAGACAAATACAACCAGGAGATAAAATGGCAGGAAGACATGGAAATAAAGGTGTTATTTCTAAAATTTGTCCTGTAGAAGATATGCCTTACGATAGTAATGGAATTCCTGTTGATATTGTCTTAAATCCTTTAGGTGTACCATCTAGAATGAATATAGGACAAATTTTAGAAACTCATTTAGGTATGGCAGCTAAAGAAATAGGTAATAAAATTAATTCTTTATTAAAAGAAAAAAATATAGAAAAAATACGTATTTTCTTACAAAAAGCATATAATATTGGTGATAATACTTATCAAGATATTAATTTAAATAATTTTAATAATAACGAAATAATGTTATTAGCAAATAATTTAAAAACAGGATTACCTATAGCAACACCAGTATTTGATGGTGCTAAAGAGAATGAAATTAAAGAATTATTGAAATTATCGGATTTACCAGTTTCTGGCCAAATTAAATTATATGATGGACGCACAGGAGAGTCTTTTGAAAATCCTGTTACTGTCGGATATATGTATATGTTAAAATTAAATCATTTAGTAGATGATAAAATGCATGCTAGATCTACAGGTTCCTATAGTTTAGTAACACAACAACCATTAGGAGGAAAAGCTCAATTTGGAGGACAAAGATTTGGTGAAATGGAAGTTTGGGCATTAGAAGCATACGGAGCAGCATATACTTTACAAGAAATGTTAACAATTAAATCTGATGATGTAAATGGTAGAACAAAAATGTATAAAAATATTGTTGATGGAAATCATCAAATGAATGCTGGTATTCCAGAATCATTTAATGTTTTATTAAAAGAAATACGATCCTTAGGTATAAATATTAATTTAGAAAATAAATAGTAATTATTAAAGTTTTATCTACTCATAATATGATTGAGGTAATAAATTTGTGGAAGATTTATTTAATTTTTTAAAATCACAAAACAAAATTGAAGAATTTGATACAATAAAACTTTCTTTAGCTTCTTCTGATATGATAAAATCTTGGTCTTTTGGAGAAGTAAAAAAACCTGAAACAATTAATTATCGTACATTTAAACCAGAAAGAGATGGATTATTTTGTGCACGTATTTTTGGTCCTGTTAAAGATTATGAGTGTTTATGTGGTAAATATAAACGTCTAAAACATAGAGGTGTTGTTTGTGAAAAATGTGGAGTAGAAGTAACACAAACTAAAGTTAGAAGAGATCGTATGGGACATATTGAATTAGCATCACCTATTGCACATATATGGTTTTTAAAATCATTACCTTCTAGAATAGGTTTATTATTAAATATTCCCTTAAGGGATATAGAAAGAGTATTATATTTTGAATCTTATGTAGTAATTGAAGAAGGTATGTCTTCATTAAATAAAAAACAAATTTTATCTGAAGAACAATATTCAAGTGCATTAGAAGAATTTGGGGATGAATTTGAAGCTAAGATGGGAGCAGAAGCAATACAGTATTTATTAAAAAATATTAATTTAAAACAAGAATGTAAAATATTACGTGATGAATTAAATAATACTAATTCCGAAACTAAAAGAAAAAAAATATCTAAAAGAATAAAATTACTAGAATCTTTTATAAGTTCAGGTAATAAACCAGAATGGATGATTATGACAGTATTACCTGTTCTACCACCAGATTTAAGACCTTTAGTTCCTTTGGATGGAGGAAGATTTGCAACATCTGATTTAAATGATTTATATCGTCGAGTTATTAATCGTAATAATAGATTAAAACGTTTACTAGAATTATCAGCCCCTGGTATTATTATTAAAAATGAAAAACGTATGTTACAAGAAGCTGTTGATGCTTTATTAGATAACGGAAGAAGGGGTAAATCTATTACCGGTTCTAATAAACGTCCTTTAAAATCTTTAGCTGATATGATTAAAGGAAAACAAGGTAGGTTTAGACAAAATTTATTAGGTAAAAGAGTTGATTATTCAGGAAGATCAGTAATTACTGTAGGTCCATATTTAAGATTACATCAATGTGGATTACCTAAAAAAATGGCATTAGAATTATTTAAACCATTTATATACGGAAAATTAGAAGTTAAAGGTTTTGCTACTACTATTAAAGCCGCAAAAAAAATGGTAGAAAAAGAAGAATCAATAGTATGGGATATTTTAGATGAAGTAATAAAAGAACATCCTATTCTGTTAAATAGAGCTCCGACCCTACATAGGTTAGGAATTCAAGCTTTTGAACCTATTTTAATTGAAGGAAAAGCGATACAATTACATCCTTTAGTGTGTGCTGCGTATAATGCAGACTTTGATGGAGATCAAATGGCTGTACATATTCCTTTAACATTAGAAGCTCAATTAGAAGCAAGAATTTTAATGATGTCTACTAATAATATTTTATCTCCTGCAAATGGAGAACCAATTATTGTACCATCACAAGATGTAGTTTTAGGTATATATTATATGACTAAAGATAAAATTAATGCTTATGGAGAAGGAATGATATTAACAGGTCCTAAAGAAGCAGAACGTGTTTATATTTTAGGACAAGCTGATTTACATGCTCGTGTTAAAGTAAAAATAAAAGAATATAAAAAAAATTTAATTAAGAATATATGGATAAAAAATAGTAGTATTGTGGATACTACTATTGGTAGGGCTATTTTTTGGAATTACGTACCTAAAGGTATATCATATAATATGATAAATAAAACTTTAGGTAAGAAAGATATATCACAAATTTTAAATATATGTTATCGAATTTTAGGATTAAAATCTACAGTTATTTTTGCTGATCAAATTATGTATACTGGTTTTTATTATGCTGCTAAATCAGGTTCTTCTGTAGGTATCGATGATATTATAATACCTAATAATAAAACAGATATTATTTCTGAAGCAGAATCTGAAGTTACTGAAATTCAAGAACAATTTCAATCAGGTCTTGTGACTGCAGGAGAAAAATATAATAAAGTTATTGATATTTGGGCTGCTGCTAATGAAAAAGTAGCGAGAGCTATGATGAAAAATTTGTCTGTAGAAAAAGTAATAGATAAAAAAGGTTTTATAACAGAACAAAGTTCTTTTAATAATATTTTTATGATGGCAGATTCTGGTGCTAGAGGTTCTGCAGCACAAATTAGACAATTAGCTGGGATGAGAGGTTTAATGGCAAAACCAGATGGTTCTATTATTGAAACTCCGATTATTGCTAATTTTAGAGAAGGATTAAATGTTTTACAATATTTTATTTCAACTCATGGAGCACGTAAAGGATTAGCAGATACTGCTTTAAAAACAGCAAATTCTGGTTATCTTACTCGTAGATTAGTAGATGTAGCTCAAGATTTAGTTATAACAAAAAATGATTGCTTAACTTTAGATGGTATAAAAATTTCCTCTATTATTACTGGAGGAGATATAAAAGAATCATTAAGAGAAAGAGTATTAGGAAGAGTAGTTGCAGAAAATATTTTTTATCCAGATAGAAAAGAAATTTTAATTAATAGAAATACATTATTAAATGAAAAATACTGTGATATATTAGAACAATATGCAATTGATAATATTAAAGTAAGATCTGTAGTAAGTTGTGAAAATAATTTTGGAGTATGTGCATATTGTTATGGTCGTGATTTAGCAAGAGGACATTTAATAAATATAGGAGAAGCTATAGGAGTTATTGCAGCACAATCAATAGGTGAACCTGGAACTCAATTAACAATGAGGACTTTTCATGTTGGAGGTGCAGCTTCTCGTTCAGCTACTGAATCAAGTATTCAAGTTAAAGATAATGGAATTATAAAGTTAATAAATGTAAAATCAGTTATAAACTCTACTAATAAATTAGTAATAATATCTAGAAATTCTGAATTAAAAATTATTAATAATTTTAATAAAATTATAGAAAGTTATAAAATACCATATGGTGCTATTATAACAAAAAAAAATGGATCAAATATTAATGCAGGAGAAATAATTTCATATTGGGATCCTCACAGTATGCCTATTATTAGTGAAGTAAGTGGAAAAGTAAAATTTATTGATATGTTAGAAGGACAAACAATTATAAAACAAACCGATGATTTAACTGGATTAACATCTATTGTTGTTTTAGATACTTTTGAAAGAACTTCTATAGGTAAAAATTTTAGACCCATGATTAAAATAATAAATGATCGTGATGAAGATATAATTATCCCCGGTACAGATATTCCTGCACATTATTTTTTACCTAATAAATCAATAGTTCATTTAAAAGATGGTGTCCATATAAATGCAGGTGATGTTTTAGCAAAAGTTCCTCAAGAATCAGGTGGAACAAAAGATATTACTGGAGGACTTCCAAGAGTAGCTGATTTATTTGAAGCTAGGAAACCAAAAGATTCTGCTATTTTAGCAGAAATTAGTGGTATTATTTCTTTTGGTAAAGAAACAAAAGGAAAAAGAAGAATAATAATTACTCCTATAAATTCTGACATTCAACCATATGAAGAAATGATACCAAAATGGAGACAATTGAATATTTTTGAAGGAGAATTAATTAATAAAGGAGATATTATTTCAGATGGTCCAGAATCTCCACATGATATCTTAAGATTAAGAGGAATTAATGCAGTTACCAACTATATAATTAATGAAGTACAAGATGTTTATCGACTTCAAGGAGTAAAAATTAATGATAAACATATAGAAGTTATTATACGTCAAATGTTACGCAAAGCTACTATAATAAAAATGGGAGATTCTAATTTTTTAGAAGGAGAACAAGTAGAAGTATCAAAAATAAAAATTGTAAATAAAAAATTACAAGAACAAGGGAAAAATATAGCATTATATAATCATGATTTATTAGGTATTACTAAAGCATCTTTAGCAACTTCATCTTTTATTTCTGCAGCATCTTTTCAAGAAACAACAAGAGTATTAACTGAATCATCAGTAGCTGGAAAATGTGATCAATTAAAAGGACTAAAAGAAAATGTTATTGTAGGAAGATTAATTCCTGCTGGAACTGGATATTCTTATCATCAAGATAGAATTAAGAAAAAAAAATTAAAATTTAATAAAAAAACAAATAATATTTCTTCTGTAGATTCAGCTGCTGCTAATTTAACTGAATTATTAAATGCTAATTAAAAAAAATTAAAATTATCAATTTTATGTATTTTTTATTTCATTACAAATTGTAATATTTTAAATTTTTTGTTACTATTTAATATGTAGTTTTAAAAAATTATTAAATATTTAATAACAAATAATTTTTATGAATTTTAAAAAAAATAGAAAATCTAAAAAATGGTTAAAAAATCATTTTAAAGATTTTTATATAAAAAAAGTACAAAAAAATATTAATAAATTTAGATCTAAATCATGGTTTAAATTAGAAGAAATAAATAAAATATACAAAATATTTAAAAATGATGATATGACAGTAATTGATTTGGGATCTTCACCTGGTGGATGGTCTAGCTTTGCTGCATCAAAAATTGGTAATAATGGAAAAATTATAGCTTGTGATATATTACCAATGAATCCAATTAAAAAAGTTAATTTTTATCAGGGAGATATATGTAATTCTATTACATTAAATAAAATTTTTCAAATATTAAAAAAAACAAAAGTTCAAATTATAATGTCTGATATGGCTCCTAATATATCTGGTATAAAAGAAATAGATATACCACGTGTTATTCATTTGAATAAAATAACATTAAAATTATGCTGTTCTTTATTAGAACATAATGGGAGTTTTTTAGTAAAAACTTTTCAAAGTAAAGAATTGGTTAAATATTATAATAAAGTCAATTCTTTATTTAAAGAAATTAAAATTAGTAAACCTAATGCTTCAAGATCTCAATCATGTGAAATTTATATTGTTGCAAAAAAATATAAGAATTAATATAAAATATACTAACAAAGTTACAAGAGGTTATTCTTTTGAATGATATGGCAAAAAATCTAATTCTCTGGTTAGCAATTACAGTCATATTAATATCTGTTTTCCAGAGTTTGAATCCAAATGGATCAAATAAAAAAACTAAAATTGAATATTCAACTTTTCTATCTGAAATAAAACAAGATAAAATAATTAAAACAAGTATTAATGGAAGAAAAATTCGTGTTTTTAGAAAAGATAATAGTAATTATACTACTTATTTACCAATGCATGATTCACATTTACTTGGAATGCTACTTTCAAAAAATATAAAAGTATTAGGAGAACCTCTTGAACCCCCTAGTATATTACTATCTATTTTTATTTCTTGGTTCCCAATGTTATTATTAATTGGGGTTTGGATTTTTTTTATACGTCAACTACAAGGTAGTGGTAAAGGAGCTTTATCTTTTGGAAAAAGTAAAGCTAAAATGTTAACAACAGATCAAATAAAAATTACATTTAATGATGTAGCTGGATGTGATGAAGCAAAAGAAGAAGTAAAAGAATTAGTTGATTACTTAAAAGAACCAGCAAAATTTCAAAAATTAGGAGGTAAAATTCCTAAAGGAATTTTAATGGTAGGACCTCCAGGAACAGGAAAAACTTTATTAGCAAAAGCTATAGCAGGAGAATCAAAAGTACCATTTTTTACTATTTCTGGTTCTGATTTTGTTGAAATGTTTGTAGGAGTTGGTGCTTCTAGAGTAAGAAATATGTTCAGTATCGCTAAAAAATCTTCTCCATGTATTATTTTTATTGATGAAATAGATGCTGTAGGTAGACAAAGAGGAGCAGGATTAGGTGGTGGACATGATGAAAGAGAACAAACTTTAAATCAAATGTTAGTTGAAATGGATGGTTTTAATGATAATGAAAGTATTATTGTTATTGCAGCTACTAATCGTCCTGATGTATTAGATCCGGCTCTTTTAAGACCTGGACGTTTTGATCGTCAAGTAATCGTTGGTTTACCAGATATAAGGGGAAGAGAACAAGTATTAAAAATACATATAAAAAATATACCTATATCAAAAGAAGTTGATCTTAAAATTTTAGCAAGAGGAACTCCTGGTTTTTCAGGAGCCGATTTAGCGAATTTAATAAATGAAGCAGCTTTATTAGCAGCTCGTCAAAATTATAATTTTGTTTCTATGTTAGAATTAGAAAAAGCAAAAGATAAAATTATGATGGGAGCAGAAAGACGTTCTTTAGTTATGACAGAAGCACAAAAAGAAGCTACTGCTTATCATGAAGCAGGTCATGCAATCATTGGAAGATTAGTTCCAGATCATGATCCAGTACATAAAGTAACAATTATTCCTAGAGGAAGAGCATTAGGAGTAACATTTTTTTTACCTGAAATTGACATAGTTAGTATTAGCCGACAAAAATTAGAAAGTAAAATATCTACATTATATGGTGGTAGAATAGCTGAAGAGATTATCTATGGTGAAAAATATGTTTCAACAGGTTCATCTAATGATATTAAAATTGCAACAAATATTGCAAAAAATATGGTAACACAATGGGGTTTTTCAAAAAAATTAGGTCCTTTATTATATGCAGAAGAAGAAGATGAAATTTTTTTAGGAAGATCAGTTGCTAAAGCTAAACATATGTCTGATGAAACAGCAAAAATAATTGATCAAGAAGTTAAATATTTAATACAAGAAAATTATAATAGAGCATTTAAAATTTTAAGTGATAATATTGATATTTTACATGCTATGAAAAATACTCTAATTAAATATGAAACAATAGGTATAATACAAATTGATGATTTAATGGCTAGAAAAAAAGTCAGACCACCTAAATAATATAGAAAAAAATAATATTTAAAATATATAAATAATTTATAATATTTTATAAAAATTAATATAAGGAATATGATAAAATATCATAGATTTTTTATATTAAATATTATTATTAATAATAATAAATAATTTTTAATAACTAATTTTTATAAAATTAGGATTTTTTATTAAAAATAATAGAAATATAAAATATATTTTTATATAAAATATGAATTTTTTATTGTAATTAATATTTATTATTATATAATATATACAAATTGATATTTTATTAAGATATTATTTGTTAAAATTATATGTATAAATTATTATTGATTTTGTTTATTTTTATTACAACTATTTTAGTTAGTGTTATTATGTTTCAAGATAATGATGAAATTGATATTAGTTCATTAAGTAATACAAAATCACCTTTTGAAACAAATATGTCAAATAAAATATTAACTAGATTGATTATTACATTAACATCTTTATTTTTTATTATTAGTTTAATGTTAAATAATATTAATGTAAAAAAATATAAAAAAGATAATATGGTGCAACAATATCATATAAAATATAAATAGTATTTTTTTACCGATGTGGTGAAATTGGTAAACACGCTACTTTGAGGTGGTAGTACCCTGTTATTTTGGGTTTACGGGTTCAAGTCCCGTCTTCGGTACCAAAATTAATATTGCATTATTTATATTTTTAGCATATCATATATTCTCTAAAGTAGACGCGGGGTGGAGCAGTTTGGTAGCTCGTCGGGCTCATAACCCGAAGGTCGTTGGTTCAAATCCAACTCCCGCAACCAAATACCACATTTTATATTAATTCCTAATTAATGATGATATTTTTATAATATATATATATAATTTATATAATTATTTTATATATTTTATACTTATAAAATTTTTTTTGAATTAAATAAAATTAATCTATAATATAGATATATTTATATTTATATAGATAATAAAAATATTATTTCAAATAATTATTATTTTTATTAAAAAAATACATTCATATTGCTAATATAAGTAATAATCTTTGAATATAATCTAGTTTTCTAATTTTAGAATTTAATATTTAAGGATAACTAGGATGAATAAAGAAATATTAGCTGTTATTGAAGCAGTTTCAAATGAAAAATCTTTACCTCGTGAAAAAATATTTGAAGCTATGGAAAGCGCTTTAGTTAGTGCTACAAAAAAAAAATATGAACAAGATATAGAAGTATTTGTCAATATTGATCGTAAAAATGGTAATTTTAATACTTTTAGAAAATGGTTAATTGTAAAAAAAGTTAATTATCCTACGAAAGAAATTACATTAGATGCTGCACGTATTGAAGATAATAATTTAAAATTAGGTGATTATATTTATGATCAAATTAAATCTATTAATTTTGATCGTATTACTACTCAAGCTGCTAAACAAGTTATTGTACATAAGGTAAGAGAAGCTGAAAAGGCTATTACTATTGCTAAATTTAAAAAAAAAGAAGGTAAAATATTAAGTGGAATAGTTAAAAAAGTAAATAGAAAATACTTAAATTTAGATTTAGGACATAGTACTGATGCCATTATTTTACGTTCTGATATGTTACCAAGAGAAAATTTTAGACTAGGAGATAGAATAAGAGGTCTACTTTTTTATATTAAAGAAAATGTTAAGGAAACACAATTATTTTTAAGTAGATCTAAGGTACAAATGTTAATTGAATTATTTCATATAGAGGTTCCTGAAATAGCAGAAGGATTAATTGAAATTAAAGGTGTTGTAAGAGACCCAGGATCTAGAGCTAAAATTGCTGTAAAAACAAATGATAAAAGAATAGATCCTGTAGGAGCTTGTGTAGGTATGAGAGGTGCTAGAGTACAAGCAATTTCTAATGAATTAAACGGAGAACGTATTGATATTGTATTATGGAATTCTGATCCTGAAAAATTTGTTATTAATGCAATGTCTCCTGCTGACATATCAACAATTATTTTAAATAAAAAAAAACATATTATAGATATTGTAGTAAAGGAAAATAACTTAGCGCAAGCTATTGGCAGACATGGACAAAATATTCGTTTAGCATCACAATTAAGTGGCTGGGAATTAAATGTTATGACTAAAAATGATTTATTTCATAAACATAAACAAGAAAAAAATAATATTATTGATATGTTTGTAAAACATTTAAAAATAGAATATAAATTATCAAAAACAATAGTTGAAGATGGGAAGATATCTTCTTTTAAAGACTTAATATTAATTCCAATAAATAAATTATGTAAGATAACTAATAGTTTTAATTTAAAAATAAATTATTTAAAAAAAATTAAAAAATTAGCTAAAAATATAAATAATGAATCTTTAGTAAAGAAAAATAATCATGAAAAATTTAAAAATAATTTGTTACAATTAAAAGGAATTAATAAAAAATTATCTGAATTATTAATAAATAAAGGAATTTTAACTATTGAAAATTTAGCAGAACAAAGTATTGAAGATATATCTGATATAGATAATCTAAATGAATTAGAAGCGGGGAAAATAATTATGTCTGCACGAAATATTTGTTGGTTTAATAAAAAAAAATAATACATAATTAATTATAAAAATAGAGGAGTAGACAGCATGATAGATGCTGTTATAACTATAAAATCTTTAGCTAATGAAATTAAAATTTCAGTAAAAAATATAATCAAATATTTTTCTGATACAGGTATTTCTAAATTAGAAAATGATATTGTTAATATAGAAGAAAAAAAAAAACTTTTAATATTTTTAAAAAATAAAAAAATAAAAAATTTAAAATTATTAACTTTACATAAAAAAAAATATAATGTTTTATATGTCAACAATAATAAAGGTAAAAAAAAATCTATAAAAATTAAAAATAAAAAAATCAGTAATATAAAAAATATTACAGATTATCAGAAAAAAAATTATTTAGAATTACATAAAAAAAAAATATATAAGAAAAGAAAATATAAAATAAATTCTAAAAATTATAAAGATAAGAAAAAAAATACTACTAACAAAAAATATAAATTAAATTTTTCTAAATTATATCAAAATTTTAATAAACCTATTAAAAAAAATATTAATCGTAATATTGTTATTAATGAAACTATTAGTATATTAGAATTATCTAATAAAATGGCTGTTAAAAGTTCAGAATTAATAAAAACTATGATAAATATGGGAGAAAAAATTTCTGATGTTAATCAATATTTAAAACAAGAAACTGCTCAATTAATTGCAGAAGAAATGGGACATAAAGTTATATTACGTCATGAAAATGATATAGAAAAATTATTAATTAATAATAATAAAAATAATATTAATATAAAACCAAAAACAAGATCTCCTATAGTAACAATTATGGGCCATGTAGATCATGGAAAAACTTCTTTATTAGATTATATTTTTTCTAGTAATATTGCTTTAAAAGAAGTAGGTGGAATAACTCAATATATAAATGCTTATGAAATAAAATTTAATAATAAAGGTATCACATTTCTTGATACTCCTGGACATAAATTTTTTACTTCTATGAGATTAAGAGGAATACAAATTACAGATATAATTATATTAGTTATTGCAGCTGATGATGGAGTTATGCCACAAACTATAGAAGCAATAAAACACGCAAGAAAAACAAAGGTCTCTATTATAGTTGCTATTAATAAAATCGATAAAAAAATTTCAAATTTTAAAAAAATAAAAAGTGATTTAAGTAGATATAATATTATATCTGAAGAATGGGGTGGAGATAATATTTTTGTTAATGTTTCTGCTAAAACAGGAGAAGGTATTAAAGATTTACTAAATGCTATTTTATTACAAGCTGAAATGTTAGAACTAAAAGCAATTAATATAGGTATGGCTCAAGGTGTTGTTATTGATTCTTATTTAGATAAGGGAAAAGGTCCTATAGCTAATATTTTGATAAAAGAAGGAATACTAACAAAAGGTAATATAGTATTATGTGGATGTACTTATGGTAAAATAAAAAGATTAATGAATTTTAAAGGAGAGAATATAATCCAAGCTGGACCTTCTACTCCCATTAAAATTTTAGGTTTATCTGAAATTCCATATGCTGGTGATATTTTAATAGAAGTAAATAATGAAAAAAAAGCTAAAGAAGTAGCATTATATAGAAAAAATAAATATCGTGAAATTAAATTAGAAAGAAAACAAGAACAATTTAAAAAAATGTTTTTAAATTTAAATGATAATAATAAAAACATTCATGAAATAAATATTTTATTAAAAGGAGATGTACAAGGTTCTGTAGAAGCTATTAAAGATAATTTAATTAAATTATCTAATGAAAAAATTAATATAAAAATTATTAATTCAGGAGTAGGAGAAATTACAGAAACAGATGTATTATTTGCAATAGCTAGTAATAAAAATAATGTTATTATTATTGCTTTTAATATTAAAGTAAATAATATTGCTAAAAATTTAATAAGAACAGAAAAAATAAAAATTAAATATTTTTCTATTATTTATGATTTAATAAATGATATGAAAAAATATATAAAAAAACTTTTATTACCAAAATATCAAGAACAATTATTAGGATTAGCAGAAGTAAGAAGTATTTTTACAATTCCTAAAATAGGAATTATAGCTGGATGTATAGTTACATATGGATTTATTAAACGTAATAATTTAATAAAATTATTAAGAAATAAAAATATTATTTATCAAGGAATACTTGATTCTTTAAGAAGATTTAAAGAAAATGTTAATGAAGTACGTAATGGTATGGAGTGTGGAATTAGTATCAAAAATTTTAATGATATTAAAATAGGAGATAAAATAAAAGTTTTTGAAAAAACTGAAATTATAAAAAATAGTAATTAGAAATAAAATAATATTTTTTAATATTATTAAATATTAAAATGGGGGTTTTTTGTACCGTAATTTACGTATTTCATATGAATTAAAAAAACAAATAGCAAAAATATTACAAAATAATATTAATGACATAAGAATTAATAAATTTATTACTGTTACTGATATATTAATATCAAAAGATTTTTCATATGCAAAAATTTTTATAGTATTACCATATAAAGAAGAAAAAATAAATAATAAACAAAATTCACTTTACCATTTAAATAATATTACAGAATATATTAGATATATTCTTAAAAATAAAATTAATTTACGAAAAATACCAAAAATTAAATTTTTTTTAGATTTTTCTTTAAAAAAAGGAAAATATATTAATGATATTTTAAGTAAAATTAAAAAAAATACTTAATTATATAAGTAAAATTATAATATAAATATTAATATATGTCTAAAAAAATAAAGAAACGTAATATAAATGGTTTATTATTACTTGATAAATCTATAGGTTATACATCAAATAAACTTCTTCAATATATTAAAATTATTTTTAGAGCAAAAAAAGCAGGTCATACAGGAACATTAGATCCACTAGCAAGTGGTTTACTGCCGATTTGTTTAGGAGAATATACTAAATTTAGTAGTTATTTAATAAATAAAAATAAAATTTATATAGTTACGGCATTGTTAGGTGAAAAAACTAATACTGCCGATAAAGATGGTGTTCTTATTAAGAAAAGAAATATTTATGTAAATAAAGAAAATATTATTAAAAAAATAAATTTTTTTAAAGGAGAAAATACACAAATTCCTCCTATGTATTCTGCTATTAAATATAAAGGTATACCTCTGTATAAATATGCTAGATTAGGAATTAATTTTTCTCATTTGAAAAAAAGAAAAATCATAATCTATGAAATTAAGTTATTAAAATTTTATAAAAATAAAATTAAATTAAAAATTAATTGTTCTAAAGGGACGTACATACGTAGTATTATTGATGAATTAGGAGATAAATTAAATTGTGGAGCACATATAATAAAATTACGTAGAATACAAATATCTCACATTTCTATTTTACACAAAAATGTTATAACTATTGAACAGTTAAATATTTTAATTAAAAATTATAAAAATAATAAATTAAATATTTTTTTAATAGATAAATTATTATTACCAATTAATTACATGATAAATTATTTACCTAAATTGTATTTATCATTTACTTTAATAAATAATATTAAAAATGGGAAAAAAATAAAAATCTTTCCTTTAGTAAAAAAATACAAAATATTTCGTATATTCGAAGATAATTCTTATAACCTTATAGGTGTTTGTCAAATTAATAATGAAGGTTATATAACAAAATATAAATTAATAAATTTCATTTAAAAATTTTATAATTATTTTAATTAATAAATAATTTATTGGAGTTTAATTATGTATTTTAATAAAGAAAAAAAAGAAAAAATCATAGAAAAATATAAAATAAATAATAAAGATAAAGGATCAACAAAAATACAAATAGCTTTACTAACATTTAAAATTAATTATTTGCATAAACATTTTAATTTACATAAAAAAGATCATCATAGTCGTAGAGGATTATTGCATATGATATCACAACGTCGAAAATTATTAAATTATTTTAAAAAAAAAAAATTACATGATTTTAACATATTAATTAAAGATTTAGGATTAAAAAAATAAATATATTTTTAATATTATTTATAAATTTTTAAAAGTTTAAATTCTTAATATTAAATTTTTTTAAAGGATATTTATTTTGTTAAATCCCATTATTCATAGATTTCGTTACGGTAATAATACTGTAACTATTGAAACAGGAATGATAGCTAGACAAGCAACATCAGCAGTAATGATTAGTATTGATGATACAGCTGTTTTTGTAACAATGGTAGTAGATAAAAAAGTAATACCAGAACAAAATTTTTTCCCATTATCAGTATACTATCAAGAAAAATCATATGCTGCTGGGCGTATTCCTGGTAATTTTTTTCGTAGAGAAGGACGTCCTAGTGAAGGAGAAATATTAATTTCTCGTTTAATAGATCGTCCTATAAGGCCATTATTTAAAAAAGGTTTTTTAAATGAAGTACAAATAATTGCTACTGTTATGTCTTTAAATCCTGATATTAATCCGGATATTGTAGCTATTATTGGAGCATCTATTGTTTTAAATTTATCTGGAATTCCTTTTAATGGAATATTTGGAACTGCTCGTGTTGGTTATATTAATAAAAAATATATATTAAATCCTAGTATAAAAGAGATGAAAAATAGTGAATTAGATTTAATTGTTACTGGTACAAAAAAAGCTATTTTAATGGTAGAAGCAAAATCTAATTTATTAACTGAAGAACAAATTTTAAATGCAATAATATATGGTCATAATAAACAACAAAAATTAATTGATAATATTATTCATTTATCTAATAAAGTTAAAAAAAAAGATAAAGAATGGACATTATATCCTATAAATAAAAATCTTAAACAAAAAATCATTTTTTTATCACAAAAAGATTTAATAAACGCATATAGTATTAAAGAGAAGCAGAATAGAATTAATCAAATTGATTTAATTAAATTAAAAATTATTGAATTACTAAAGGAAGAAAAAGAATATGAAAATATATCTATTAATCATATAAATGAAATTTTTTATGAATTAGAAAAGAAAATAGTAAGAAAAAATATTATTAATAAAAATCTTAGAATTGATGGTCGTGAACATGATATGATCCGTAATTTAGATGTACGTATAGGAATTCTTCCTAGAACACATGGTTCAGCTTTATTTACACGTGGAGAAACACAAGCTTTAGTAACAGCAACATTAGGTACTACTAGAGATGCTCAATCTTTAGATAATTTAATTAATAATAATAAAATAGATAATTTTTTATTTCATTATAATTTTCCTTCTTATTCTGTTGGTGAAATTGGGATTATTAGTAATCCTAAAAGACGTGAAATTGGTCATGGTAATCTAGCAAAAAAATCATTAATCCCAGTAATGCCTGATATAAATAATTTTCCATATACAATAAGAATTGTATCAGAGATAACAGAATCAAATGGTTCTTCTTCAATGGCTTCAGTATGTGGTGCTTCTTTAGCTATGATGGATGCAGGTATTCCTATAAAAAATGCTGTTGCTGGAATAGCAATGGGATTAATTAAAGAAAATAAAAATTTTATAATATTATCAGATATTTTAGGTGATGAAGATCATTTAGGTGATATGGATTTTAAAGTTGCAGGTACTGAAAAAGGTATTACTTCATTACAAATGGATATGAAAATAGAAGGTATAACCTATAAAATTATGAAATTAGCTTTAGCACAAGCAAAATTAGCTAGATTACATATTTTAAAAATAATGAAACAAGCTATTTGTTTTCCTAGAAAAAATATTTCAGAATTTGCACCAAGAATTCATACCATTAAAATTAATCCAGAAAAAATTAAAGATATGATAGGTAAAGGAGGTTCTGTTATTAGAGCTTTAACAGAAGAAACTGATACAATTATTGAAATAGAAGATAATGGAGTTATAAAAATAGCAGCTAAAAATAATGAACAAATTCAATTTGCAATTCGTCGTATAGAAGAAATTACAGCAGATATAATAATTGGAAAAATCTATAATGGTAAAGTTATTCGTATTGTTGATTTTGGAGCATTTATTTCTATAGGTAATAGAAAAGAAGGATTAGTACATATTTCTCAAATAGCTAATAAACATGTAAATAAAGTTAGTGATTATTTAAAATTATTACAAAATGTATTTGTAAAAGTTATGGAAATTGACAAACAGGGACGAATCAGATTAAGTATAAAAGCTGCTAATAAAAATGTTAGTAAAAAAATTTAATTTTTATTTTGTATAAAAGATTAATTTAAATAACATTTTCAAAATATAAATAATAATTAATGTAGTAATTTATTAAAATTAATTATTAATATTTGTAATTATGTTTATTTTAAACATAATTACAATTTAAATATTTATAATTATTTTATTTATTAAAATAAAATATTAATCTTTTTTTTAAATCTATTAAGGAACATAATGAATGACTAATATTACTTTCGCAAAATTTGGTTTAAATAAGTTTCTTTTAAAATCATTAAATAATACAGGTTACTTAAAACCTTCTCCTATACAAAAAAAATGCATTCCTTATTTATTAACAGGTAAAGATGTATTAGGAATAGCACAAACAGGAAGTGGCAAAACTGCAGCATTTATATTACCATTATTAAATAATTTAAATTTATCTATAAAAGCAACACAAGTATTAATTTTAACACCTACAAGAGAATTAGCGATACAAGTAGCAGAAGCTACATTAATTTTTGCAAAATATATTCATGGTGTAAATATTGCTCCATTATATGGAGGACAGTCATATCATATACAATTAAAAAATTTACGTTTAGGAGTACAAATTATTATAGCTACTCCAGGACGTTTATTAGATCATATAAAAAAAAAAACTGTTAATTTAACTAAGTTACGTAGTTTAGTTATAGATGAAGCTGATGAAATGTTAAGAATGGGTTTTATTGAAGATGTAGAAAAAATATTATCAACAATACCTAAAGGATATCAAACTTCATTATTTTCAGCAACAATGCCACAAAGAATAAAAAATATAACCAAAAAATTTATGATACATCCATATGAAATATTTATAAAAACAAATATTAAAACCATCCCTGATATTAAACAAACTTATTGGATAATATATGGTAAAAAAATAGATGCTTTAATGAAATTTTTAGAAACTGAAAATTTTGATGCAGTTTTAATATTTGTTAAAATGAAAACATCTACAATTGAAATATCAGATATACTAAAACAATTTGGTTACGATAGTGCACCATTAAATGGTGATATGAAACAAAGTAATAGAGAACAAACTTTAGAAAAATTTAGAAATGGAAAATTAAAAATTTTAATTGCTACAGATATTGCTGCAAGAGGTTTAGATGTTGACAAAATTAATCTAGTCATAAATTATGATTTTCCTATGGATATAGAATCATATATTCATCGTATAGGTAGAACAGGAAGAGCAGGTAGACAAGGTAAATCTTTAACATTTATTGAATACAGAGAAAAAAGATTACTTAAAAATATTGAACGTAGAATTAAATGTAATATTAGAGAAATAGTATTACCAAATTCAAAAATTTTATGTCAAAAAAGATTAGAAAAATTTATTACAAAAGTACAAAAGGAAGTAAATAATATTAATTTAAAAAAATATAAAGATATTTTATCAAAAATACTAATTCGAATTGATGTAAATCAAGAAACATTAATGACTATTTTATTAAAAATGGCACAGGAAAAAAGACCTCTAATTTTACCTCCTGATCCTTCTTATAATATAAGAAAAAAATTTTATAAAAAATCAAATTTTGTTAAAAATAATTATATAAAAAAATATAAAAAAATAAAAAATTATATGGATATATATCGTATTAATATAGGGAAAAAAGATAAGGTAGAAGTTCGTCATATTGTAGGAGCAATTATTAATGAATTTAATATTAATAGTAATAATATTGGTAATATTAAATTATTTACTAGTTATAGTACTATTGAATTAAATTCAAAAATTAAAAAAAATATTATTCAATATCCTAATATTAGGATTTTAAATAAAAAAATAAATTTTATTTTAATACCTAAATTTAAAAGATCATATAAAAATCTTAATTTTAAATTTAAAAATAATAAAATTATAAAAAAAGATATATAAAATTTAGTAAAAATTTTTTTAAAAAATTTTATTTAATTAGTAAAATATATAAATATTATTATTAATAATATTTAAATTGTATTTATAATAATACCTTCAAATAAAAAAATATATATATTATAAAACATTACTTTTTATTTTTATTAATTAAATAAATTTTATTTATTGATTTTTAATTAATAAAAATTAACTAAAAGATTTATAAAAATTTATTAATCCATTAGTTGAACTATCATATTTATTTATTTTCTTTATTTCTTGGCTAATATTATTTAATAAAATATTAGTTACTTTTTTACCAAGTTCAACACCCCATTGATCAAAAGAAAAAATATTTAATATTACTCCTTGTACAAAAATTTTATGTTCATAATAAGAAATTAATGATCCTAAATTATAAGGATTAATTTTTCTTAAAAAAATAGAATTACTTGGATGATTACCAAAACAATATTTATATATGTTTTCTTGTAATATATATTTATTATTAGTATTACCAAATGCTAATGCTTTAGTTTGTGCAATAAAATTTGAAATTAATTTATTATGATGTTCTTTAAAAAAATTATTTAAATTACTTACTGAAGCTATAAAATCACATGGTATTAATTTAGTTCCTTGATGTAACATTTGAAAAAAAGAATGTTGTCCATTAGTACCAATATCTCCCCATATTATGGGACTTGTTTGGTATTTTATTTTATTTCCATTTCTATCTATAGATTTACCATTAGATTCCATACATAGTTGTTGTAAATATTGTGGGAAAAAACGCATATTATAAGAATAAGGTATTATTGCTTCTGTTTCTGTATTCCAAAAATTACTATACCAAATACTGATTAATGCCATAATAATAGGAATATTATTATTTATAGGAGTATAAAAAAAATGATTATCCATTTTATTAGCTCCTTTTAATAATTTTTTAAAATTATGAAATCCAATAGATAAAGAAATGGATAATCCAACAGAAGACCATAAAGAAAAACGTCCTCCTATTTCAGATAATAATGGTAAAATATTATTTTTATTAATACCAAAATTTATTGCAGCATTAATATTATTTGTTACAGCAATAAAATGTTTTAATAGTATTAAATTTTTATTTATGTTTGTAATAATATTTTTCATAAACCATTTTTTTATACTTGAAGCATTTGTTATTGTTTCTTGTGTGGTAAAGGTTTTTGATACAATAATAAATAAACTTTCTTCTAGTTTTATTTTTTTTATAATCTCTACTAATTGATCAGAATCAATATTAGATAAAAAAAATAGATTTAAGTTATTTTTATATGATTTTAATGATTCTGTAACCATTAATGGTCCTAATTCTGATCCACCTATACCTATATTTATAATATTTTTAATTTTTTTATTTGTATAACCTTTCCATTTTTTTGAAATAATATCATCAGAAATATTTTTTATTTTTTGTAAAATAAAATTTATATTATTATGTATTTTCGTATTTTTTAATAAAAAATTGTTACTTCTTGTTGCTATATGTAATACTGAACGTTGTTCTGTAACATTAATTTTTTTACCATAAAATAATGCATTAATAGCATTAATACAATTAGTTTCTTTTGCTAAACTAATTAAGAATTTCATTGTATTTTTATTTATTATATTTTTTGAATAATCAAAAAGAATATTATTCTCGAAATTAATTGAAAAATTTTTAAATCTATTTTTATCTTGTTTAAAAAGATGATGAAGAGTAATATTTTTAATTTCTTTTATATGATTTTGTAAATTTTTCCAAGAAATAGTTTTTGTAGGATTAATATTTTTCATAATAGACATATTATTTTTTATATAATAAAATGTGAACTTTAAAATAAATAATATTTTTAAACATCAAATTTTTTTAATAAAAAAATTATATCATAAATTTAAAATTTATTAAAAATCAATTTTTTAAATTTATATATATAATAAAAATTATATTTACAATGAGTTTATTTTATATGATTTTAAGTTATTTAATTATTCCATATAGTAACTTATTTATTAAAAGTAAATATACAGTTATTATACTTCATGGATTATTTGGTAATAAAAAAAGTTTATATGTAATGGGAAAATTTTTAAATAAATATTTAAAATATAAGATTATATTATTAGATATAAGAAATCATGGCCTATCAATTTCTCATAGAAGAAAAATGGATTATATTTTTTTGTCTCAAGATGTTTTAGATACTTTAGATTTTTTAAATATTAAAGATAATCTTATTATTATAGGACATTCTATGGGTGGTAAAATAGCAATGAAACTTACTCAATTGATACCTCATAAAATAAAATTTATTGTGATATTAGATATTGCTCCTATTAAATATAAATATTATGATAATAATATTTTTACTGTATTTGATATAATATATCAAAAAAATATTTTAACTAGAAAAAAAATTTTTCAAATAATGAAATCACATATTAAAAATATGTATATAATAAATATATTATTAAAATCATTTAAAAATGGAAAATGGAAATTTAACTTAAAAATTTTAAAAAAAGAATATAAAAAAATATTAGATTGGAATATAATTCCTCAATGGAATGGAAATATTTTTTTCTTAAAAGCTGAATTATCTAATTATATAAATTTTATATATTATAATGATATATTTCGTCAATTTCCTTTTGCTAAAATTTATAATATTCCTAATGTTGGTCATTTATTATATATTGAAAATGAAAAATTAATTTTTCATTTTATTTTAAAATTTTTTTATAGATAATATTCATTGGAGAAAAAATAATAAAAAATGTCAAAAATAGGTATTTTTTTTGGTAGTGATACAGGTAATACAGAAAATGTTGCATTGAAAATACAAAAACAATTGGGAAATCAAATTTCATCAGTATTCAATATTTCTCAAACAGAAAAAAAAGATATTGAAAAATATAATATTATATTATTTGGAATACCAACATGGTATTATGGAGAAGTTCAATGCGATTGGGATGATTTTTTACCTATCTTACAACAAATTAATTTTAAAAATAAAATTATAAGTTTATTTGGTTGTGGTGATCAAGAAGATTATGGAGATTATTTTTGTGATGCAATAAAAATTATTTATGATATAACAAAAAAAAATAAAGCACAAATTATAGGATATTGGCCTACTAAAGGTTATAACTTTTATAGTACTAAAAGTTTAAAAAATAAAAATTATTTTTTAGGATTAACTATAGATGAAGACAGACAACCAGAATTAACAAATTCACGTATTATAACATGGACTAAACAAATATCTAAAGAATTAAAAAAATAAAATTATAAAATCAATTATATTAATATAATTGATTTTATTTTTTTAAAATTAATTATTTTTTTTTAATGACACAATTCTATTAAAAATAATTTTATTTTTATATTTTTTATTTAAATAAAAATATCCTTCTCTTTCAAATTGAAAATGTTTATTTTTGTTTTCTTTTAGTAAATTTTTTTCTATGAAACCATTATATATTAATAATGATTTTTTATTTAAAATAGAAAAAATATCATCAGAATTATTAATATTTTTTTTTATAAATAAAATATCATATAAATAAAAATATGCTGAAAGTGAGTAAGAACAAGATATCCAATGTATAATTCCTTTGATTTCTTGTTTTTTTTTAATTTTTATTCCTAATGTATCTTTATAATAATTGCAATCAATATAAAGAATATTTCCATATTTATCTTTAATAATTTTATTTGCTTTAATTACAAAAGCATATCTTAATCGTACTTTTCCCCCTAAAATAAGTCTTTTATAATTTTTTTTTTTTTTTTCAGAAAAATCTAAAACATCTATATATATTTCTTTTGTAAAATAAATATTTTTATATCCCATATTTAAATTATTAGGATGATTAGGTATAGATAATTTTATTTTTTGTCCTGGAGGAAAATTACTAATAATTATTTTTAAAGGTCGTAAAATTGCCATAGTTCTAGGAACTATCTTATTTAATTTAAATTTTATACAATATTCTAAAAAAGATTTTTCAATAATATTATTTTGTTTTGTTACACCTATACGATAACAAAATTCTTTTAAAGAAGAAGGAGTATATCCTTTTTTTCTTAATCCAGAAATAGTTAATAAACGAGGATCACTCCAACTATTTACAATTTTTTTTTTGATTAATAAATTAATTTTTCTTTTTGAAGTAATATTATATTCTATTTGTAATTTAGAAAATTCATATTGTTTAGGATGAAATCCTATACTAATATTATTTAGTATCCAATCATATAATAATCTGTTATCTTGAAATTCTAATGTACATAAAGAGTGTGTAATACCTTCTATTGCATCTGAAATACAATGACTAAAATCATAAGTAGGATATATACACCATTTTTTATTAGTTTGGTGATGTTTTTTAAACTTGATTCTATATAATACAGGATCTCTCATTACAATTATTTTTGATTGCATATTAATTTTAGCACGTAAAGACATACTACCTTCATGAAAATAACCTAATCGCATTTTTTCAAATAACTCTAAATTTTCTTGTTTTGAACGATTTCTATACGGACTATTTTCCCCTGGTATTTTTAATGTACCCCTATAATTTTTAATATCATTAATATTTAATTGATCAACATAAGCTAAATTTTTATTTATTAATTCTATAGCATATTTATACATTAAATTAAAATAATTTGAAGAATACTTAATTTCTTCATCCCATTTAAATCCCAACCATTTTAAATCTTTGATAATAGATTTAATATATTGGATATTTTCTGTAGAAGGATTAGTATCATCAATTCTCAAAAAACATTTTCCTTTATAATGTTTAGCTATTAAAAAATTTAAATAAATAGATTTTATATGACCTATATGTAAGTATCCATTAGGTTCAGGAGGAAATCTTGTACAAATCATATCATATTTTTTTTTTTTTATATCATTATCTATAATTCGAAAAATAAAATTATTTTTATAATAATTATACATTTTATATTTATTCCTTTTATTAATTTTAATTTAAAATATTAATTTTTATAAATAAATTAGTTGACGTTATACTTAATTATTTACATAATATAATAATAATTGTTTAGCTACGTAGCTCAGTTTGGTTAGAGCACAGCACTCATAAAGCTGAGGTCATGGGTTCAACTCCCATCGTAGCTATAGAAATTATTTCTGCGGAAGTGGCGGAAATATTGGTAGACGCACCAGATTTAGGTTCTGGCTATTTTTTAGGATAATACGAGTTCGAGTCTCGTCTTCCGCAAAATATGGGGTATAGCCAAGTGGTTAAGGCACCGGTTTTTGATACCGGCATCCCTGGTTCAAATCCAGGTACCCCAGAATAATTTAACATTATTACTTTTATTCAGTTTTTTTTATAAAAATAATTTTTGTAATCTAATTATGCTAAATAATAAATTATATATCAAAACTTGGGGCTGTCAAATGAATGAATATGACTCTTCAAAGATTATTGATATTATGAAAAAAGAATTAAATTGTAAAATTACTAAATCAGTTCAAAATGCTAATATTTTAATATTAAATACATGTTCTATTAGAGAAAAAGCACAAGAAAAATTATTTCATCAATTAGGAAGATGGAAAAATTTAAAAAAAAATAATCCAGAAATTATAATTGGAGTTGGAGGTTGTGTCGCTTCACAAGAAGGAGAAAAAATATTAAAAAGAGCATATTATATAGATATTATTTTTGGTCCCCAAACTTTTCATAGATTACCTAAAATGATATATAAAGTTCGTAAGTTTAAAAAATATTTAATTGATATAAGTTTTCCAAAAATTGAAAAATTTAAATCTTTTCCTTTAACCAAAACAAAAAATGTAAGTTCTTTTGTTACAATTATGGAAGGTTGTAATAAATATTGTACATATTGTATAGTTCCTTATACTAGAGGAAAAGAAATAAGTAGACCTTATAAAGATATAATTTTAGAAATTAAAAATTTATCATTACAAGGAGTTAAAGAAATACATTTACTTGGACAAAATGTTAATTCCTATAATTATAGAAATATTATAAAACAAGATTATTGTAATTTTACTAAATTATTAAAAATGATATCTAAAATAAAAAATATTAAAAGAATTAGATTTACTACAAGTCATCCTCAAAATTTTTCTGATGATTTAATAAATATATACAAAAAAATTCCTCAACTAGTAAGTTTTTTACATTTACCAGTACAAAGTGGATCCGATCGAATTCTTTCTTTAATGAAAAGAAGATATAATGTTAATGAATATATTCAAATTATAAATAAACTTAAAAATATTAGACCTAATATTCAAATTAGCTCAGATTTTATTATCGGTTTTCCTAGTGAAACTAAAAAAGATTTTTATGATACTATCTCATTAATTTTAGATATTGATTTAGATATGAGTTTTAGTTTTATTTATTCTGCTAGACCTGGAACTCCAGCTAGTAAAATGAAAGATAATATAAGTATAAATGAAAAAAAAGAAAGATTACATTTATTACAATATTATTTAAAACAACAAACTAAAAAATTTAGTTTAAAAATGATAAATACAATACAAATTGTATTAGTAGAAGGTATATCTACTCAAAATAATCAATATTTTGGAAAAACAGAAAATAATAGAACTGTTTTTTTTACAAACGATTACAATTGTATTGGTGAATTTGTAAATGTAAAAATTATTGATTCTTATTTATACTCTTTATACGCAAAATTTATTTCTGTTTGTAAAAATTAATTTATTTAGGATTTTATGAGATCAAATATTATTTTAAATTATTATAATTATTGTAAAAATAATAATAATTTACCAACAAAAAATGAAATTTTTTATTGGTTAAATATAATTTTTACAAAAAAAAACATTAAAAAAGTTGAAATAACTATTTCTATAGTAAAAAAAAATATTATACAAAAACTTAATAAAAAATATTTAAAAATATCTAAACCAACTAATGTTTTATCTTTTTTATTAGAAAATAATTTTTTAAAAAAAACATTATTAGGAGATATTATTTTATGTAAAGAAATTATTGAATATGAATCTATTTTACAAAAAAAAACATTTAAATTACATTATACTCATATTATTATACATTCAGTTTTACATTTATTAAAATATAAGCATAAAAATTTTTATGAAGCAAATTTAATGGAATTAAAAGAAATTAATATACTTAAATTACTTGGACATAAAAATCCATATTTATAAAAAATTTTTAATAAAATTACAATATATAATAATAAATTATTTTTATAAAAAATATTTTATTATTTTTTAATAATTTTAAAAATAATAAATTCGGAAATTTTTTTATATGAAAAAAGAATATTTTCCTAAAGAAATAGAATCTTACGTTCAAAAACAATGGGATTTAAAAAATACTTTTAAAGTAACAGAAAATTATAATAAAAAAAAATTTTACTGTTTATCAATGTTACCATATCCATCTGGTAAATTACATATGGGTCATGTTCGTAATTATACTATAGGAGATGTTATTGCTAGATATCAACGTATGTTAGGTAAAAATGTTTTACATCCAATTGGATGGGATGCTTTTGGTTTACCTGCCGAAATAGCAGCTTATAATAATAATGTTTCTCCTAAAATTTGGACTAAAAATAATATTTTATACATGAAAAAACAACTAAAATTATTAGGATTTAGTTTTGATTGGAATAGAGAAATTACAACATGTGATCCTGAATATTATCGTTGGGAACAATGGTTTTTTTTAAAATTATATAAATTAGGATTAGCATATAAAAAAAAATCTTTAATAAATTGGTGTCCTACAGATAAAACAATATTAGCTAATGAACAAGTTGTAAATAATTCTTGTTGGAGATGTCATAGTTTTATTAAAAAAAAGTGGATTAAACAATGGTTTTTAAAAATTACTTCTTATTCTGAAGAATTATTAAATTATTTAAAAAAATTAGAAAATTGGCCTAATCAAGTTAAAAATATGCAAAAAAATTGGATAGGTAAAATAGAAGGAATAGAAATTTTTTTTAAAATATTTAATACTAATTTAAAACTTAATGTTTTTTTGGAATTAAAATATCAATGTATAAATATTAATTTTATAAAAATTTTATATAATCATCCTATATGTGAAAAATTAATTAAGAACAAAGAAATTAAAAAATTTATTCAAAAATGTAAATTTTCATTTTCTAATGAAAAAAAATTATCTTTACCTATTCAAATAAAATGTATAAATAGTTTATTATTTGCTGTAAATATTTTTACAAAAAAAAAAATACCAATAATAATAGTAAATTATTTATCTAAAATTCATGAAATTAATGCTACTATTGGCATTCCTCAATATAATAAAATAGATTTATTATTAGCAGAAAAATGTAATATTTTAATTATAAATAAAAATAAAATGTTAAATTCTGATAAAAATAATAAAGTTAATAATAAATTATTATTTAATGATTTAGTGAAAAAAAAAATTGCTTTTTATAAAAAATATTATCACTTAAAAGATTGGAGTATTTCAAGACAACGATTATGGGGAACTCCTATTCCTATTATTATAAAAAATGATGGTAATTTTATACCTTTTAAAAAAAAAGATTTACCTCTAATTTTTCCTAAAAAATTTTTTAATAAAAATATAGAAGAAAATTATAATGAAAAAATTAGAAAAAATTTAAAATGGTTTCAATATAATAAAGATGGAATAATTGGACAAATAGAAACTGATACTTTTGATACTTTTATTGAATCTTCATGGTATTACGCAAGATATACATGTCCTCATGACAGTAATAATATGTTAGATAAAAAAAAAGCAAAATATTGGTTGCCTATCGATCAATATATTGGTGGCATAGAACATGCAACAATGCATTTATTATATTTTCGTTTTTTTCATAAATTAATGAGAGATATAGGATTATTAGACACAGATGAACCAGTAAAAAAATTACTATGTCAAGGAATGGTTTTAGCTGATTCTTATTATTATATAGATAAAAATAATCAATACCATTGGGTTTCATCTAAAAATGTTATTTCTAAAAAAAATAATAATAATACAAATATTTTTGATAAAAAAGGAAGAAAATTAATTTATAATGGTATGATAAAAATGTCTAAATCTAAAAATAATGGTATTGATCCTCAAGATATTATTCGAAAATATGGGGCTGATACCTTACGTCTTTTTATTATGTTTGCTGCTCCTCCAACTATGTCCTTAGAATGGAAAGAATCAGGAATTAACGGAATGTTTAAATTTTTAAAAAAATTATGGAGATTTATTTATCAATATAAAAAATTAAATTATAATTATAAAAGAATTTATGAAAAATATTATATGTTTACTAAATATAATAAAAAACAATTAATAATAAAAAATTATATAAATAATACTATTATAAAAGCAACAAATAATTTTGAAAAATATCAAATTTTTAATACAACTATATCATCTATAATGTCTTTAGTTAATAAAATTATTAAATATAAAATATCTAATAAAATAGATTATTTAATTATTTATAATGGATTATTAATAGTATTAAAAATTTTGTATCCATTTACACCACATTTTTGTTTTGTATTATGGAAACATATAGAAAATAAGACTAATATAGATTATGAATCATGGCCTATAATTGAAAATATTGATACTAAATTATTTGATACTTTTAATATTGTAATTCAAATTAATGGTAAAAAAAAATATAATCTTGAAGTTCCATTAAAATATAAAAAAAAAGAAAATAATATTCAAAAATATATTTTATTACATAACAAAATATCTAAATTTTTGAAAGATATTACAGTCATAAAAACAATTTATATTCCATATAAAATATTTAATATAGTAACAAAAAAAATATAAATTTTTATTAATTTTAAAATTAATTTTCAATAAAAAATGAGTAAAATATTATTTAATACTTTCTATAAAAAAATTTATGATAAAAAATATTTTTGCTATATTATAGCTGGTGATGAATTATTTTTTATAAAAAAAAATATAAATTTATTATTATATAAATTTCTAAAATTAAAATTTGTTAAAAATAATGTTATTATTGTAGATAATAATTTTGATTGGAAATATGTTTTTTTTAAATTTTCTACAAATGATTTTTTTTGTAAAAAACAAATTATACATTTAATATTTTTAGATAAAAATATATTTATTAAATATATAAAAAATTTAATATTTTTAATAAATTTAACAAATAATAATAATATATTAATTATAGAAATTCATAATAATATAAATTTATATACAGAAAAAATAATAAAGAATATTATAAATAATAAATTTTCTATTTTTATAAAATGTAATAAGTTAAATAATATAAAATTAGTTAATTGGATTAATTATTGTTTTCAAAAATTTAATTTACCTATTAATAATAATATTTGTCATTTATTAAAAAATTATTTTTCTGATAATTTAATTTTACTAAATCAAGTTATAAAAAATATTTCTTTACAAAAAAAAAATAGTAATTATTCTTCTTTGTTAATTATATTAAATAATATTAGTAATTTTGTTCTTATAAAAGAAAGTAATTTAATTAATTCTCTTTTAAAAGGAGATATAGAAAATAGTATTAATATAATTAAATATATGAAATATACTCAACAAAATCCATTTTTAATATTATATCAATTACAAAAAAATATTTTTTTAATTTTAAAAATATATAGAAATTTAAAAAAATGTTCTTTAAATACAATTTTTAAACAAAATAAAATAATTTCTATAAAAAAAATTGGTTTTTTTAAAACATCATTAAAAAAATTAAATTATAAAAAATTATATTTAATAATTAAATTATTATTAGAAATTGAAATAAATATTAAAAGTTTTATAATAAATAATTATATAGAAAAATATTTTTGGATTGATTTAGAAAGATTAGCTTTATTATTTTCATAAAATATTTAAAATATTATAGGTTATAAATTACTAATGAATATTAATTATAATTTTTTAAAAAAAAAAGAAATAAAATCAAAAGTTTTTTTACAAAGAACAAAATTTTTAATAAAAATATTTTTCATATTAATGATTATTTTAATATATAATTTATATTACTTACAAATTAAATCTTATAAAAAATATAAATTACAGGCAGAATTAAATTATACTAATTTTTTTTTTTAGTTCCAAATAGAGGATTAATTTATGATAGAAATGGTATAGTTTTAGCTAAAAATTTAATTTTTTATCGTTTAAAAATAAAACCTAATAACACTAATATTTTTTTTCAAAAAATTATAAATTTACAAAAAATTTTGAAATTAAAAAATAGTAAATATAATATTATCAATATTATAAATAAAAAAATTAAAAATAATAACTATAAATCAATAATATTAAAATTTAATTTAAGTCAAGTACAAAAATCAAAATTTTTAGTAAATAAATATAAATTTCCTGAAATATCTTTAGTATCTTTTCAAAAACGTTTTTATCCTCATGGTAGGATATTTTCTCATGTAATAGGTTATGTTAAATTATATGATAATAAAAAAAGTATTTTTTTTAAAAATACAAATCTTATAAAAAAATATATTAAAAATCATCCAATAGGAGTTAATGGTATTGAAAAATATTATGAAAATTTATTATATGGTACTGTAGGTTATCAAAAAATTGCTACAAATAATCAAGGTGAATATAAATACAAAATTTGTAAAAAAAATGCATATACAGGAAGTGATATTTTTTTAACAATTGATTTTTTTTTACAAAAATATATTTATTCATTAATGACTAATATTAAAGGTGTTGTTATTGTTAGTAATCCAAAAAATGGTAATATTTTAGCGATGGTTTCAACACCTAGTTATGATCCTAATTTATTTATGAGTAATGTCAAAAATAATAATTTAAATATTTTATTAAAAAATCATAATCATCCATTAGTTAATAGAGCTATTCAAGGAATATATCCTCCTGCTTCTACTGTAAAACCATATTTATCTTTAATTGCTTTAAATTTTAATTTAATAAATGAAAATACAATTTTATTTGATCCTGGATGGTGGAAAATACCTAAAATTCATCAAATTTATAAAGATTGGAAAAAAAATGGTCATGGATATTTAAATATTATAAAAGCTATACAAGAATCATCTGATTCTTTTTTTTATCAATTATCCTATAATATAGGTATTAATAAAATTCATCAATGGATGACTAAATTTGGTTATGGTAAATTAACTAATATTGATTTATTTGATGAAAAATCAGGTAATATGCCAACAAAAAAATGGAAATTTAATAATATACAACTACCCTGGTATTTAGGAGATACCATTTTAGTTGGAATAGGACAAAGTTATTGGAATGCAACACCTATACAAATACATAATGCATTAACTATTTTAATAAATAATGGTATTAGTAAAACTCTACATATTTATCAAAAACGAAAATTAAATAATATGTTTTATTACTATTTACCACCTAAAGATAAAAAAGTAATAGATTTACCAATAAAATATTGGAATATAGTAAAATTAGGAATGTATAATGTAGCTAATAAAAAAAAAGGTACTATGTATAAATATTTTTCTTCAGCAAATTATCATATAGCTGCAAAGACAGGAACTGCTCAAGTTTTTAATTTAAAAAACATAAAAAAATATAATATTAAAAGCATCAAAAAAAAATTAAGAGATCATAAGCTTATAATAGCTTTTGCTCCTTTTGAAGACCCTAAAATAGCTATTACAATTATTATAGAAAATAGTAATATTTCAATAGGATATATAACAAGAAAAATTTTTGATTATATTTTTAAACATAAAGAAAAATTTTTAATTTAAATATAAATTTATTATATAATTAATTATGAAAAAAAAAATAAGTTATTTTATAAATTCTATTTTACATATAGATATTATCTTATTAACATTAATAATATTAATTTCAATGTTAAGTATGTTTATAACATGGAGTATATCAGAAACTTATAACTATAATTTAATAAAACATAAGTTAATACAATTTATAATAGGTTTTATAATTATGATAATAGCTTCACAAATTCCTCCTCATATTTATAAAAAATATTCTTTTATATTTTATTTATTCTCTATTATTTTATTAGTTATAGTAAATTTTTTTGGTTATACAACTAAAGGTGCAAAAAGATGGCTAAATATTAATTTTATTAAATTTCAACCTTCTGAAATATCTAAAATATCAGTTCCTTTAGTAGTCACATATATTTTAAATAAAAATAAATATCCTATTAATATAAAAGTATTTTTAAAAGTAATTATTTTAATTTTAATACCTTCAATATTAGTTGCTAAAGAACCTGATTTAGGTACTGCTATTTTAATTAGTTTTTCTGGTCTTATTATGTTATTTTTAGCAGGATTATCTTGGAAAATTATAATAAAAACTATAATTATATTTATAATATCTATTCCTTTTATATGGATGTTATTATTACATGATTATCAAAGAGAAAGAATGTTAATGTTATCAAAAAGTAATTATGATGTTTTAGGAAAAGGATATCATATTTTTCAATCTAAAATATCAATCGGTTCTGGAGGATTATTAGGTAAAGGTTTGAAAAATGCAACTCAAGCACAATTAAATTTTTTACCAGAAAAACATACTGATTTTATATTTTCTGTTTTAGCTGAAGAATTTGGTTTTATAGGAACATTATTATTTATAACATTATATATGTTCTTAATAATAAGAGGGATATATTTATCATTAAATTGTAAAAATATTTTTAATAAAATGATAATTGGAGGGATAATATTAGTATTATTTTTATGTGTATTTATTAATATAAGTATGGTTAGTGGTTTATTACCAATTGTTGGTATTCCTTTACCATTAGTTAGTTATGGAGGTACATCTTTTGTAGTTGTTATGACTAATTTTGGTATTATTATGTCTATGTATACATATGATTTCAATAGAATACATAAAAAAATATAAAATATATAATGTTTATATAATAAATTAATAGGATCATAAAAATGAAAAAAATATTTAATTTTAGTCCCGGTCCAGCTTCATTACCTTACGAAGTATTAAAAAAAGCACAAAATGAATTTACAAATTGGCATAATTTAAATATTTCTGTTATGGAAATTAGTCATCGTAATAATGAATTTATTAAATTAATGAAAGATATAAAAAATAATTTACGTGAATTAATGAATATACCATTTGAATATGAAATATTATTTTGCCAGGGAGGAGCTAGAACACAATTTTCAGCTATACCTATGAATTTACTTTATTATGATGAAACTGCTGATTATGCAAATATTGGTCATTGGTCTAATCAAGCTATAAAAGAAGCAAAAAAATATTGCAAACCTAATATAATTAATCCTGTAAGAAAAAAAAATGGAATTTATTATATAGAAAAAATAGAAAATTGGAATTTGAATGATAATACAAAATATATTCATTACTGTCCTAATGAAACAATAGAAGGAATTGCAATAAATGAAGAACCTAAATTAAAAAATAAAATTGTTGTAGCAGATTTATCATCTTCTATTCTTACAAAAGAAATAAATATAAAAAATTATGGAATGATTTATGCTAGTGTACAAAAAAATATTGGTCCTGCTGGATTAACCATTATTATTATAAAAAAAGATTTAATAATAAATGATATAAAAAAAAAACGTAAAGAGTTACCTTCAGTATTAGATTATCAAATTATTTTGAAATATAATTCAATGTTTAATACTCCTCCTACATTTTCTTTATATTTATCTGGATTAGTACTAAAATGGTTAAAAAAAAAAGGCGGAGTAAAATATATTGGTAAAATAAATAAAAAAAAAGCAGAATTATTATATTCTACTATAGATAGTAGTGATTTCTATATAAATAAAATATCTAATAATAATAGATCTATAACAAATATTGTTTTCCATTTAAAAAATCCTAAAAAAGAAAATTTGTTTTTAAAAAAAGCACAAGAAAATGGATTAATGTATTTAAAAGGACATAAAATGATAGGAGGAATTAGAGCCTCAATATATAATGCTATGCCTATAGAAGGAGTTAAAAAATTAATAAATTTTATGAATGATTTTGAAAAATCATATTTATAAATGTTATGATGATTTTAATTTCAATTTAAATAATAATATATTATGAAAAATATCTTAATTTTAAAATCTATAGAAAAAATCCAAGGTTCTATAACATTACCTGGATCAAAAAGTATTTCTAATAGAGTGTTATTATTATCTTCTTTAGCTCAAGGTAATACTAAATTAATAAATTTACTTAATAGTGATGATGTTAATTATATGTTAAAAGCATTAAAGTTGTTAGGTATTAAATTTGTACTATCAAATGGTAAAACAATATGTAAAATTACAGGAAATAATGGAATTATTAATCCACAAAAAAAATTAAAATTATATCTTGGTAATGCTGGTACAGTAATAAGACCTTTAACTGCTTTACTTTCATTAAATAAACAATGTGATATTATTTTAACTGGTGATACAAGAATGAAAGAAAGACCTATTAAACATCTTGTAGATACTTTAATATTCCATGGAGCTAATATAAAATATTTGGAAAATATAAATTTTCCTCCTATACATATAAAAGGAGGGTTAAAAAATTTAAAAAATATAGAAATAAAAGGTTCCATATCAAGTCAATTTTTAACTTCATTACTAATGATTAGTCCTTTAATAAAAAAGGATATTTTAATTACTGTAAATAGTAATTTAGTATCAAAACCATATATTGATATAACAATTAAATTAATGAAAATTTTTGGAGTTAATGTACAAAATAATAATTATAAATATTTTAAAATTTTAGGGAAACAAAATTATATTTCTCCTGGAGAATATATTATAGAAGGAGATGCATCTTCTGCTTCATATTTTTTATCTGCAGCAGCTATTAAAGGGGGAACAGTAAAAATAAAAAATATTACTAAAAATAGTATCCAAGGAGATATTCAATATTTAAATATTTTAAAAAAAATGGGTTCTATTATACATTATGGTAAAAACTATATTAGTTGTACTAAAAATATTTTAAAATCAATAAATATGGATATGAATCATATTCCAGATGTAGCTATGACAATTGCTGTTACTAGTTTATTTGCAAATGGTACTACAACTATTAAAAATATATATAATTGGCGTGTAAAAGAAACTGATCGTTTAAAAGCAATGTCTAATGAATTAAAAAAAACAGGAGCAAAAATTATAACAGGTAAAGATTATATTATAATTACTCCTCCTAAAAAAATAAAAAAAGTTATTGTTGAAACTTACAATGATCATCGTATTGCTATGTGTTTTTCATTATTAGCACTTTCAAACACTTCTGTAAGTATTATTAATCCTCAATGTATAAATAAAACATATCCAAACTTTTTTAAAGAACTAAAAAAAATTAGTTTTTACAAAAAAAAATAATAAAAAAAATAATTAAAATATCTATTAATGAAAATATTTAAAAAATTTATATAGTAGTTGCAGAAAAATACTATTAATGTTAATTTTAACATAAATTATATTATATATAATTAAATTAAATTATTTATTTTATCTCATCCTCATATAAGGATAGTGTGAGTTTTTTTCAAAATAATACTAAATATGATTTAAGTATATATTTTTTAACAAATATTTTAAAGTTACTAATATGAGTAAATGTTTTACTGAATTATTTCAAAAATCATTAAAAAATAAAATTATTAATTTAGGATCAATTATTACTGGTACTGTTATTTCTATTGAAAAAGATGTTGTTTTAGTAGATGCTGGATTAAAATCAGAATCTTGTATTCCTATTGTACAATTTAAAAATTCTCAAGGTAATCTGGAAATAAAAATAGGGGATAAAATTGATGTTGCTTTAGATTCAATAGAAGATGGATTTGGTGAAACTATTCTTTCTAGAGAAAAAGCGAAAAGACATGAAGCTTGGTTAGTTTTAGAAAAAGCTAATTTAAATAATAATAATACTAAAGGTATTATAAACGGAAAAGTAAAAGGTGGTTTTACTGTAGATCTTAATGGTATTAGAGCATTTTTACCAGGTTCTTTAGTAGATATTAGACCAATTAGAGATACTTCTCATCTAGAAGGTAAAGAATTAGATTTTAAAGTTATAAAATTAGATCGTAAACGGAATAATGTTGTTATATCTAGAAAAGCAGTAATAGAATCAGAAAATAGTGCTGAAAGAAATCATTTACTTAATACTATATATGAAGGAATGAAAATAAAAGGATTAGTTAAAAATCTTACTGATTATGGAGCTTTTGTAGATTTAGGAGGAGTAGATGGATTATTACATATTACAGATATGGCATGGAAAAGGGTAAAACATCCTAGCGAAATTGTAAGTATTGGTGAAGAAATTACAATAAAAATATTAAAATTTGATAAAGAAAAAACTCGTGTTTCATTAGGATTAAAACAACTAGGAGAAGATCCTTGGATTTCTATATCTAAACGTTATCCTGAAAATAGTAAATTAATAGGACGTGTAACTAATTTAACAGATTACGGTTGTTTTGTTGAAATTATAGAAGGAGTAGAGGGATTAGTACATGTATCAGAAATGGATTGGACAAATAAAAATATACATCCTACTAAAGTAGTATCTGTTAATGATAAAGTAGAAGTTATGGTATTAGATATTGATGAAGAAAGAAGAAGAATATCTTTAGGAATTAAACAGTGTACTTTAAATCCATGGTTAGAATTTTCAAAAAATTATAAAAAAGGAGATCGTGTAGAAGGAAAAATTAAATCAATAACAGATTTTGGTCTTTTTATTGGTTTAATTGGTGGTATAGATGGTTTGGTTCATTTATCTGATTTATCTTGGATAAAAAAAGGCGAAGATGAAGTTCATAAATATAAGAAAAAAGATAATATTACAACTATAGTTTTGCAAGTAGATCCAGAAAGAGAAAGAATTTCTTTAGGAATTAAACAATTAATAGAAGATCCATTAAATTATTATTTAAAAAAACAGAAAAAAAATAATAAAATTAAAGGTATTATTACTAATAAAGATATTAAGAATATAAAATTAAAATTAAATAATGGTATATTAGGTAATATTCAATTATCTGAATATAAAAATTATAAAATTGATAATATATTAAAAAATCTTAAAATAGGACAAAATATAGAAGGTAGTATCAATAATATTGATCGTAAAACTAGAATAGTTAATATTACTATAAATATGAAAGAATTAGAAAATAAAATCATTAAAAAAAAAGATAATAACAAAAAAAATAATAATTTTTCTAATGTAATGACAGAAGCTTTTAAAGCAGCAAAATGTGAATAATAATTATTATTTTTTTTAAAAAAATTTAAGTTAAATAATTTTAAAAAATTTTAAAAATATTTTTTAATATATATTAAAAATATATATAAAGTAATAAATATGAAATATTTATCAATACCTGTTACAAATTTCAAACAAAATTGTTATTTAATATGGTGTAAAAAAACATTAAAAGCAGCTATTATTGATCCGGGTGGTGAATATCAAAAAATTATAAAAATTATAAGTATATATAAACTAGATGTAATAAAAATATTAATAACCCATTGCCATTTAGACCATATTGGTGCTGCTTCTATATTAGCTGATTTTTATCAAATACCTATTTTAGGACCACATAAAAAAGATATTTTTTGGTTAAAAAATATAGAATTACAAAATAAAATTTTTAAACTTCCAAAATGTATATTTAAAAATAATATATGGTTAAAAAACAATGAAATTATAAGTATAGGAAAAAATATTCTAAAAATATATCATTGCCCTGGACATACTCCAGGTCATATTATATTTTTTAATAAATTAAATAATATTTTAATATCAGGAGATATTATTTTTAATAATAGTATAGGAAGAACAGATTTACCAAAAAGTAATTTAAATATTTTAATTAATTCTATTAGAAATAATATAATTCCGTTAGGAATGAATAATATTATTTTACCTGGACATGGTAAACAAACAACAATTTATAAAGAAATTACTAAAAATTATATTTTATATAAAAATTTTAACTAACTATTTAAAATTTATTTTTTATAAAATTTTTAAATTAAAAATAGTTAGTTAAAGTTAAAAATATTTTATTTTTATTTACTAATTTTAGTTATTAAAAATTATAAGTTATACCTATACCTAAAATATTTCCATTAAATATTCTATTATTTTTAATATAATCATTATTATTACTTAGTAAACTAATACGATAACCAATATAAGCAGAAAAATTTTTATTAAATTTATACATTGTATTTATCAAAATATATTTTGATAAATCTATATTACCACCTAAATAATGATATCCAGCTGGTATATCATATCCTTGTGATTGTGTATATGATATAGTAGTTTTTAAATTATCATCAAATTTATACTGTCCAATAATTTCTAAATTTGTAATTTTATGAGCAAACAAATGTCCATTATCATTACTATTAAAATTTGTATATTTTAATCCATTATATGAACTACTAAGAACAGCTGCTAAATAAATATTATTTTTTTGATACTTAGCTCCAATTGAATAAGTATTAATATTTTTATTATCAAAAATTTTTTTAGTATTAGAAAAAATTTTTTTATCTTTATCAATTGTTTTTAAAACATTAAAATATGCACCTGAAATACTTACTCCTGTATTACCTATTTTATAATTAATAGAAGTACCCCATCCTTGTTTTGAATTTTCTAAAGAATTTTCTAAAGAATTTTCATTATCATCATAATTTTGATCAGAATTTTTGTATTGTAAAGCAATATTTAACCCTTTAATTAATCCAAAAAAATTTTTATTTCTATATGTTAAAAGATTATTAGTTCTTCCAAACATAAAATAATCATTTTTATCATACATAAAATTTTTTTCAAAAAAAGAATTTTTTTTCATGTAAGAAGTTACATCATATAATATTCCATAATTTCTTCCATAATCTATTGAACTATTACCATGATTAAATTTTACACCTATAAATCCTAAACGTATTGATGGATAAATATCTTTATTTATTTCAACTTGATGTATTGGTAGACTATATTCTATTTGTGCATAACTATATATATCATTATATATATTAGTTACTCCCTTAAGACCTAAAATTATATTTGATTCAGTATCTCTATACTGCTGAGGTATTTTAATATTATTTTTAGAAACAGTATTTTTAATTTCTAAAATTCCATATAAATCTATTTTTTGTCCATTATTATCATAAATTTCACTAGCGTTAACAAAATTTATTGATAATAGAAAAAGTATTAAAATTTTAAATATATTAAATTTCATATTTTTTATCCTGATTAATAAAATTATTATTCAT
Source organism: Enterobacteriaceae endosymbiont of Donacia versicolorea (assembly GCF_012570965.1). NCBI lineage: Bacteria > Pseudomonadati > Pseudomonadota > Gammaproteobacteria > Enterobacterales > Enterobacteriaceae > Enterobacteriaceae endosymbiont of Donacia versicolorea. The sequence continues at coordinate 283,422 of NZ_CP046214.1, read as the reverse complement.
TGATATTAATATTAAAAATTTATTATTTTTTTATATTTATAAAAAATTTTTAAAATTTAGCATTATATGGAGTTCTTGGAAATGGTATAACATCTTTAATATTATATAAACCAGTAATATAAGATATTAATCTTTCAAAACCTAAACCAAATCCAGAATGTGGAACTGTACCATATTTTCTTAAATCACGATACCACCAATAATCACTTTGATTAAGTTTAAATTCTTTTAATCTTTTATCAAATATTTCTATTCTATTTTCTCTTTGAGAACCTCCAATAACTTCTCCAATATCTGGTAATAATAAATCCATAGAAGCAACAGTTTTTTTATCACTATTAAGATACATATAAAAAGCTTTAATTTTTTTAGGATAATTATATATTATTACTGGATTATTAAAATAAGTATTTGTTAAATATTTTTCATGTTCTATAAAAAGATCTTCCCCCCATTTTATGGAATGGGAAAATTTTTTTTTACTATTTTTTAAAATTTCTATGACTTTATTATATTTAATTATAATAAATTTATTTAATAAAATTTTATTAATTTTATTAAATAAATTATTTTCTGTTTTTTTAGATAAAAAAGAAATTTCATTTTCATGAAAACATAAAATATATTTACAAATGCTTTTTAACATTTTTTCTGCAAAATTTATAAGATTTTTTAAATTTGCAAATGCAATTTCTATTTCTAACATCCAAAATTCAGCTAGATGACGTTTAGTATTAGAATTTTCTGCTCTAAAAGTAGGTCCGAATGTATAAACTTTAGACATAGAACAAGCATATGTTTCTAAATTTAATTGTCCTGAAACAGTTAAAAATGATTCTTTACCAAAAAAATCTTTTTTAAAAAAATTTTTTTTATTTTTTTCGTATTTTAAATTTAAAAAATCTAAAGTCGATACTTTAAACATTTTTCCTGAACCTTCAGTATCTAAAGTAGTAATTAATGGAGTATTTATTAAAAAAAATTTTTTTTTATTTAAAAAATTATGTATATATAATGCTATATTATGTCTTATTCTGGTAATACTACTAATGATTGTAGTTCTAGGACGTAAATGACATACTTCTCTTAAATATTTTAAACTATGTTTTTTAGGTGAAATAGGATACTTTCCAGGATTATCTACCCATCCTGTAATTTTTATCTTTGAAGCATGTATTTCATATTTCTGTATTTTTTTAGGTGAAATTTTTAATTTTCCTATAACTTTTAAAGAACATCCACTAGTAATAAATAAAATTTCATTTTTATAATTATTTAATTTATAACTAGCAATAATTTGAATGTCTTCTAAACAAGAACCATCATATAAATTAATAAAAGTAATACCTATTTTAGAATGTCTTCTATTACGTACCCAACCTCCTATAGATATTTCACTATCAATGTTTTTTTTATTTGTTATTAATTGCGATATATTAGAGATTAAACACATAATTTTACTCTTTATTTAAATTTTTAAATTTTATTTTACATTTATAATGTTAAATTAACATATTTATTAGATTTTTTATTTTAAATTATTGAAATTATAATTACAATTATTTTTATTTAATTTTAATATTTTAAATGCATTTATTTCTGTTTGTTCATCTAATTCGGTAAAAATTTCATTTCTTAATAATGATATTTTTTTTAATAAATTAGGTAATAATGAAGGTTCATTACGACCTTTTAATTTTTTATATATTTTATTATATGTTTTTTTAAATAATAAAAAAGGAGAATCAGTTTCAATTAGTAATTTATTTTTTGGAATTAAATTAATATCATTTTTAAAACCTTTTCTGTATTTTAAATTAAAAAATAATTCTGATATTCCTATTGACATATTCATATCTAAACATTTTTTTAATTCATATTCATTTCCTGAAAAACAATGTATTATTATTCCCGGTATTTTATAATACCAAAATTTTAGTGTTTTAAAAAAAAATTTAAAAGCATTACGACAATGTAAATATATTGGTATTTGAAAAGAATAAGATAATTCAAGTTGAGCATTAAAAGCAAATAATTGTTCTTTTATAGATGAATAATTTCTATAAAAATCTAAACCACATTCTCCTATTGCAACTACCTTATCATTTTTTATTAATTTTATAATTTTATTAATATAATTATTATTCCATAAATTAGCATAATGAGGATGTAATCCTACTGTAGACCAACAATAATTTTTATATTTTTTGCTTATTTTATAAGCATCATAACTATTTTCTAAATTAGATCCTATTATTAATAAACCGTTAACACCATTATTAATTGCTCTATTAATTATATTATTTTTATCATTTTTAAATTGTTTATTTGTTAAATTAACACTAATATCAAACATATAATATTTTTACATTTTTTTATAAAAATTATTTTAATTTATCTTTAATCATATCATTAATATTATTAATTTATTAAAATTATTTTTAATTTTATTAAATTATTTAATGAATAAAGTTTAAAATTTATAATTATAAATTTTAATTTATTAAAAATAAATATTTAAATATAATTTAATAATTTAATTTTATTAAAATTTTAATAATTTTTTATAAATAAATTTTTTAATTATATTAAATTATATTTTTTAAAATTATTTAAATTATATCTTTTATAAAAAAGATTTATTATTAAAAAATAATAACTTATATAAAACTAAATTTTTTTAAAAAAGATTTTAATATATTAAATTTTTCTAAAAAATTTTACCATTATTAATTTTTTAGAAAAATAATTATTATTAATAATATAAAAACATTTAAGTTGACTTTTAATATTAATTATGGATAATTACATATTATGTTTTATTATATAATAGGCTTGTAGCTCAGTTGGTTAGAGCACACCCCTGATAAGGGTGAGGTCAGTGGTTCAAGTCCACTCAAGCCTAAAAAAATAGGGGCTATAGCTCAGATGGTAGAGCATCTGCTTTGCACGCAGAGGGTCAGCGGTTCGATTCCGCTTAGCTCCATAAATATTTTATAATTTTTTATTGATTTTTTTATTTACAAAAAAGAAATTTAATCATTTTGTTTTCTAAAAAAATAATATTTTTCTCTTTTATCATATTTAATTTTTTTTCATTAATTATTTTAGTTTGATGAATTATCCATTCAGACCATGCTTTTTTAGATATATGATAAAAAATAATATTACCTATATTACCTGGATATACTTTATGATTTAATTGTTCTAATCTTTTTTGAAAATAAATACAAAAAATTTTTTTTGACATAATATAGAATCCTTAGTAATTTATTTAATTAATTATATATTTTATATATAAAATAATATTTATACAAAACTATGAATAATAATATTAAAAGTTATTGTTGTCGATATAGAAAATTAACAAAATTTAACAATATATTTTTTTCTAAGTATTTTAATTTTTTTAGTATTAAAAATCAAAAAAAAGTTATAAATTTTCAACATTATTTTAATAATAAATTTCCAATTATATTTGATATTGGTTTTGGTATAGATAATAATATTTGTAATTTTGCCATTAATAATTTGCAATATAATTTTATTGCAGTAGAAATATATTTACCAGGAATTATTAATTGTCTTAAAAATATTGTGAAAAATAATATTAAAAATTTAAAATTAATTTATTGTGATGTTTTTTTTGTATTTAAATATATGATTCCTAATTATTCAATAAAATTAATTCAATTATATTTTCCTGATCCATGGCCAAAATTAAAACATAAAAAAAGAAGATTATTAAAAATAATTTTTATTCAAAATTTATTTTATAAATTAAAAAATAAAGGATTATTATATATAATTACTGATTGTTATGATTATTATATCGATATTATTTCTTGTATAAAAAATCTTAAACATAAAAATAAATTTATTATTATTAAATCTAATGAATATAAAAATATATATAAAAATTTTAATATATTATCTTTAAGTACAAAATTTTTAGATAAAGCAAAAATACAGAATAAAAAAATATTTTACATAGAATATCAAAAAATATCTTTTTTCTAAAGAAAAATTTCTAACAAATCATTCAAATATAGATGTCCTTTATTTGTTACAAACCAAAAATCATTATTTTCTTGTAAATATCCTAATTTTAATGCTTTTTGAATACAAAATATAATATTTGTATTTATATTTATTAATTTTTTTAATTCTGTTTTTTTTATCTTTTTATATAAACGAAAACGATTTAAAAAAAATTCAAAAACTATATCTTTTGATAAAATTTTTTTTTTATATGATATAAAATGTCCATTTATATATTGTTTAATATTTTTATTTTTAATAATTCTAATAATTTGGTTATTGAAAATATTTACTTTACTATGAGCTGAACAACCAATACCTAAATAATTTCCAAAATACCAATAATTAAGATTATGTTTACATATATAATTTTTATTTTTAACAAAAGAAGAAATTTCATATTGAAAATATTGATTTTTTTTTAAAATTTTAATACCTTTTATAAATATTTTCCATAATAAATTATCATTTAAAAGATTCTTAGGTATATATTTTTCAAAAATTGTATTTTTTTCAATTGTTAATTGATACCATGAAATATGATTAGGATTAAAAGAAATAGCTTGATATAAATCATTACAAGCATTTTTTAATGATTGACCGGGTATCCCATAAATTATATCTAAATTAAAATTTGATATTTTATTTTTAACTAAAATATTAATTGCATTTATAGCATCTTTAGATGTATGTATTCTTCCTAAAATTTTTAAATTATTATCATCAAAACTCTGAATTCCTAATGAAAAACGATTAATTCCACTTTTTATATAATTTATAATTTTTGTCTCAGAAATAGAAGATGGATTTATCTCAATGGTAATTTCTACAAATTTTGATATATAAACTTTTTTTCTTATTTCACTTAATAAAAAAAAAATTAATTTTGTATCTATTAAACTTGGAGTACCTCCACCTAAAAAAATACTTGTAATATAAATATTATTTTTAATAAAAATTAAATCATGTTCTAAATCAAGTAAAAGACTATCTATGTATTTTTTATATATTATTTTTTTATTTTTAATAAAAATAGAAGAATAAAAATCACAATAAGGACATTTTTTTAAACACCAAGGAATATGAATATATAAACTATATAAATGTTGATTTAATTTAAGCATATATAATAATTATATTAAAAACCACAATTGAGGAAAAAAATTTGTTAATAAATTATTAATTAAATATAAAATTAAATTAATTATTAACAAAAATAAATTTATATTATAAATATTTGGAGAAATTTTTTTTACAAAATATAAAATTTGATTAACTAATTCATCTATAATATAATTAATATTATTAAATTTTATATTAATAAAATAAGTAAATAAATATATATTTATTATCCAAAAAAATAAATATCCAAAAGATTTTAATAAAATTAAAATACTTATAAATATATAAAAAATTAAATTATGATGAAATAAATTTCCATTTTGTAGTAATATTATTACTGGATATTTAATAAATATTAAAAATATTAATGTTAATAAAGGTAGAAATTCATTTTTTTTTATGTTAGGAACTATTTTTTTTATATATATTAAAAATATTTCTTTTAGTAAAAAAATAAATTTTGTAAAAGAATTACAATTATTCTTTATAGTAAAAAAAATCCATAATCTTAATAAAAAAATTAATATTATTATTTCCATTAAATTTTTACATAAAAATATTGTTGTTATCATAGATTCCTAAATTACATTAAAAATACTTTATACAAAAAATTTTTATATTAAATATCTAATTTAATATAAAAATTTATTTATTTTTTTCAAACCAACTTTGTAAAATAATTGATGCAGATAAAGAATTAATATTGTTTTTTTTTAATATTTTCCATCCTCCATACTTAAATAAAAGATATTTAGCTTCAACAGTACTTAATCTTTCATCATGTAATTCTACATTTATATTAAATTTTTTTTCTATATAATAAGCAAATTTTTTAGTTAATATAGTAATATATTGTTGACTACCATCCATTTGTAGTGGTAATCCTACTATAATTTTTTTTGGATTCCATTCATCTATTAAGTTATATAATATTTCCCAATTAATAACTCCAGATTTTTTATTTTTAATAAATTTTAGTGTATGTGCTATTCCTATAATACTTTGTCCAACAGCAACTCCTATATTTTTAATACCGTAATCAAAAGCTAATAATGTTATATTATAATTTTGTTCCATACCAAATATGTTTTTATTTAAAATAATTTTAATTAAATTATTATTTTATTATAAATAATATTAATAATTATTATATAATTTTTTTTTAATTTTATAAATGAAAATATATTGCTTTATTAATACTTTATAAGTCATAATAATATAATTAGTATTATTTTTTAATATAACCAAATAGGTGCTCTCAATATTATTATAAATTTATAGAGGGTTATTTTAATTTTAAAAATGGGAGGCTCTGGTCTAATGCAGAACCAAAGAATCCGTATTCGTCTTAAAGCTTTTGATCATCGTTTAATTGATCAATCAACAGCGGAAATCGTTGAAACTGCTAAACGTACTGGTGCTCAAGTTCGTGGTCCTATACCTTTGCCTACTCGCAAAGAAAAATTTACAATATTAATTTCTCCGCATGTAAACAAAGATGCAAGAGATCAATACGAAATTCGTACTCATAAACGTTTAGTTGATATTATAGAACCCACAGAAAAAACTGTAGATGCATTGATGCGCTTAGATTTAGCAGCTGGAGTTGATGTCCAAATTAGTTTAGGTTAATAAAATCTATTACAATTTTTAAACATTATTTATGTGGAGTATATAATGATTGGATTAATTGGTAAAAAAATGGGTATGACTAGAATTTTTACTAATACTGGAATATCTATTCCAATAACTGTTATACAATTTGAAAATATTCGTATTACACAAATTAAAAATGTTTTAAATAATGGTTATAATGCTATACAAATGACAACAGGTTATAAAAAAACTAGTCGAATAAATAAATCTGAAATAGGACATTTTACAAAAGCTAAAACTGAAGCAGGATATATTTTATGGGAATATCGTATTTCTAATAATGATAAAAATAAATTTTATGTTGGACAAAAATTAAATATTGATATTTTTAAAAAAATAGTAAAAGTTGATATTACTGGTATTTCAAAAGGAAAAGGTTTTTCAGGTACTGTAAAAAGATGGAATTTTAAAACACAAGATGCTAGTCACGGTAACTCTTTATCACATAGAGTTCCAGGATCAATTGGTCAAAATCAAACTCCAGGAAAAGTATTTAAAGGTAAAAAAATGGCTGGACAATTAGGTAATAAAAAAATTACTATTCAAAATTTACATATTATTAAAATAAATTTAATAAAAAATTTAATGTTAATAAAAGGTGCTATACCTGGATATACAGGAAGTAATGTGATTGTAAAACCAGCAATTAAAGTTTAAATTTATATAAATAAAATATTATATTATTAGGTAATAATAATGGAGATTATAACAAGAGATACAAAAGATGTAGTTATAATTTCAGATAAAATTTTTAATAGAAATTATAATAAATCATTAATACATCAGATAATAGAATCTTATAGAACAATAGGAAGACAAGGAACAAAAGCTCAAAAAACAAGAGGAGAAGTAATAGGTTCTGGAAAAAAACCATGGAGACAAAAAGGAACTGGTAAAGCAAGAGCTGGTTCTGTAAAAAGTCCAATTTGGCGTTCAGGTGGAATAACTTTTGCTTCAAAAAATAAAATATATAATAAAAAAATTAATAAAAAAATGTTTCGTGGTGCATTAAAAAGTATTTTTTCAGAATTAATTAGAAAAAAAAGATTAATTTTAGTAAAAGAATTTATAATAGATAAACCAAAAACTAAAATATTAATTAAAAAATTAAAAGAATATTTGTCAAATAAAATAATGATTATTACAACATTTATTGATAAAAATTTATTTTTAGCATCTCGTAATTTATATAATATAAAAATAAAAAATTCAATTAATATAAATCCTCTTTATTTAATAAATTCAAATAAAATAATTGTGACTGTTAATGCTATTAAACATATAGAAGAGATATTATCATGATTTTAAAAGAATATGATTTTAAAATTATAAAAGGTCCACATTTTTCTGAAAAATCTTCTTTTATTTCTGAAAAAAATAATGTTTTAATTATAAAAGTTTCTAAAAAAGCAACAAAAATAGATATTAAAAAAGTAATAAAAAGGATATTTAATGTTGATATTAAAAATATTAATACCTTAATTGTAAAAGGTAAACTTAAAAAGAATAAAAAATATACTTATAAACGTAATGATTGGAAAAAAGCATATATATTACTAGAAAAAAATCAGAATATTGATTTTAATATAAATAAAAATTTATAAGGATTAAATTAATAAAATATGACAATTAAAAAATATAAACCTACTTCCCCTGGAAGACGTCATATGATTAAAGTTGTTAATAATTATTTATATAAAGGTAAACCATTATTTTCTCAAATAGCAAAAAAAAATAAATCAAATGGTAGAAATAATTATGGTCGCATAACAACTCGTCATATTGGTGGAGGACATAAAAAATTATATCGTATTATAGATTTTAAAAGAAATAAAGATAATATTTCTGCTATAGTTGAAAGAATTGAATATGATCCTAATCGTTCAGCTCATATTGCACTAATTAAATATAAAGATGGAGTAAGAAACTATATTTTATCTCCTAAAAATTTAAAAATTGGAGATATTGTTAAATCAGGGAAAAATGCTAGTATAAAAATTGGTAATACATTACCAATGAATAATATTCCAGTAGGCTCTATTTTACATAATGTTGAGATGAAACCTGGTAAAGGTGGCCAAATGGCTAGAGCAGCTGGAACATATGTACAATTAATAGCTAAAGAAAAATTATATATAACTTTAAGATTAAAATCAGGAGAAATTCGTAAAATACAATCTAATTGTCGAGCAACATTAGGTGAGATTGGTAATAATGAACATATGTTAAAATCTTTTGGTAAAGCAGGAGCTAAACGTTGGAAAGGAATCAGACCTACTGTTAGAGGTACAGCTATGAATCCCATAGATCATCCTCATGGAGGAGGAGAAGGTAAAAATTTTGGAAAACATCCTGTAACTCCGTGGGGAATACAGACTAAAGGTAAGAAAACAAGAAAGAATAAAAGAACAGATAAATATATTATTAAACATCGTAATAAGTAAAGGATAAATATGCCTCGTTCTTTAAAAAAAGGTCCTTTTATTGATCAACATTTATTAAAAAAAGTTAAAAAAGCAATAAAAAATAAAGACAAAAAACCATTACGTACTTGGTCTAGACGTTCTACTATATTTCCAAATATGATAGGATTAACTATTGCTGTACATAATGGTAAACAACATATTCCAGTATATATTTCTGAAGAAATGGTTGGTCATAAATTAGGTGAATTTTCACCAACACGTACATACAGAGGACATACTGCTGATAAAAAAATTACAAAAACTTCAAAAAAATAAATATTTATTTTAAATATTTATTTAATTAAGGGAAAAAATGGAAATTTTAGCAAAACATAAATATGCACATTCTTCTGCACAAAAATTAAGATTAATAGCTAATTTAATTAGAGGGAAAAAAATATCTGAAGCTTTAGATATTGTAAATTTTTCTAATAAGAAATCTTCTTTTTTAATTAAAAAAGTATTAAATTCGGCTATAGCAAATGCTGAACATAATTATGGATTAGATATTGATAATTTAATTGTATCAAAAATTTTTATAGATTTAGGAACAAATATGAAACGTATTATGCCACGTGCTAAAGGACGTTCTGATCGAATTTTAAAATATACAAGTCATATTACTATTATATTATCAGATCATATATAATTGATTGGAGAAATATTTAAATGGGACAAAAAACACATCCAAATGGATTAAGATTAGGTATTATAAAAATATGGAATTCTATTTGGTTTGCAAATACAAAAGATTATGCTAATTATTTACATAGTGATTTTAAAGTTAGAAAATTTTTAAATAAAAAATTAGTAAAAGCTTCTGTATCAAAAATTATAATAGAAAGACCATCTAAAAGTATTAGAATTAATATTTATACAGCACGTCCTGGTATAGTTATTGGTAAAAAAGGTGAAGATGTTGAAAAACTTAGAAAAAATATATCTAAAATAACTGGAGTACCAGCACAAATTAATATAACAGAAATAAGAAAACCAGAATTAGAAGCTAAATTAATTGCTAATATTATATCTTCACAATTAGAAAAAAGAGTAATGTTTAGAAGAGCAATGAAAAGAGCAGTACAAAATGCGATGCGACTAGGAGCTAAAGGAGTTAAAGTAGAAGTAAGTGGTCGTTTAGGAGGTACTGAAATTGCAAGAACAGAATGGTATAGAGAAGGAAGGGTTCCTTTACATACTTTAAGAGCAGATATAGATTATAGTTTATCAGAAGCTAATACTACCTATGGTATAATAGGTGTTAAAGTTTGGATTTTTAAAGGAGAAATTTTAAAAAATTCTTCACAAGAAACATCAATTTTCACAAAACCTATTATTAATCCTTATAGAACTCAACGTAATAAAAGACGTAAATAAGAAAAGAGGTTTTTATATAATGTTACAACCAAAACGTACTAAATTTAGAAAAATGCAAAAAGGAAGGAATAGGGGTGTTGTTATAGGTATGAATATTAATTTTGGAATTTATGGATTAAAAGCTGTTAATAGAGGTAGAATTACTTCAAAACAAATAGAATCAGCAAGAAGAGCAATTAGTCATGCAGTTAAAAGACAAGGAAAAATATGGATAAGAATTTTCCCAGATAAACCTATAACAGAAAAACCTCTAGAAGTTAGAATGGGTAAAGGTAAAGGTAATGTAGAATATTGGGTTGCCTTAGTACAACCAGGAAGAATGTTATATGAAATTGATGGAGTATCAGAAATTGTAGCTCGTAAAGCATTTAAATTAGGTTCTGCAAAATTACCTATACAAACAATTTTTTTAAAAAAATAAAAATACATATGAAAACAAATGATATTTTAAAAAAAAATAATAAAGAATTAAAAAATGAATTATTAAGTTTATCAAGAGAACAATTTAATTTAAAAATACAACTAAATTCAGGAAATTTAAAACAAAGTCATTTATTAAAAAAATCAAGAAAAAATATTGCAAGAATAAAAACAATTTTAATGCAAAGAAAAATAAAAAGATTATAATATTATGAAAAAAACAATAAAAATTTTAAAAGGAAAAGTAAAAAGTAATAAAATGCAAAAATCAATTGTAGTAAACATTATAAGATTAATAAAACATCCAATTTATGGTAAATTTATTAATCGTACTACAAAATTACATGTTCACGATGAAAAAAATATATGTAATGTTGGAGATGTTGTTGAAATTAAAGAATGCCGTCCTTTATCAAAAACTAAATCTTGGATTTTAGTTAATATCATAAAAAAATCATTAATTTAATTATTTAATCCTTTAAATAATAATAATAATAAATATTTATTTATAAAGTTATTTTAAAAATATATGAACAATAATATATAAAGATAATCATATGATACAAGAACATACAATATTAAATGTTGCAGATAATTCTGGAGCTCGTAGTGTAATGTGTATTAAAGTATTAGGAGGATCACGTCGTCGGTATGCTAATATTGGTGATATTATTAAAATTACTGTAAAAGATGCCATTCCTAGAGGAAAAGTAAAAAAAGGAGATGTATTAAAAGCAGTAGTAGTAAGAACTAAAAAAGGAATAAGACGTATCGATGATTCTATAATACGATTTGATAATAACTCATGTGTTTTACTAAATGATAGTAATGAACAATTAATTGGAACAAGAATTTTTGGTCCTATTACTAGGGAATTAAGAAATGAAAAATTTATGAAAATTATTTCATTAGCCCCCGAAGTAATTTAAAAAAAGAGATATAAATTTATGATACGTAAGTTACGTTATAATGATTTAGTAATTATTTTAACAGGTAAAGATAAAGGTAAAAAAGGAAAAATTAAATCTTTTATAAAAAAAAAATTAGTAATAGTTGAAGGAATAAATATTGTTAAAAAACATAGTAAACCTAATCCAACAATATCACATACGGGAGGAATTATTGAGAAAGAAGCAGCTGTTCATATTTCTAATATTGCTATTTTTAATACAGAAACAATAAAAGCTGATCGTATAGGTATTCGGTATGATAAAGGAATAAAAAGAAGATTTTTTAAATCAAATAATAAATATATTAAATAAATTAAGGATAATTATTATATGTCTAAATTATATAATTATTATAAAAATAATATAGTAGAAAAACTAATATTAAATTTTAAATATAATTCTATTATGCAAGTTCCTTGTATAAAAAAAATTACTTTAAATATGGGAGTGGGTAAAGTTATTTTAGATAAAAAACATTTAGATAATGCTATTAATGATTTAACAGTTATTAGTGGACAAAAACCTATAGTAACTAAATCACATAAATCAATATCTGGTTTTAAAATAAGAAAAGGATATCCTATAGGGTGTAAAGTAACTTTAAGAAAACAAAGAATGTGGTATTTTTTTGAACGTTTATTATGGATAGCAATTCCTAGAATTAGAGATTTTAGAGGTTTATCTAAAAAATCTTTTGATAAAAATGGTAATTATAATATAGGTATAAAAGAACAAATAATTTTTCCAGAAATTAACTTTGATAAAATCGATTATATTCGAGGTTTAGATATTGCAATAACAACTAATAAAATATCAATTCAAGAAAGTTATACTTTATTTAAAGAATTTAATTTCCCATTTAGAATATAAAATAAAAAGGAAAATAAAATGACTAAAGAATCCGTTAAAGCACGTGAATTAAAACGTATTAAATTAGGAAAGAAATTTTTTTTAAAAAGGAAAAAATTAAAGAAAATTATTTCTGATATTAATACTCCAGATAAATTACGTTGGGATGCTATTTTTAAATTACAATCTTTCCCTAGAGATTCTAGTATTTCTAGACAAAGAAACAGATGTAAATTAACTGGTAGACCACACGCTTTTTTAAGAAAATTTGGTTTAAGTAGAATTAAATTTAGAGAGGCAGCTATGAGAGGAGATATTCCAGGATTAAAAAAAGCTAGTTGGTAATTTATTATAAATTAATATAGGATAATATCAATATGAGTATGCAATCACCAATTGCAGATATGTTAACAAGAATTCGTAATGGACAATTATCACATAAATCTAAGATAATTATGCAATATTCGAAAATAAAAAAATCTATTGCGAATATTTTAAAAATTGAAGGATATATAGAAAATTTTAATTTAATAAAAAATAAAAATTTAAAATTAGAAATAAATTTAAAATATTTTAAAGGTAAAGGAGTAATAGAAAAAATACATTGTGTTAGTCGTCCGGGATTAAGAATTTATAAAAAAAAAATTTTTTTACCTAAAGTAATGGCAGGTTTAGGTATTGCTATTATATCTACATCTAAAGGAATAATGACTGATTATACAGCACGTCTTTATGGAATAGGTGGTGAAATAATATGTTATGTATCCTAAAAAAAGGTATATACAATAATGTCTAGAATAGCTAAAAAATTCATTATTATTCCTAATAATGTAAAAATTTTTATAGAAAAACAAAATATAAATATAAAAGGTAAAAATGGATCATTAAAAAATACTTTTAATAAAAAAGTGAAAATATTTTTAAAAAAAAATCAATTATCATTTGAACCAATATCTAAATGTAAAAATGGTTGGGCACAAGCAGGTACTACTCGGTCTATTATTAATTCAATGATTATTGGAGTAACAAAAGGATTTTCTAAAAAATTAATACTATTTGGAGTAGGTTATAAAATTTCAATTAAAAATAATAAATTAAATTTAGCATTAGGATTTTCACATTTGATATTTTATAATTTACCTAAAGGAATTATAGGAGAATGTTTAAATCCAAATGAAATAATATTAAAAGGATTAGATAAACAATTATTAGGACAAGTTGCAGCTGATATAAGATCTTATCGTCCTCCTGAACCATATAAAGGTAAAGGTATTAGATATAGTGATGAAAAAATTAAAATAAAAGAAACTAAAAAAAAATAAGATTCAATTAAGGTTATTTAAAATAAATATTATGAATAATAAGAAAATTAATCGTATACGGAGAATAACTAAATTTCGTAAAAATTTACAAAAATTTAAAATAACACGTTTATCAATACATCGTACTTCTCGACATATATATGCACAAATAATTTCAATAAATAATAAAATTTTAGTAACAGCATCAACCTTAGAATTAAAAATAAGAAAAAAACTAAAATATACTGGAAATATAGAAGCTGCTATTTTAATAGGAAATAAAATAGCTAGTAGATCTATTAAAAAAGGTATTTTAAATATATCTTTTGATCGTTCAGGATTTAAATATCATGGACGTATTAAAGCTTTAGCTGAAGCAGCTCGTAATACAGGTTTAAAATTTTAACATTTATATTAAAAGAAAAAATTTATGAATATCTATGATAATAAAAATCAAAATAGTGAATTAAAAGAAAAATTAATTTCTGTTAATAGAGTATCTAAAACTGTAAAAGGAGGACGAATATTTTCTTTTACAGCTTTAACTGTAGTAGGTAATGGAAAAGGTAAAATTGGATTTGGTTATGGAAAATCTAAAGAAGTACCTAATGCAATACAAAAAGCTATGGAAAAAGCTAAAAAAAATATGATTAATATCATTATTAAAAATAATACAGTACAATATCCGATTTATGGTTATCATACTGGTTCTTTTGTATTTATGCAACCAGCCTATGAAGGTACTGGTATTATTGCTGGTGGTGCCATGAGAGCTGTACTAGAAGTTGCAGGAATATATAATATTTTAGCAAAATCATATGGTTCAACAAATCCAATAAATGTTGTAAGAGCAACTATAAAAGGATTATCTAGTATAAGATCATTAAAAATGATAGCAGCAAAAAGAAATAAAACTATAGAAGAAATAAAAAGGAATATGAAAAGTGTTAAAAAATATTAAGATTACACAAATTAAAAGTTCTATAGGTAGATTACCTAAGCATAAAGCAATTTTAATTAGTTTAGGATTAAAACATATTGGACATACTGTTATAAAAAAAAATACACCTAATATTTTAGGAATGATTAAAAAAATTTCTTATATGATAAAGGTTAATAACTAACATGTATTTAAATACTTTGTTTTTTAAAATCAAAAATAATAAAAAGAGATTAGGACGTGGAATTGGTTCTGGTAAAGGGAAGACAAGTGGTAGAGGTCATAAAGGACAAAAATCTCGTTCTGGTTGTCATCTTAATAGATCTTTTGAAGGAGGACAAATGCCATTATATCGTAGATTACCTAAATTTGGATTTAAATCAAGAAAAAAAGCTTATTATAAAGAAATTAGATTAAGTGATTTATCAAAGATAAATGGTGATTATATAGATTTAAATATTCTAAAATCAGCTAAAATTATAAAGAAAAAAATTAAATATGTAAAAATTATTAATAAAGGAAATATTAATTCATCAAAAAAAATAATTAAATTACGTTGTACAAAAAGTGTTAAAATGATTATTAAAAAATTAGGTGGTATAATTGAGGAATAAATAATAAATGATTAAGTCATTTAACCAATTAAATTTTCAAAGTACTAAAAATAGATTCCATGAATTAAAACAAAGATTATTATTTTTAATAAGTTCTTTAATTATTTTTCGTATAGGTTCTTTTATACCTATACCAGGAATTAATGTTAATCTTTTACATACATTAATTATTAAAAAACATGGTTCTATAATTGACATGTTGAATATGTTTTCTGGTGGTGCTCTTAGCAGAGCTTCTATTTTTGCATTAGGAATTATGCCCTACATTTCTGCATCTATTATTATACAAATTTTAACATCTATTCATCCTACTTTTATCACTCTTAAAAAAGAAGGAGAATCTGGTAAAAAAAAAATTAATAAATATACTAAGTATACTACATTAATTTTATCTATTATACAAGCAATAGGTATTACTACAGGACTATTACATATACCAGGTATGAAAAATTTAGTTTTAAATCCTGATATATATTATTTTATTATTTCTATTTTTAGTCTCATTACTGGTACTACATTTTTAATGTGGCTAGGAAGACAAATTACAAAAAAAGGTATTGGTAATGGAGTCTCCATTATTATTGTTATTGGTATAATTTCTGGATTACCTTCTGCTGTAGGGCAAATAATAAAACAAATTCAACAAGGAAATTTCAATTTTTTTACAATTTTAATTTTATTATTTTTAATATTTTTTATCACTTTATTTGTTGTTTTTATAGAAGGAGGACAAAGAAAAATAGTTGTACAATACGCAAGAAGAAATTACGAAAAAAAAATATATACACAACAAAATATTCATTTACCATTAAAAATTAACATGTCAGGAGTTATTCCTGCAATTTTTTCTTCTAGTATTATATTATTTATTTCTACTATATTTTCATGGTTTAGTAATATAACTAGTTTAAACTGGTTACATAATATTTCTATATCTTTACAACCTAGACAACCAATATATATTATGTTGTATATATCAACAATTATATTTTTTTGTTTTTTTTATACTATTTTAGTTTTTAATCCTAAAGAAACAGCTAATAATTTAAAAAAATCAGGTGCCTATATTCCTGGTATTCGTCCGGGAGAACAAACAGCTAAATATATAAAAAAAATAATTATGAGATTAACATTTACTGGAAGTTTATATATTACTTTTATTTGCTTAATTCCTGAATTTTTACGTAATATCATTAATGTTCCATTTTATTTTAGTGGAACATCATTACTTATAGTTGTAGTTGTAATTATAGATTTTATTTCACAAATTCAAACATTAATTATGTCTAATCAATATGAATCTATACTCAAAAAAATTAACTTAAAATAATCATATTTAAAATATATATTTTTTGGAGAAATATAATATAATGAAAGTTCGTGCTTCTGTAAGAAAATTATGTCGTAATTGTAAAATTATTCGTAGAAATAGAAAAATATATATATATTGTAGTACTGATCCTAAACATAAACAACGTCAAGGATAATATATTTTTTCATTTATTAAAAATATTTTTTAAAATTATATTAAAGGATTTTAAATGGTTCGTATAGCTGGAATTAATATTCCTGATAATAAACGTACAATAATAGCATTAAAATATATTTATGGTATAGGTACATCTCATTCTTCTTATATATGTAAAAAAATTAATATTTCTCAAAATACCAAAATTAATGAACTTTCAAAAGAAAAAATAAATTTATTACGTAATATTATATCTAAATTTATAATAGAAGGAGATTTAAGAAGAAATATTAATTTAAATATTAAAAGATTAATAGATTTAGGTTGTTATCGTGGTTTACGTCATAAAAAAGGATTACCTGTTAGAGGACAACGTACTAAAACAAATGCTCATACTAGAAAAAAATTGTATAAATACTTTAAAAAATAATATTTAAATTTAGGTACAAATATAATGAAAAAAAAATCTTTAAATTTAAAAAAAAAACTTAAAAAACAAGTTATAGATGGTATTGCTCATATACATGCTTCTTTTAACAATACTATTGTTACAATAACAGATCGTCAAGGTAATTCTTTAGGTTGTGCAACAGCAGGAGGATCAGGGTTTCGAGGATCTCGTAAATCTACTCCATTTGCAGCTCAAATAGCAGCAGAAAAATGTGCGGAAATTGTTAGAAGTTATGGAATTAAAAATTTAGAAGTGATGGTTAAAGGTCCTGGACCTGGTAGAGAATCTACTATTAGAGCTTTAAATAATTCAGGTTTTAAAATAACAAATATTACTGATATTACTCCTATTCCACATAATGGATGCAGGCCTCCTAAAAAAAGAAGAGTATAAATAAAATATATTATTTTAAAATACTATTAAGATTAAAATATAAAAAGGTATTAATATAATGGCTAAATATTTAGGACCTAAATTAAAATTATGTCGTAGAGAAGGTACAGATTTATTTTTAAAATCAAATGTACGTGCTATTGATACAAAATGTAAATTAGAACAGTTACCTGGACAACATGGTTTTAAAAAAAATAGATTATCTGATTATGGTATTCAATTAAGAGAAAAACAAAAATTACGTAGATTATATGGTATTCTAGAACGTCAATTTCATAATTATTATAAAAAAGCATCACGTATAAAAGGAAATACAGGATTTAATTTATTATTTTTATTAGAAAAAAGATTAGATAATATTGTTTATAGAATG
Source organism: Enterobacteriaceae endosymbiont of Donacia versicolorea (assembly GCF_012570965.1). NCBI lineage: Bacteria > Pseudomonadati > Pseudomonadota > Gammaproteobacteria > Enterobacterales > Enterobacteriaceae > Enterobacteriaceae endosymbiont of Donacia versicolorea. The sequence goes on along the minus strand of NZ_CP046214.1, from coordinate 265,002 downwards.
GGTTTTGGAGTTACAAGAGCAGAATCTCGTCAATTAATTTCTCATAAATCTATTCAAGTTAATAATCATATTGTAAATATAGCCTCTTATCAATTATCTTTAAATGATCAAATATCAATATGTGAAAAATCTAAGAAGCAGTTAAGAATTATTGCGTCAATTGATTTATATAAACAAAGAGAAAAAACTAATTGGTTAGAGGTAGATCATCGTAAAATGACAGGAATATTTAAAAAAATTCCAGAACGTTCTGATTTTCCTGCAGATATTAATGAACATTTAATTATTGAATTATATTCAAAATAATATTTAAAATAAAGAGAGTGTATAAATGGAACAAAGTTCTGTAACAGAATTTTTAAAACCTCGTTTAGTAAATATAAAAAAAATTAATGATTTTACTATGCAAGTAACATTAGAACCTTTAGAACGAGGTTTTGGACATACATTAGGAAATGCATTAAGACGTATTTTATTATCTTCACTTCCAGGTTATGCAGCAACAGAAGTAGAAATAGAAGGAATATTACATGAATATAGTATAAAAGAAGGTATTCAAGAAGATATTATTGAAATTTTATTAAATATAAAAAAATTAGCTATAAAAATTAAAAATAATAAAAAAAAGATAATTTTACAGTTAAATAAATCAGGAATTGGTATAGTTAAAGCTTCAGATATTGATCATGGTAATGAAGTACAAATTATCAATCCAGAACATATTATTTGTCATATTACTAATATAAATACGTCAATAAATATGAAAATTAAGCTAGAATTAGGAAGAGGATATGTAGCTGCACATACAAGAATAAATAATGATAATATTATTAAAAAAAATCCTAAAATAGGTAGATTATTATTAGATGCATCATATAGTCCCATTAAAAGAATAAAATATAATGTAGAAGCAGCAAGAGTAAAACAAAGAACAGATTTAGATAAATTAATTATAGAAATGGAAACTAATGGAACAATAGATCCAGAACAAGCAATTAGAAAAGCAGCTACTATTTTAGCTGAACAATTAGAATCATTTGTAAATTTACGTGATATAAAACAAGAAAAAGAAATTAAAGAAGAAAAACCAGAATTTGATCCTATTTTATTACGTTCAGTTGATGATTTAGAATTAACTGTTCGTTCTGCAAATTGTTTAAAGACAGAAATGATACATTTAATAGGTGATTTAGTACAACGTACTGAAGTAGAATTATTAAAAACTCCTAATTTAGGAAAAAAATCTTTAACAGAAATAAAAGACATATTAGCTTCTCGAGGTTTATCATTAGGAATGAGATTAGAAAATTGGCCTCCAATAATAAAAAATAATAAAAAAATTTAATAATTCATAAAATTTTAAAAAAGGAAAATAGTAATGCGTCATCGTAAAATAGGTCGTCATTTTAATAGAAGTAATACTCATCGTAATTTAATGTTTTATAATATGATAAATTCATTAATTTGTAATGAAATTATTAAAACTACCTTAATAAAAGCAAAAGAACTTAGAACTATAATTGAACCAATAATTACTATTGCTAAACATAATAGTATTTCTAATAAAAGATTATTACGTTCTAAATTAAATAATAAAAAAAATATTTTAAAATTATTTAATATTATTGGACCTCAATTTAAAAATAGATTAGGTGGTTATACACGTATTATAAAATGTGGATTTCGTATTGGTGATAAAGCACCTATGGCTTATATAGAATTAATAGGAAGAAAAATAATTATAAAAAATAATAAAATTAAGTAATTATATTATTTTTTACAAAAATATTTTTATATTTATTAAAATTTAGAAAATTTTGAATATTCATTTGTTTTTTACCACTAGGTTGAATAATTTGAATATTTAAAATACCATTAATAGTATTTATTTTTATTCCATATTGATTTACTGATAAAATAGTTCCTGGTTTTTTTTTATCATTATTACTAAAATTAGTAATTACTTCTGCTTGCCATACTTTAAATCTATAATTTTGTATAATAAAATATGTTCCTGGTTTAGGATTAAATGCACGAATCATGCACTCCAGTTTTTTAGCTGGTAAATACCAATTTAATTTACATTCTATTTTAGAGATTTTTTTTGCATATGTAGGTTTTATCATATTTATATTTTGAGATTTAAATTTTATTTTTTCTCCTTTTTTAATTTTATTTAAAATTAATAAAAGACCTTGTAATCCTAATACAGCTAATTTTTTATACAAAGATCCATATGTATCATATAATAAAATATTATATTCTATTTGATAAATTATATCTCCTTGATCTAAAAAATTATTCATTTTTATTATACTAATACCTGTTTTTAAATCATTTTCTAATAAAGCTCTTTGTATTGGTGCTGCTCCTCTCCATCTAGGTAATAATGAGGCATGTATATTAATACAAAATAATTTAGGAATATTTAAAATATGATTAGGTATTAATAGACCATAATCTATTACTATAATTAAATCACATTTATAATTTATAATTTTATTAATTAATATAGTAGAATTTAGAGATTTAGGTTGTAAAATATTAATTTTATATTTTATTGCTAATTTTTTTACAGCATTAAAAGTTAATTTATGTCCCCTATTAGCATGAGTATCTGGTTTAGTAATAATACAAGATATTGTTATATATGTATTATTTATTAAACCTTTTAAATGATATGAAGCAAAATTTGAAGTACCTACAAAAATAATTTTTATTTTTTTTTTCATTTTATGTAATTATGTTTTTTTAAAAATATTATTTTTTTATTTAATTTATACATTTTATCATAAATTCTTTGAAATTTTAAATTTGATAAATAATCAATAAATAAAATTCCATTTAAATGATCAATTTCGTGTTGTACACAAAAAGATAATAAGTTACTTATTTCTAATTCAAAATTTTCATTCATTAAATTTTTTGCTTTAATTTTTATTTTTTTATATCTTAAAATAGAATATTTTTGTTTAAGAGGTATAGAAAGACAACCTTCTTTACTTTTAATTTTTAATTTATTAAATTTTATTATTTCAGGATTAATAAGAATAATAGGATTATTTTTGTTTATAGATATATCAATTACTATTATTCTTTTGTTTATTCCTAATTGAGTAGCTGCTAATCCAATACCATTATAAAAATACATTGTTTTTAACATATTTTTTCCTAATAATTTAATATCATTATTTATATTTTTAATATATTTAGCTTTCATACGTAATTTATTATTAGGAAAATATAATAATTTCATTATAGACATAATTAAAATTTTTTTTATAAAACATTAATTTTTATAATATAACAGAAAATTTTTTAAAAATTAAAAATATATATATTTTTAATATATAATTCATTTATAAATTTATCAAATTTTTTATAAAAATTATGAATATAAATATATTTATTAATGCATTAAAAATGGGTAAAATTATAGCATATCCTACTGAGTCTGTATTTGGATTAGGATGTGATCCTGATAATAGAAAAGCAGTATATAAATTATTAAAAATTAAAAAACGTAGTATTAAAAAAGGATTAATTTTAGTTGCTTCAAAATATACTCAATTATTAAAATATATAAATGAAAAAAAAATTATTCAAAATCAAAAAAAAAAAATTTTATCTACTTGGCCTGGAATGATTACATGGATTATGCCTATTTCAAATAATACACCTTATTGGTTAATCGGAAATTTTAATACTATAGCTGTACGTGTAACTAATCATTATATTATAAAAAAATTATGTGATTATTTTGGTAAACCAATAGTTTCTACTAGTGCAAATATTTCAGGAATGATGCCGTGTAAAACTTTTAAAGAAGTAATAAAATATTTTAATAAAAAAAATAATATTTTAGTTATAAAGGGTAAAACAGGTGGATATTTAAAACCTTCTGAAATTAGAGATAGTTTTACAAACTTAATTATTCGTAAAGGATAAATATGAAAAGGTTTGCAGTATTTGGTAATCCTATAAAACATAGTAAATCACCAATTATACATAAATTATTTGCTAAGCAAACAGGTATATTACAAAAATATACAAAAATTTGTGTTCCAATAGATAATTTTCATGAAAAATTATTAAATTTTTTTAAAAATGGAGGTAATGGAGCTAATATAACAATACCTTTTAAAAAAAAAGCATATAAATTATGTAATACATTTACTGAAAGAGCTAAATATTCTGGAGTAGTAAATACAATAAAAATAATGAAATCTCAAGAAATTTTAGGTGATAATACTGATGGTATCGGTTTATTACAAGATTTAAAAAATTTAAAATTTATTCATCCTAAAAGTAAAATATTATTAATAGGTGCTGGTGGGGCTGCTCAAGGTATTATATATTCACTAATTAAATTCGGTTGTAATATAACAATTATTAATCGTACCTATCAAAATGCTAAAAATATTATAAAATATTTTCATAATATAAAAAATCTTAATTGTATAGAATTACAACATTTTTCTAAGAATTTACATAATCAATTACAATATAATTTAATTATAAATGCTACATCTAGTAGTCTGAAAGGAAATATTCCTAATATTTCTCCTTTAATTATTAAATCAAATATTTTTTATTATGATCTTTTTTACGATATTTCTCTTACACCATTTCTAAAATGGTGTCGTTTCCATGGAGCAAAAAAAATATCAGATGGAATTGGAATGTTAATTGAACAAGCAGCATATTCATTTTATTTATGGCATGGTATTATGCCAAATACTAAAATAATTATTCAAAAATTTAAAAAAATTTATTAATATTAATTAATTTCTTTGTAAGAGGCCTGATATGAATTATCAATTACCAAAATTATCATATAAATATTCAGATTTAGAACCTTTTTTTGATACTAAAACAATGGAAATACATCATACTAAACATCATCAAAATTATATAAATGCTACTAACTTAATACTTGAAAAAAATAATATTAAAAATATTAAAATTAATGAATTATTATTAAAATTAGATAATTTATCTATTTCTTCTAAACAAAAAAAATTATTACGTAATAATGCAGGAGGACATGCTAATCATAGTTTTTTTTGGAAAATTTTAAAAAAAGATACAAAACCTAATAAAATAATTTTAAATATTTTAAAAGATAATTTTTCTAATTTAGAAAATTTTAAAAAAATTTTTGAAAAAAAAGCTTTAAATTTTTTCGGATCAGGATGGATTTGGTTAGTTAAAAAAAATAATTTATTAAAAATAATAACTACAAAAAATCAAGATAATCCAATAATGAACCAAATAAATAATAAATCATTAGAATATCCAATAATAGGATTAGATTTATGGGAACATGCTTATTATTTAAAATATCAAAATCAAAGATTTTTATATCTTAAATCTTTTTGGCATGTTTTAAATTGGGATAAAGTATTATCTTTATTTTTAAAATAAAAAATATAAAATGTACTTTTTTTTAAAAAAAGTACATTTTAAAAAATTTAATAATATTATTAATAATTTATATTATTAAAAAAAATTATATATATAAATTAAAATTAAAAATATATATAAAATTTATTAAAAATAAATATATAAATTATTCATATTAATTATATATAATAATAATTATCAAAATAATTATTATATGTAGTATATTGTTTTTCTTACTGTTAGTTATTATTATTAATAATAAATACTGAATAAAATAAAATTTTAAAATAATAATTATTTTCTTTATTTTTTGTTTATACATTCAATATATTATTTAATTTTTAAAATTATATTTTTAAAAATAATTTTTTTTACTAATTTAGTTTATTATTATGATTTTAATATTTTTATATTATAATTTTATTATAAATTTCTAAAATATATTATGTATATAATATACATAATATTATTATTTTGTATATATTAAATTTTTGATTTAATATAAAACAAAAGTATTTATTTTAGATAAAAAAATTATTTAATAATTTGTTTCGCACGAATTTCTGCTAAAGTTTTACAATCAATACATAAATTTGCTGTAGGATGAGCTTCTAATCTTTTTATCCCGATTTCTACTTCACAACAATCACAATATCCAAAATTTTTTGTATCAAATTTTTTTAAAGTTTTTTCTATTTTTTTAATTAATTTTCTTTCTCTATCTTTATTACGTAGTAATAAATTAAATTCTTCTTCTTGAGCAGCTCTATCTATAATATCAGGAAAATTAGATGCTTTATTTTGAATATAAGATATTGTATTATTAATTTTACTATTTATTTTATTTCTCCATGAGAGTAATATTTTTTTAAAATGTAATAATTGTTTTTTATTCATATATCTTTCTTTAGCTTTTAACTTGTATGGAGATACTCCAGCTATAGATAAAATATTCAAAGAAGATAAAAAATTTTTATTTTTTTTCATTAATACTCCAATCTGAAATTATTTATTTAATATAAAAATTTTTAAATTTATTTAATAAAATTTTTTTAAAAAAAATAATAAATATTAATTTATATTTTTTATATCCATATAATTATTTTTTACTATTTATTTAAAGAAAAAATTATATAAAATATATAAAATTTTTTCAGAAATAATTTTTATAAAATAAAAAAAATATTGTACACTATTTTATTCTAAATTTAAATATTTTTAGTATATTCAAAATTTTATTTATTATATTGTAATAATCTAAACATTAATATACAATAACAATTAAATATTTTAATAGAAAATTAATTATTAAAATTTTTGAAATAATTTATTTTAAATATTAAATTATTTTTAAAAATAAAAATATTCTAAAAATATTTATACTTAAGTAATTTTTTAAAATTATTAAAACACATAATTTTATAATTATTTAATTTATAATAGGATATACATTTATGAAAGATAATGATATAATAAATTTAACTGATCAAAGTTTTAAAATAAAAATAAAAGAAAATAATTTAGTTTTAGTTGATTTTTGGGCAGATTGGTGTAATCCATGTAAAATATTTTCTCAAATATTAGAACAATTATTTCATAAATATGAAAATATAATTTTTACTAAATTAAATGTTGAAAAATATCAAAGTATAGCTGAGCAGTATAATATTCGTAGTATACCAACAATTATATTATTTAAAAATGGAAAAATTATAGATAAAATTATTGGATCAATTGATAAGATACAATTGGAAAGTTTTTTAAATAAAAATTTAAAATAATAAAATTTTATTTTTTAAAAAAGAATTTTTTCTTTGGAGGAAATAAGTATTTTATGAAAATTTTTTCTAAAAAATTACAAAAGTGATTTAATTATTTTATAAAAAGAATAATGTATTTATTATTTTTAGTTAATATACGTATATTGAATATAATTATGATTATATTCTGTATTTATTCTATAAAACATTCAAGAATTATTCAAAGTTTAAGACCTCACCATTATGAATCTTACCGAATTAAAAAATAAACCCATATCTGAATTAATAGATTTAGGTGAAAGTATTTATCTAGAAAACTTAGCTAGAATGCGAAAACAAGATATTATTTTTACTATATTAAAACAACATTCCAAAAGTGGTGAAGATATTTTTGGTGATGGAGTATTAGAAATATTACAAGATGGATTTGGATTTTTACGTTCTTCTGATAGTTCTTATTTAGCAGGACCAGATGATATATATGTTTCTCCAAGTCAAATTAGACGTTTTAACTTACGTACAGGAGATACTATTTCAGGAAAAATAAGACCACCTAAAGATGGAGAAAGGTATTTTGCTTTATTAAAAGTAAATCAAGTAAATTTTGATAAACCAGAAAATGCTAGGAGTAAAATTCTTTTTGAAAATTTAACACCTTTACATGCTAATTTACGATTAAGTATGGAAAGAGGAAATGGTTCAACAGAAGACTTAACAGCTCGTGTATTAGATTTAGCTTCTCCGATTGGTAGAGGACAAAGAGGTTTAATAGTAGCTCCTCCAAAAGCAGGGAAAACTATGTTATTACAAAATATTGCACAAAGTATAGCTTATAATCATCCAGATTGTGTATTAATAGTTTTACTTATTGATGAACGTCCAGAAGAAGTTACTGAAATGCAAAAATTAGTTAAAGGAGAAGTTATTGCTTCAACTTTTGATGAACCTCCATCTAGACATGTACAAGTATCAGAAATGGTTATTGAAAAAGCAAAAAGATTAGTGGAACATAAAAAAGACGTAATTATTTTATTAGATTCCATGACACGTTTAGCTAGAGCATATAATACTGTTGCACCTGCATCAGGAAAAGTTTTAACAGGAGGTGTTGATGCTAATGCATTACATCGTCCTAAACGTTTTTTTGGAGCAGCAAGAAATGTTGAAGAAGGTGGAAGTTTAACAATTATTGCAACAGCATTAATTGATACTGGATCAAAAATGGATGATGTTATTTATGAAGAATTCAAAGGAACAGGTAATATGGAATTACATTTATCACGTAAAATAGCAGAAAAAAGAGTTTTCCCTGCTATAGATTATAATAGATCAGGAACAAGAAAAGAAGAATTATTAAGTTCACAAGAAGAACTTCAAAGAATGTGGATTTTAAGAAAAATAATTCATCCAATGAATGAAATTGATGCAATGGAATTTTTAATAAATAAATTATCAATGACAAAAACTAATAATGATTTTTTTGATATGATGAAAAGATCTTAATATTATAATATTTTTTTATAAAAAGATCATTTTTTAATAAAAAAGTTCTAGACATTAAAGAAATCTGTTTGTAATATTAAATAATGTTGCACCCGTAGCTCAGTAGGATAGAGTACTGTTTTCCGAAAACAGAGGTCTCAGGTTCAATTCCTGTCGGGTGTAAAAATAATAAAATATATTATTAATATAATATATGATTAAAATTATATCTTAAAAAGATAATAATTGGTGGTTATAACTCAGATGGTAGAGTACTGGATTGTGATTCTAGTTGTCATGGGTTCGATTCCCATTAACCACCCAAAAATATATTATGACGGCGAGTAGCGCAGTTTGGTAGCGCAACTGGTTTGGGACCAGTGGGTCGGAGGTTCAAATCCTCTCTCGCCGATTAAAATAATTTATTTTAAATAAAAATATTATTTTTAATAATATATTTTTTTATATCATTTATAGTAATAACTATCATTTTATTCTTTTTTGCAAAAGATATTATATCTAATATTTTTGCCATAGAACCATCTTTATTAGTTAATTCACATAATACTCCTACTGGTTTTAATTTTGCAATTTTTAATAGGTCAATTGTTGCTTCAGTATGTCCTTTTCTTTTAAAAATACCACCTTGTATTGCTCTTAAAGGAAAAACATGACCCGGACTATTTAAATCTTGAGGTATTGCATTATCAGCAATAGCAGTTTTAATAGTTGTAAATCTATCTTTTGCAGATACTCCAGTAGTAATACCATAAGCTGCTTCAATAGTAATTGTAAAACCTGTTTTATATATGCTTGTATTTTTTTTTACCATCATAGGTAATTTTAATTTTTTACGTAAAGATTCTGTTATACATAAACAAACAATACCACTTCCATATCTAATTGAAAAAGCTATTTGAGAAATAGAAATATTTTCTGCTGAAAATACTATGTCACCTTCATTTTCTCTATTTTCATCATCTATAATTAAAAGACCATTTTTATTTTTTAAAGAAAAAATAGCGTTTTTAATACGATTTTCAGTATTACCAAATTCTATATCAAGTATTTTCATAAAAATATTTTTATATTATAATTTAATAATATTGTATATTAAAAAAACTTAATTAATTTTATTTATCTGAAAAAATTATTTAAAAAATATTTTAAAATTATATTTTTATATTAAAAGTTTAATTCCTAATAATTAGGATATTATTTATAATAAATGTTTTTTTGAAATAAAATATAAGTATAAAAACATAAATATAACTTTATTATTAAGGAGTATTAAATTGAAAATATATTTAGTTGGTGGAGCTGTACGTGATCATCTTTTAAATATAAAAGTTACAGATAAAGATTGGGTAGTTGTTGGTTCAAATATAAAATTAATGTTAAAATTAGGTTTTAAGTTAGTAGGAAAAGATTTTCCAGTATTTTTACATCCTAAAACTCATGAAGAATATGCTTTAGCTAGAACAGAACGTAAAATGGGTCATGGATATAAAGGATTTATATATCATGCTTCTTCAAAAATTACCCTTAAAGAAGATTTATTACGTAGAGATTTAACTATTAATTCTATTGCACAAGATAAATTAGGAAATTTTTATGATCCATATAATGGTATAAAAGATATTAAAAATCGTTTATTAAGACATGTTTCAAATTCTTTTAAAGATGATCCATTAAGAGTATTAAGAGTAGCTAGATTTGCTGCTAAATTAAAACATTTAAATTTTCGTATTCATAATAGTACATTAGAATTAATGAAAATTATGAGTAATTCAGGTGAGTTATCTTATTTAAAACCAGAAAGAATATGGAAAGAAACATATATTGCATTACAATCTATACATCCTCATATATTTTTTCAAATATTAAAAAAATGTAATGCTTTAGCTATAATTTTCCCTGAAATAAATAAATTATACGGAGTTCCTGCACCATTTAAATGGCATCCAGAAATAGATACTGGTATACATACTATGCTTACATTAAATGTAATTTCAAAATTAACATCTAAAGTATCAACAAGATTTGCGGCATTATGTCATGATTTAGGTAAAAGTTTAACTCCTAAAAAAATATTACCTAGACATCCTGGACATGGTAAAGCTGGTATACCATTAATTAAAAAATTATGTAAAAAATTAAAAATTCCTAATAATATTAAAAATTTATCTATTTTAGCAGCACAAATACATGATATTATACATAATATAAAAAATCAAAAACCAAAAGATATATTAAATATATATAATATGATTGATGCTTGGAGAAAACCATATAGAGTGAAACAAATTGCACTAATTAGTGAAGCTGATGCTAGAGGAAGAGCAACATTAGAAAAAATGGAATATTTACAAGGTAAATATTTTATTAATATGTATGAATATATTTCTAAAATAAATATAAAAAATATAATTAAAAAAAATAATTTAAAAGGAAATGATATTAATAAAAAAATTCAAGAAGAAAGATTAAAATTATTAAAATTATATTTAATAAATAAAAATTAATAAAATTTTATTTAAAAGAAATTTAATAATATTAATATTAAAAATAAACGATATAATATAAACCATTTTAAAGAAAAAATATTTATAATATATATGAATATTTTTATAACAATTAAACTAGTAATAAAAGAAATAATGAATCCTAAAAAAAATATTTGTATGTTATTTATATTTATTATTAAATAATGTTTATATAATTCTAATAAATTTGCGCCTAGTACAACTGGAATAGATATGATAAAACAAAATTCTGTTGCAATGATACGTTTTAATCCTAATAATAAACTAATTGATAAAGTTGCTCCAAGTCGTGAAATTCCTGGGAATAAAGCTAAAATTTGAAAACATCCAATAAAAAAACTATTACTATATGTAATATTATTAATATTACTAATTATATTTTTTTTTAATTTTATTTTTTCTGCATAATATAATAATATTCCACCAAAAAATAATCCATATATAATATTTGGAACATTCATTATTATTTTTATTTTATAATAAAAAATTATACCAATAATTATTACTGGTAAAGTAGTAATTATAATATGTAATAAATTTATTTTTTTTCTATATAGAAAATTAAATTTAATAGTATTTAATATAATTTTTAGAATTTTATACCTAAAAAATAAAAAAATAGCTAATGTAGAACCTAATTGTATAATTATTTCAAATAATTGAATATTACTATCATCTATTATATTTAATAATTTAGAAAAAATAAAAATATGTGAACTTGAAGATATTGGTAAAAATTCAGTTAATCCTTGTATTATACTTAATAATATAATAGAAAAATAGTTTATAAACATTATCAACTCAATTTAAAATTATATATTATATTTTATCAAAATAATTATCTTATATTACATTTATAATTAAAAAAAAATTTTATTTATTAAAAGATAATTTTGAGTCTATTTTTATTTTACCAAATATATATTCTTTTTTCTTTAAAATAAAATTTTTTGATCCAATGTAAGCTATCATAGCAGCATTATCAGTACATAATTTTATATTACTATAGAATAATTTTATTTTATTTTTTTTTAAATTTTTTTTAAAAAAAATTCTAAGTTTTTTATTAGAACTTACTCCTCCGGCAATTACTAATTGATTAATATTATATTTTTTTAAAGCCCATAAACTTTTTATATAAAGAGTTTCTATGATTGTATCTTCAAATGCACGTGCAACATCTGCTTTAAATTGAAAATTATTTAATTTTTTTTTTTTTATAAAATTTTTTACAAAAGTTTTTAATCCAGAAAAACTAAAATCTAAATTATTTTTTTTCGAAGTCATTGGCTTAGGAAATATAAATTTTTTAGGAATTCCATATTTGGCTAATTTAGATAAATTTTTTCCTCCAGGATAATTTAATCCTAATATTTTAGATGTTTTATCAAAAGCTTCTCCTACAGCATCATCTATATTTGTGCCTAATAATTTATATATTCCAAATTTATATACGTATACTAATTGTGTATGTCCACCAGAAATTAATAAACCAATAAAAGGAAAATTAGGTTTTTTTTTTTGTAACATAATTGAAAATAAATGTCCTTCCATATGATTTACTGGAATAACTGGTATATTTAAAGAATATCCTAGAGAATGTGCAATAATAGCTCCTATAATTAAAGAATTTTTTTGTCCTGGTCCAGCTGTGTAAGCTATACAATCAATATTACTTAAATTTTTATTTATTTTTCGTAAAGATTTTTTTATTAAAGGTATAAGTTTTTTAAAATGATATCTTGCTGCTAATTCAGGAACGACACCTCCATATTTAGAATGAATTTTTTGTGTATAAATATTATTACATAATATACCTATATTTTTATCATAAATTGCTACTGATGTATCATCACATGATGTCTCAATTCCCATTATAAGCATATATTTATTAACCTAACCTTTTTTATTACTTATTTTTATAAGTAAAATAAAAAAATTATTTATATAATTCTTATTATATATTATAATAAAAAATAATAAAATTGTTAGTTATATATTAAAATAGGAAATATTAATATGCCTGTTATAAAAATACGTGAAAATGAACCATTTGATTTAGCTTTAAGACGTTTTAAACGAGCTTGTGAGAAGGCTGGAATATTGGCAGAAGTAAGACGTAGAGAATTTTATGAAAAACCAACAACAGAAAGAAAAAGAACAAAAGCTTCTGCAATTAAAAGACATGCAAAAAAAATTTCTAGAGAAAAATATAAAAAAAAACGTTTATATTAAAATATAATATTCTTAATTAAAAAGAATAAATTATAGCAAATTATTTTAATGATTAAATATGTTGATCATACTTTTATTAGTAATTTATTAGATAAAACTGATATTGTTTATTTAATTAAAAATAAAATTAAATTAAAAAAAGTAGGGGAAAATTTTTTTGGTCTTTGTCCTTTTCATATAGAAAAAAATCCTTCATTTGTTGTAAATTCTTCAAAACAATTATATCATTGTTTTGGATGTGGTGTGCATGGTAATATTATTAATTTTGTTATGAATTATGATCATTTATCTTTTTTAGAAGGTATAGAATCAATAGCAAATATATTTAAAATACCTATTTTAGATAATAATTCATATATGCATAATAAAATACCTGAAAATTATCTTTTATATAAATTAATTTTTAAAATAAATAATTTTTATAAAAATTTTCTTTATAATACTATTTCAGGTAAAGCAGCATATAAATATTTATTAAATAGAGGATTTAATCAAAATATTATAAAATATTTTTCTATTGGTTTTTCTCCATTAAATTGGATTAATCAAATACCACATAATCAAAAAAATATTTCAATTTTACATAAAAAATTAGGTATTTTAAAAATAGATAAGAAGTATAATAAATACTATGATATTTTTTACAATCGTATTATTTTTCCAATTAGAAATATAAAAGGTTTTATAGTTGGATTTGGAGGAAGAATAATTAAAAAAAAAAATCCTAAATATTTAAATTCTTCAGAAAATATTATTTTTCATAAAAGTAATGAACTATATGGATTATATGAAACAAAAAAAGAAAATAATAATATTATTAAAAAAATATTAGTTGTTGAAGGTTATACTGATGTTATTAGTTTATTTCAATTTAATATAAAATATGCAGTGGCTACAATGGGTACTGCAATTACGAGTATACATATAAAAAAAATATTTAATTTAACAAATAAAATTATTTACTGTTATGATGGAGATGAAGCAGGTAAAGAAGCAAACTGGAAAGCTCTTAAAGTTAGTTTAGCATATTTAAAATATGGAAAAGAAATAAGATTTATTATATTACCTAATGGAGAAGATCCAGATAGTTTAATAAAAAAAGAAGGAAAAATTATATTTCAAAAAAGAATTAATAATACTTTATCATTTTCTGAATTTTTTTTTCAAAGATTACTTTCAAAAAATTTTTTTTCTTCTTGTGAAGAAAAAACACAATTTTCTCATAAAGCTTTATCTTTAATAAGATTAGTTCCTGATTATCTTTTTAAAATAAATTTGATAAAAAAATTAGGAGAAAAAATCGGAATCATTAATTTACTTGATATATATAATTTATCAAATTATAAAAAAAATATTATTATAAATAAAAATTTAAAAAAAACTACTATTCGTAGATTATTAAGTTTATTGATACAAAATCCTAAATTAATAAAACTTGTACCAAAATTAAAATTTTTTAAAACCTCGAATATAAATGGTTTATTTTTTTTTATTAAATTTGTAAATTTATATAAAAATAAAAATATAACAACAGTAAAAATTTTAGAAGAATATAAAGGAACAAAATTAAAAAAAATTCTTGAAATTTTAGTAACATGGAACCATATGATTTTTGATAATAAAATAGAAAATTTTTTTATATATTTAATAAATAAATTAAAAATAAATATTTTAGAAAATAGACAAGAATATTTAATATTTTTAGATAGAAAAAAAGGATTAAATTTTAAAGAAAAAAAAGAATTGTGGTCTTTAAATAAAATATTAATTAAAAAAAAAAATAATTTAAAATTTTAAAAATTTATATTTAAAAATATTTATTAATATAAATATATAATATTTTTTATTAAAATATAATATATTTTATTAATTAATTTTATGAAAATTTATTAAAATAATAAATAAAATTATGGAACTATTTATGGATCATAACTCAAAATTACAATTCAAACTTCTTGTAACGCGTGGTAAAGAACAAGGTTATTTAACTTATTCAGAAGTTAATGATCATTTACCTGATAATATTATTAGTTCCGATCAAATTAAAAATATTATTCAAATGATAAATGATATGGGTATCCAAGTAATGGAAGAAGCTCCAGATAATGATGATTTAATATTAAATAATAATAATACAAATGAAACAGAAGAAGAAGAAGCAGTACAAGTATTATCTAATGTAGAATCAGAAATGGGAAGAACTACAGATCCAGTAAGAATATATATGCGTGAAATGGGAACAGTAGAATTATTAACAAGAGAAGGAGAAATTAATATAGCTAAACGTATAGAAGAAGGAATTAATCAAGTACAATGTTCAGTAGCTGAATATCCTAAATCAATTAAATATTTATTACAACAATATAATAAAGTTAAATCAGGAGATATTCGTTTATCAGATTTAATTCATGGTTTTATAAATAATAAAAAAAATATTGTAACATCTTTATCTTTAAATAATCAAGAAATATCTAATATTCAAACAGAAAATAATGAAAATATTATAGATAATAAATTAGTTGAAAAAAAATTTGTAGAATTAAAAAAACAACATGATATAACACTAATTTTTATAAAAAAAAAGGGTAGAAATCATTATCAATCATTAAATAAGATTAAAAATCTTTCAGAAATTTTTAAACAATTTCGTTTAGTTTCTAAAGAATTTAATTATTTAGTAAATAATATGCGTTCTATAATGTCTCGTGTACGAATAGAAGAAAATAATATTATGAATATGTGTATTCAAAAATATAATATTTCAAAAAAAAAATTTATCTTAATTTTTTATGGAAAAGAAACTAATAGAAAATATTTTTTTAAAAATCTTAAAAAATATAAATTTAGAAATAAGTTTAACACATATGATATAAATATATTTTTCAAAAAATTAAAAAATCATTTTAAAAATTTAATAAATATTGAAAAAGAAACTGGCTTAACAATTAAAAAAATTAGAAATATTAATAAAAAAATTACTACAGGTGAAACAAAAGCAAAAAAAGCTAAAAAAGAAATGATTGAAGCAAATTTAAGATTAGTTATATCAATAGCTAAAAAATATACAAATAGAGGTTTACAATTTCTTGATTTAATTCAAGAAGGGAATATTGGCTTAATGAAAGCAGTAGATAAATTTGAATATAGAAGAGGATATAAATTTTCTACATATGCAACATGGTGGATTAGACAAGCTATTACAAGATCAATTGCTGATCAAGCTAGGACAATAAGAATTCCTGTACATATGATTGAAACTATTAATAAACTTAATAGAGTTTCTAGAAAAATATTACAAGAATTAGGAAGAGAACCTACTCCAGAAGAATTATCAGAACATATGATGTTACCAGAAGAAAAAATTAGAAAAGTATTAAAAATAGCCAAAGAACCTATTTCGATGGAAACTCCTATAGGAGATGATGAAGAGTCACATTTAAGTGATTTTATAGAAGATAATACTTCAGAATTACCATTAGATTCTGCAACATCAGAAAGTTTAAAAATAGCCACTTATAATATTTTATCTAGTTTAACTCCAAGAGAAGCTAAAGTATTAAGAATGAGATTTGGAATAGATATGAATTCTGATCATACTTTAGAAGAAGTGGGTAAACAATTTGATGTAACTAGAGAAAGAATTAGACAAATAGAAGCAAAAGCACTAAGAAAATTACGACATCCTAGTAGATCAGAAATTTTAAAAAGTTTTTTAGATAATTAAAATTTTAATAAATTTAAATATAATCAAGTAATTAAAAAATTAATTACTTGATTATATCAAATTTATTTTTTTAATAAAATTGATTTTTCTTCTTTTCTTATAGTTAAAATTTTACTACCTAATTTAGTAATGAGTATAGTATGTTCGTATTGTGCTGAATTAGTTTTATCTGTAGTTTTAACAGTCCATTTGTCATTTGTTAAATAAACATTATGATTTCCTGCATTAATCATTGGTTCAATAGTAAAAATCATGCCAGGTTTTAAAATAATACCATAATCATATGAATCATAATGTAAAATTTGAGGATCTTCATGAAAATTTTTACCTATACCATGTCCACAATAATTTTTTACAACAGAAAAATTTTTTGACTCTACATATTTTTGAATAGTTTGACCAATTTTATATAGTCTTATACCAGGTTTTAAAATATTAATTGCTTTATACAAACTTTTTTGAGCAGTTAAACATAATAATTTAGATTCTAAAGAAATTTTATTACCTACAAAAAACATTTTAGATGTATCACCATAATAGTTTTTATATAAAATAGTTACATCTATATTAATAATATCACCATTTTTTAATATATCATTACTACTTGAAATACCATGACATACAATATCATTTTTAGAAATACATATAGATTTCGGAAATCCTTTATATCCTAAAGTAGCTGGTATAGCTTTTTGAATTTTAGTAATATAATTATGACATATGATATTTATTTCTTCTGTACTAATACCTGGTTTTATATAATTTTCAATCATTTCTAAAACTTCTACTGCTAATCGGCAAGATTTATAAATTTTTTTTATTTCTTCAGAACTTTTAATTAATATTTTCATTATTTAATTTTAAATAATTGTTAATTGTATAATATTAAATATTATATTATAACTAATAAAATTTAATAAATTCAAAATTAAAAATAAAAAATATTCATTTTTAAATAATTTTTTGTATAAATAATTAATATATAATATTATTTAATAATATATAAAAAAGGATAATAAATAATGTCTCTATCTATCAATAAAATGTTTAAAGTAGGTGCTCATTTTGGACATCAAACACGTTATTGGAATCCAAAAATGAAAAAATTCATTTTTGATTATAAAAATAATATACATATTATTAACTTAGATAAAACTTTTATTATGTTTAATATTGCTTTATCAGAATTAAAAAAAATAAGTTTTCGTAAGGGAAAAATTTTATTTGTTGGTACAAAAAAAGCTGCTTCAAATTTAATTAAAGAAACAGCAAATAATTGTGGACAATTTTTTGTAAATCATCGTTGGTTAGGAGGAATGTTAACAAATTGGAAGACTGTCAAACAATCTATTAAAAGATTAAAAGAATTAGAATTACAAAGTAAAGATGGAACTTTTAAACAATTAATAAAAAAAGAAGCATTGACACGTAATAGAGAATTATTAAAATTAGAAAAAAGTTTAGGTGGTATAAAAAATATGGGAGGATTACCTGATGCAATATTTGTAATAGATGCAAATTATGAAAAAATTGCTATTAAAGAAGCTAAAAAATTAAATATTCCTATATTTGCAATTGTTGATACTAATTCTGATCCAGAAGGTATCAATTTTGTTATACCTGCTAATGATGATGCTATTCGTGCTATAAAATTATATTTATATTATGTTACTAAAACTATTTTAAGTAGTAAAAAAAATTATAATAATTCTAAATTAGAAAATAAAATTTAATTAAGTAGGAGTTTATATTGAAAATTAATATAAAAAAAATTCAAGAATTAAGAAATATTACCGGAATTGGAATTATAGAATGTAAAAAAGCATTAATTGAAACTAAACAAGATCTAAATTTAGCTATTGATTATATAAGAAAACATTCAAAATTACAATCTATTAAAAAATTAAATAATCTGACAAAAGAAGGATTAATTATAGATTATGTAAAAAAAAATTTTGGTATATTATTAGAAATAAATTGTCAGACAGATTTTGTCACAAAATCAATAGAAATTATAAGTTTTGCAAAAAATATATTAAAATATATCTTTGATAAAGATCAAACAGATATAAATATAATACGTAGAATATTTAATACAAGAAAAATGGAATTAATAAATTTATTTAAAGAAAATATATTTATTAATCGTCTTAGTTATATTAAAGGAAAATTTATTGGTAAATATATACATCATAATAAACGTCTTGGAGTTTTAATTAGAACAAATATAAATAATAAATTGTTAATGAAACAACTTGCTATGCATATAGCTATGTTAAAACCAGATTATCTTTATGAAAAAGATATTCCAACAAATATTATTGATCATGAATATAAAATACAAAAAAATATTTTAGAAAAAAATAATAAATCTCAAACAATTATAAATAAAATAATAAAAGGTCGTGTAAAAAAATTTATAAATAATATTACTTTATATAATCAAAAATTTTTATTAGATAATAATAAAACTATTAAGCAATATTTAAATGAAAATAATATGAAAATCTTTAAATTTATATATTTTGAATTAGGATCAAATATTATTGAAAATTAACTTAAATATAATTTTATTAGTATTTTTACATAAATATTATTAATATTTTAAATTTTTCTAAAAAAATTATTTATAATTATAAATTTTTTGATAAAGTTAAATTTTATTTAAATAAGATAATATTAAAATTTATTAATAATTTTTTTAACATTTGTTTTTAAATATTAGATATAGTTATGTAATAAAAATAAGTTATATATAATATATATATTTAAAAAATATAATTATAGTAGATAGATATTTTTATATTATAAATATTAATTTTATTTATATAATCTTAGTAAAAAATTATATAAAAATAATTTTAGGTAATTAATTATTTTAACTAAAATAAAGGTAATTATTATATGTATAATGATATTATTAATAATAATAAAATAAATATGGAAAAATGTTTAGATTCATTTATAAATAAGGTTACTATAATGTCTCAAAATAGAATATCTCCTTATTTATTAAATAATATATCTATAAAATTAGATAATAAATTGATATTAATCAAACACATATCTTCTATAGTAGTTGAAAATTCTTTTACTCTTAAAATAACTCCTTTTGATTTTAAAATAATAAAAAATATAGAGAAAAGTATTGTTCTTTCTAATTTAGATGTAACTACTAAAATAATTAATCGTAATATTTATGTTTATATTCCTCCTATTACTGAAACTAGAAAAAGAAAAATATTTAAAAATATTAAAACAGAAACTGAATTAAATCGAATTCATATTCGTAATATACGTAGAAAATCAAATAATAAAATTAAAATTCTTTTAAAAGAAAAAAAAATAAACGAAACTCAAGAAAAAAAATTACATCATTGTATACAAAAACAAACTACATTAATCATAAATAATATGAAACAATTTTTAAAAAAAAAAGAAAAAGAATTATTAAATTAAAATATTTAAAACAAATTTTGAAAAATATTATTTTTTATAAATTATTATATAATAACTTTTTATGTTTTAAAATAAAAAATGAAAATTAATAAATTAAATATAAAAAATATTGATATTAATTACCCTAAACATATTGCTATTATTATGGATGGAAATAGAAGATGGGCAAAAAAAAATAAAAAATTAAAATTTTTAGGTCATAGGGAAGGTGTTAAAACTGTAAAAAAAATAATCGGACTTTCTTTAAAATATAAAATAAAAGCATTAACGTTGTATGCTTTTAGTAGTGAAAATTGGAAAAGATCTAGTACTGAAGTAAAATTTTTAATAAATTTATTTAAGGAAATTTTAGATATTGAAACAATAAATTTAAAAAAAAAAAACATATGTCTAAAAATAATTGGTGATATAAAAAAATTTAATCTTTCTTTACAAAAATCAATTACTAAAGCAGAGTTTATAACTAAAAATAATAATAAATTATTATTAAATATAGCAGTAAATTATGGTGGTCGTTGGGATATTACTAATAGTGTTAAAAAAATTGTTTTCAATATAAATAAGGGATTATTAAATCCTAAAGATATCAATGAAAATATAATAAATACTTATACTTGTTTAAGTAATATTTTTCCTATAGATTTAGTAATAAGAACAGGAGGTGAATATCGTATAAGTAATTTTTTAATTTGGCAAATTGCATATTCAGAATTATATTTTACAAAAAAATTATGGCCTGAGTTTGATAAAAAAGATTTTAAAAAAGCGTTAAATTTTTTTATAAAAAGAAATCGTCGTTTTGGTGGTGATTAATTTACTAAATTTTTTAAAAAATATTATATTATTAAATATAAATATAATTTAAAATTATAATTATACATATTTAATATTAATTTTAGGAGTTAAAATTTTGTTTAATATTTTATATAATATAATAATATTTACTATTACTATAAGTAGTTTAATTATAGTTCATGAATGTGGACATTTTTATACAGCAAGATTCTTTAATATATATGTAGAGTGTTTCTCATTAGGTTTTGGTAAAAAAATTTTTGAGTATAATGATAAATATGGAACTAATTATATTATAAGATTAATTCCATTAGGTGGTTATGTTAAAATGCCTGATTTAATAAAAAAAAATACTCTTAAATATAATTTTAAAAAATATAAATTTATATTTTTTAATCAATTAAGTTTTTTTAAAAAAATTTTAATTATTTTAGGAGGTCCATTTGCAAATATTATTTTTGCAATATTAATTTATTGGGTTATTTTTTTTATAGGATTTCCTATAAAAAAAACCATTATTAATGAAATTAATTATATTTCAATAGCTAATGATATTGGATTAAAATCAAATTTTGAAATTAAAAAAATTAATGGAGTTAATATTTCTGATTGGAATATTTTTAATATTGAATTAATGAAAAATATTAATAGTAATAAAAAAATAAATTTAGAAATTAATAAAATTAATTCAAATATTTTAATAAAAAAAACATTATATATTTATAAAAAATCTATTAAATCTTTAAAAGAAAAAAATTTAATATTTACCCTAGGTATTATACCAAAAGGATTAAAAATTATTCCTATTATTAATTATATTATACCTGGATCAGTAGCAGAGAAATTAAAATTACATATTGGTGATAAAATCATAAATATAGAAGGGAAAAAATTTACAAATTGGTATAATTTTCAAAAATTTATTTATCAAAATAATAATAAAACTATACATTTTAGTATTAATAGAAATAAAAAAAATGTAAATTTTACTATTTCACCTTCTTTTACTAAATTTAAAAAAATACATTTTTTAGGATTTTTACCAAAAATTATTAATATAAAAGATACATCAGAAATTATATGTAAATTTAATCTTTTTAAAGCATTACAAAAATCTTTAAAAAAAACAGTTAATTTAACTAAATTAATTATAAATTCTTTTATAAATCTTTTTTATAATAAAAATAATATTTATAAATTAAATGGACCTATTTCTATAGGTTATATTGCTGGAAAATTAATTCGTAATAGTTTTATTTATTATTTTATGTTTTTAGCTTTAATAAATATTAATTTAAGTATAATTAATTTATTTCCTTTTCCAATATTAGATGGAGGACAGTTACTTTTTTTATTTTTTGAAAAAATTATAGGTAAAAAAATACCATATAAATTTAAAAAATTAATATATAATATTAGTATAATTATTTTAATTATAATTATGGGGATTACATTTATAAATGATTTTAAACAATTTTAAAATAAAATTTTTTCTAAAAATAAATCAATACTATAAATATTTATTTATATTTATATTTATATTTATTTTAAATATAAATAATATTACTTATGCTACTTCTATCAACAAAAAACAAAATTTATATTGTATTAATAAAATAATATTTTTTGGTATTAATAGAGTAGAATTAAAAAATTTCATTACTAATATAAATTTATATAAAAAAAAATGTATGTCTAAAAAAGATATATCTGATATTATAAACATATTATTTTTTACCAATATGTTTAAAAATATTAATATTTTTAGATATAAAAATTTAATTTTTATTAAAATTTTAGAAAAACCAATTATTAATAATATTTTTATTAAAGGTAATAAAATTATTTCTAATGATTTTATTAATTTATTACTCAATAAATTTAATATAAAAAAAGGAGAAATATTAAATGATGTTTTATTGTTTTATTTAAAAAAAAATATTGAATATATATTTTTAAAAAATGGTATGTTCTCTTCTAAAATAAAAATTAAAGTTGTAACAGATATATATAATAAAGCAAATATTCAAATTTTATTTAAAGAAAATAATATTACACAAATTAATGAAATAAATATTATAGGAAATAATAATTATACAAATGATTTTTTATTAAAATATTTAAAATTAAATAATAATTTTTTTTTAAAAAAAGAAAAATATGAAAATAATTTTATTAGAAATATTTTAATTAAATTAAAAAGTTTTTATTTAAGTAAAGGATATGTTAATTTTAAAATTCAAAATATTACTCAATATTTATCATTTGATAAAAAAAAACTTAATTTAATAATTAAGATAAAAGAAAATAAAAAATTTTTTTATAATAAAATTATTTTAAATATAGATAAAAAAAAATATTTTAAACATATAAAAAATATAATTAATATTATTCCTGGAAATGTATACAATAATAATACAATTTTACAATTAGAATATAAAATTAAAGAATTTTTAAGAAATCATGGATTTTTGGATGCTAAAGTTAAAGTAAAAAAATTATCTAATGATAAAAATAATACAATAGATTTAATTTTTAATGTCAAAACACAAAAAAAATTTTATGTAAAAAAAATAGATTTTTTAGGTAATAATTTTACACAAGATTATATCTTAAGAAATGAAGTATTACAAATGGAAGGAACTTTTCTTAATACTAAATTATTAAAAAAAACACAAAAAAAATTATACTTATTAGGTTATTTTGATAAAATTGAAATTTTAATACATAAAAATCATGATTTAGCAAATACATTAGATATAATCTTTAAAGTTAAAGAAAAAAATATAGGTGCTTTAAATACTAATTTAGGAATAGGACTTGGTGGAACATTATCATTAGATACTAATATAAAACAAAATAATTTTATAGGAACTGGTTATGATATAGATATTAATTTTAATAAAGATTTTTATCATTCTTATCTGGAATTTTTTATTTTAAAAAATAATGTTTTTCTAAATAGAATAAATATTGGAATAAAAATTTTTATAAATAAACTTAAAGAAAATAATAATTTTTTCTATGATTTTATTAATAAAAATAAAGGGATTCTTGGAATAATAAAATTTTCTATGGATGAAAATACTCTTTTAGAGAGTAATATTGGTTTTATAAAAAATAAAATTAGTAATATTCGACCACAAATATCTTTATGGCGTTATTTTAAAAGTATAGGATATAAAACATATAATAAATTATATAAAAATTATTTATTGGATGAATTTATTATTAAATACTCATTTTTACATGATGGTTTAAATAATCTTCAAATTCCATTAACTGGAAATTTAATTTCTCTTGATACAGATTTTACAATTCCATTATATAATAATAATAAAAATTATAAAATAGATTTTAATTACTTACAATATTTTTCTTTAAACTCACGATTTTTAAATAACTTTTTAGAAAATAATTCTTTAGTATTTTTGTTTAAAAGTCATATTGGTTATGGAAACGGTTTTCTCGGAGGAGAATATCCTTTTTATAAAAATTTTTTATTAGGAGGAACTAATTCAATTCGTGGATTTAAAAATAATAGTATTGGACCAAAAGCAGTATATTATTTTTCAAATGGAAATTATTGTAATAATGGGAGAAAAACTATTTGTTTATCAGATAATGCAATTGGAGGTAATTTTTTAATTAATATTAATAATGAATTAATTATGCCTATTCCTTTTTTAAAGGATGAATATAAAGAAAAAATAAAATCTTCTATATTTTTAGATATTGGAAATTTAATAGATACTTCATGGAAAAATGATTATTTATCTAAATTATATAAAATTCCAAAATTTAATAGTTTTTCAAAAATTAAAGCATCAATTGGATTTTCTTTAAAATGGTATTCACCATTTGGAAAAATTACTTTATCTTATGCATATCCATTTAAGATGGAAAAGACAGATAAAATTGAATTTTTTCAATTTAATATTTCAAAAATTTGGTAATTTTATGTTATATATTTAATAAAAAGGTTTAAATAAAATGAAATATTACTTAAAAAGTATAATATTATTAATATTAATTTTATGCATATCATATAATAAAGCTTTTTGTTTTACTAAAATAGCTATTATAAATCTTGCAAAAATTTTTCAGATAATACCTCAGAAAGAAAAAATATTTCAAGAATTAAAAAAAGAAAATAATCAAGAAATTAGAAAAATTCAAAAAATGAAAATATCATTAAAAAATAAAATTAAAAAATTAAAAAATAAAAATTTGTCAAAAAAAGTTAAACAAAAAATAGAAAAGGAAATAACATATCAAAAAAATTTATTATTTAAAAAAATAATAAATTTTAAAATAAATAATAACAAAAGAGAAAAAAAAGCACGTAATAAAATATTATTATTTATAAATAAATTAATTAATATTGTTGCAGAAAAAGGTCATTATAATATTATTATAGATATTTCTTTTATATCATATGTTAAAAATGTAAAAGATATAACAAATGATGTTATAGAATTAGCAAATACACAAGCAAATATATTATTTACAATATAAAATATTAAAATTAAGTATAAAATAATTATATGAAAATTTTATTTTTTGTTATAAAGAAAAACTATTTTGAATAATAAAAATTGTATATTAGATATTAATAAAATTTTGTATATTCTACCTCATAGATATCCATTTATTTTAATTGATAAAGTTATAGCATTCAAAAAATTTAAATTTTTAAATGCTATAAAAAATATTTCTATAAATGAACCTTATTTTCAAGGACATTTTCCTAAAAAACCTATTTATCCTGGAGTATTATTACTAGAATCTATGATACAAACTTCAAGTATTCTTTTATATAAAAGTATTAATAAAAAAAAAATTAAAAATAAAGAAATATATTATTTAACAGGTATTGATAATGCACGTTTTAAAAAACCTGCTTTTCCTGGAGATCAAATAATGATTAAAAGTATTTTAAAAAAAAAAAAAAAATATTTTATGAGTTTTTATAGCATAGCTAAAATTAATAATAATATTATTTGTAAAGCAAAAATTATGTGTATGAGAGTCTTAAAAAAAAAACTTTAATTTTCCATTAATTAATTAAATTTAAAAATTTTACATATTCTATGAATTATCCAGAATTTATTCATTTAAATGTACATAGTGATTATTCTATACAAGATGGTTTATCTAAAATAGAACAAATTGTAAAAAAAGCTTCATTATTAAATATGCCAGCAATAGCTATTACAGATTTTAGTAATATTTTTGGTTTAATAAAATTTTATAAATTTGCCCATAATTTTGGTTTAAAAGCTATTTTTGGAGCAAATTTTAAAATTAAAAATTTAAATAATAATAATCAATATTCAAAATTAACTATATTAGTAATGAATAATATAGGTTATCAAAATTTAAAATTATTAATTTTTGATATTTATAAAAATGGTTATAATATTAATATTGGACCAATTGTAACTTATAATTTACTTAAAAAATATAATAAAGGATTAATTATATTATCAGGTGGAATATATGGAGATATAGGTAAAAATATTTTACAAAAAAATTTTTTTTTAGTAGAAAAAATTATTTTTTTTTATAAAAAGTATTTTCATAATCGTTTTTATTTTGAATTAAATCGTACTAATCATATACATGAAGAAAATTATATAAATTTAATTATTAAATTTTCAAATTATTTTTCTATACCTGTTGTTGCAACAAATAATGTACGTTTTTTAAATAAAAAAGATTTTTATGCGCATGAAATTCGTATAGCAATTAATAAAAATTATACTTTAAATGAAAGTAAAAAAAAATCTATTTACAGTAAAGAACAATTTTTAAAAAATAAAAAAGAAATGTATCTCTTATTTAAAGAAATACCTGAAGCACTAAATAATAGTGTAGAAATTGCTAAAAGATGTAATGTTTTTTTAAATTTAGGTAATTATATTTTACCAAATTTTTTAAAAATAACAAATATAACACCAAAAGATTATCTAATTAAAAAAGCTTGTATAGGTTTAAAACAAAGATTAAAAATTTTATATAAAGATTGTAATTTATTTAAAATAAAGGAAATAAAATATACAAAAAGATTAAATTTAGAATTAAATATTATCAATAAAATGGGTTTTTCCAGTTATTTTCTCATAGTTATGGAATTTGTTCAATGGGCAAAAAAAAATAATATACCTGTAGGTCCTGCAAGAGGTTCAGGAGCTGGTTCATTAGTTGCTTATGTTTTAAATATTACAAATTTAGATCCAATAAAATTTGATCTAATATTTGAAAGATTTTTAAATACTGAAAGAGTTTCATTACCAGATTTTGATATTGATTTTTGTATGGAAAAACGTGATTTAGTTATTAATCATGTAAAAGAAATATATGGTACTGAATCAGTATCTCAAATTATAACATTTGGAACTATGACAGCAAAATCTGTTATAAAAGATGTTGGTAGAGTTTTAGGATATCCATATGATTTTCTTAATCGTATTTCAAAATTAATACCTTTAGATGTAGGACTTAGTTTAAAAAAAGCTTTTATAAATAATAAAAAATTATTTAATTTATATAAATCTGATATTAATATTAAAGAATTAGTAAATACTTCTTTAAAATTAGAAGGAACAATAAGAAATATTGGAAAACATGCAGGTGGAGTTGTTATATCTCCAGATAATATTACAAAATATACGACAATATACTGTGATGATAATGGTAAAAATATAGTAACTCAATTTGATAAAAATGATATAGAAGATATTGGTTTAGTTAAATTTGATTTTTTAGGATTAAGAACTTTAACTGTAATTAATCATACATTATGTATAATTAATAAAAAAAGATTTACAAAAAAACAGAAATTAATAGATATTAATAATATTAATTTAAATGATAAAAATATTTTTTGTTTTTTAAAAACTGCTAGAACTACAGGTATATTTCAATTAGAATCAAAAGGTATTAAAAAATTAATAAGACAATTAAAACCTGATAATTTTGAAGATTTAATTGCTCTATTAGCTTTATTTCGTCCAGGACCATTACAATCTGGAATGGTTGAAAATTTTATTAACAGAAAACATGGCAGAGAAATTATATCATATCCTGATGTAAATTGGCAACATGAAAAATTAAAACCAATATTACAATCTACATATGGCATTATTCTCTATCAAGAACAAGTTATGAAAATAGTTCAAATATTAGCAGGATATAGTTTAGGAGAAGCTGATATTTTAAGAAGAGTAATAAGTAAAAAACAACATGAAAAAATGTTGGAACAAAGAAAACGGTTTTTACAAGGTTCTAAAAAAATGAAAATTAATAATATTTTATCTATGAAAATTTTTGATTATTTAGAAAAATTTTCTTCATATGGATTTAATAAATCT
This sequence comes from Enterobacteriaceae endosymbiont of Donacia versicolorea, assembly GCF_012570965.1. NCBI lineage: Bacteria > Pseudomonadati > Pseudomonadota > Gammaproteobacteria > Enterobacterales > Enterobacteriaceae > Enterobacteriaceae endosymbiont of Donacia versicolorea. The sequence goes on along the minus strand of NZ_CP046214.1, from coordinate 236,219 downwards.
CATTCTGCTGGATATGCTCTAATATCTTACCAAACTTTATGGTTAAAATTTTATTATCCTTCAGAATTTATGGCTGCTGTTTTAACATCAGAAATGGATAATACCAATAAAATTATTCATTTAATATCTGAATGTAAAAATATGAAAATTAATATTTTACCTCCTAATATTAATTATAGTTTATACAAATTTAATGTTAATAAACATAATGATATTATATACGGATTAGGAGCAATAAAAGGAATTGGAAAACAACAAGCATATAATATACTAAATATTAGAAAAAAGATCGGATTTTTTAAATCTATACTTGATTTTTTTATTAAAATAGATTTTAAAAAAATAAATAAAAGAATTTTAGAAGTATTAATAACATCTGGATCATTAGACTGTTTTAATATCAATAGAGGAATTTTAGTAAATAATTTAGAAAAAATTATAAAAATGATTAATAAATATTTACAAGAAAAACAGACAGGACAAATAGATTTTTTTAATACAAATAATAAAAAATTAATCATTGACATAAATTCTATGAATACTAATACAAAATATTTTTGGTCTAAAAAAAATATTTTAATAAAAGAAAAAAATATCTTAGGATTTTATTTAACAGGTCATCCAATATACATTTATTTTAAAGAAATTATGTTTTATACTCAAAATAAAAGTATTAATAATATACTTATTAATTATAAAAAAAATATTTATTTACCTATAAAAATAGGAGGAATAATAAGTAATATACGTACTTCTTATAATAAAAAAAAACAAAAAATTTTAATTTTTAATTTAGATGATAGTTCCAATATAATTGAAGTACATATTTTGTTAAATAAATTAAATAATAATTTAATTATATTAAATAATATAGTAATAATACATGGAATTATATATTTTAATAACTTTTTAAAATTATTTATATGTGATGCTTTTTATATAATAGATATTGAACAAGCTAGAAAAAAATATTTACATAATATAAATATTATTTTTATGAATAATTTTTTTTTAAAAACAAATATTTTTTTAAAAAATCTTAAAAAATTAATTTTTTTTGAAAAAAATGATAATAAAAATTTAGTACAAATATATTTTTATTATAATAATTTTGGAATTAAAAAAAAAATTTTTTTTAAAAAATCTTATTATATTTCCATTAAAGAAAATAAATTCATTTATTTATTAGATAATGATAATATTAAGTTTGAATTTAGTTAAGTTTATATGTAATTAAATTTAAATTTTATAAATTTAATAAAATATTTTATTATAAATAAAATTATGTTAATAACAAATGAAACACAATTAATATTGTATAAATTTAAAAAAATATTAATAGCATATAGTGGAGGAATAGATTCTACAGTACTATTATATAATTTGATACAATTAAAAAAAAAATATCAAATTATATTAAGAGTTATTCATATAAATCATAACCTAAATGTTTTATCAAATAATTGGTTAAAAACATGTATGTTACAATGTAAAAAATGGAACGTTCTTTTTATAAAGAAAAACATAGAAATAAAAAAAACAAATAACATAGAAAAATATGCCAGAATAAAAAGATATAAAATTTTTCAAAATATTCTTAAAAAAGATGAAGTTTTAGTAACTGCTCATAATTTAGATGATCAATGTGAAACTTTTTTACTTTCTTTAAAAAGAGGAAGTGGACCTAAAGGATTATCAGGAATGTCTAAAATAACTATATTAAATAATATAAAACTATTTCGCCCTTTTTTAGAAATAACTAGACATCAAATATATAAATATGCTATAAAAAAAAAATTAAATTGGATAGAAGATCCTAGTAATAAAGACATAAAATATGATCGTAATTTTTTAAGAAATGTTATTTTACCTAAAATTACAAATAGATGGTCTTTTTTTAAAAATTCAGTTTATAGATCTTCAATAATTTGTAAAGAACAAGAAAAACTTTTAACAGACTTAATTAATCCAATATTAAAAAAATTAATACAAAAAAATAATAGTTTATTAATTACTCCATTATATAAATTTAGTATAATAAAAAGAAATTTTATACTTAGAAAATGGATTGAATATAATAAATTTTATTATATGCCTTCTAGAAAAATGCTATTTATTATATGGAATGAAGTAATTTGTTGTAAACATAATAAAAATCCACAAATTAAAATAGGTAAATATATAATTCGTAAATATAAAGATTATTTATATTGTGTAAAATATTTTGATAATTTACAAAATATTTTATTTAAATGGGATAATTTAAATATTCCATTCGTATTACCTAATAAATTAGGAAAATTAATAATTTTAAATATTAATATAAATTATAAAAATTTATCGATATATATAAGAAAACCAAAAATTTATGAAATAATATATATAAAATTTAATATTTCGGGTAAATATTATTTAAATAATTTTAAATATAAAAAAAATATAAATGATATATGGAAAAATTTATTAATTCCTAAATGGAAAAGAGAACAAATACCATTATTATTTTATAATAATAAATTTATTGCTGACCTAGAAAATAATTTGATTACACAAGAAGGTAAAGCTTCTTTTAATAAAAAGAATAATTTTTTTATTTTTTGGGAAAAAAAATATTAAAACATTTATTTAATTTAAGTTTTTTTAAAATAAAATCAATAATCAAATCTAAAGCAATAATATTTTGAAATCCTGTTTTTCTATATTTATATTCGATATTATTATTAATAATATTATTATTATTAATAATAATAATATGTGGTACTCCAATAATATCTATATCTGTAAACATAACACCAGGATTTTCTTTTCTATTATCTAATAAAACTTTTATACCTAATGAAATAAATTTTTTATAAATTAAAAAAGCTTTTTTTTTAACTATAGGATAGTTATACATATTAATAGGAATAATTGCTACTAAAAAAGGAGCTAATAATGAATTAGGCCAATATATACCTTTTGAATCAAAATTTTGTTCTATAACAGCAGCAATTAATCTTGATATTCCAATTCCATAACATCCCATATATAATTTTTTTTTGATTTTTTTTTTATTATATAGATAAACATTCATTGATTCAGAATATTTTTTCCCAATTTTAAAAATATGAGCTATTTCTATACTATTTTTAATTTTTATTATATTTTGTTGATTAAAAGTTAAATTATTTTTAAAGTTATTATTTAAAAAATAATTATTTTTTTTATCTAAAAATATTTTATTTTCTCCATTTTTTGAAAAAATATGAAATTCATGAGAAATATTTCCCCCAATAAAACTATTATTTGCTTGTACTATACAATAATTTATTTTTATTAAATCAAAAATTTTTTTATAAGTATTTAATACAATTTTATATGTTTGTTGTAAACATTTTTTATTCATATGAAATGAATAACTATCTTTCATAATAAATTCTTTAGAACGTATAACTCCTAAACGAGATCTAATTTCATCTCTAAATTTTGTTTGTATTTGATATAGATGAATAGGTAATAATTTATAAGATTTTATTTCATGAGTTATTAAGTAATTAATAACCTCTTCATGAGTAGGACCTAAAATAAAATTCTTTTTTTTACGATCTAAAATTTTTAATAATTCATCACCATAATCATTTATACGTCCACTTTTTTCCCAAAGACTACTTGGATGTATTATGGGTAATAATAATTCTATTGCATTTATATTATTCATTGAAAAACGTATTATTTTTTCAAAATTTTTAATTACTCTTAATCCAGTTGGTAACCAAATATATATTCCAGAAGATAATTTTTTAATCATTCCCGCTTTAATCATTAAAGAATAACTATCTTTTTTATTTTGATTATATATTTTATTTTTAGATGTAAAAAATAAATAGTTAGTAGTTAACACTCAAACCTCTTTTAAAAAATTAATTATTAATAAATAATATTATTTTTTTTATAATTTAAATAATTTAACCAATTTAAAAATAATAAATTACCATGACTTTTCCAATTAATTTGAGGTATTAAATTTGGATTATTTAATGGATAATAATTATAAGGTATTTTAATATTTTTTTTATCTTTTTTCAAATCACTTAAATATTCTTCGTGTATTGTTAAAGAATCATATTCTGGATGTCCAGTAACAAATACATATTTATTATTTTTACTAGTAAAAAGATAAATACCAGCTTTTTTTGAAGCTGAAATAATTTTAAAATTATTATAATTTTTAATAAAATTTAAAGAAAAATTAGAATATCTTGAGTGTGGTACAAAAAAATAATCATCAAAACCTTTAGTTAAAAAATTATTTTTTAATAAAATATTATGTTTAAATATACCTAATAATTTATTTTTATTAATATTTTTTGGGATATTATATAATATATTTAATACAGCTTGTACAGACCAACATATAGATAAAATAGAATTAACATGATCTTGTGCCCAATATATAATTTTTTCAAATTCTTTCCAATATCTAACATCGATAAAATCAATTAGACCTAAAGGAGCTCCTGTAATAATTAATCCATCATAATATTTACTGGATATTTGATCTAAATTAAAATAAAATTTTCTTATATGATTTATTGATGATTTATTAGATGATTTTTCATCATGAACACATAATAAAGATAAATCTATTAATAATGAAGAATGAGATAACAACCTAATTATTTGATTTTCTGTTTCAATTTTTTTAAACATTAAATTTAATAAAATAATTTTAATTTTATTTGAATATTTTTTATTTGAAATTTTTTGTAATAAAAATATATTTTCTTTTTTTAAAAAATTAATAGCAGGTAATTTTTTTATAACTAAAACTGGCATATTCCTTTATTCCTTCATTAAATATTTATATATAAAACTATATTAAAATTATTAAAAACTAAATTTTTTACCAAAATAAAAAAATATTTAAATAAAAATATATTACTTTTTTTAATAATAAGAAAACTTATGTTTTTTATGTAAAGTTATATCATATACTCCTTTAATACTAGGAAAATTATTTAATAATTCTTTTTCTATTTTATTTTTAAGAGTATATTGACTCATAGCACAACCTTGACAACCACCATGAAATTCTAATAATAAAATATTATTTATAGTTATTTCTTTTAAAATAATAAAACCACCATGTAATAATAATTTAGGATTAATAATATTTTTTATAAAAATTTGAATGTTTTTTTTTAGATTTTTTATTTTTAAATTATTTTTTTTATATTTTTTTTTTAGAATAACAAATTCTAATTTTTTTTTTATAAAATCAATTTTAACATTTTCTAAAAATTTAAAACTATTTATTTCTATAAATATAGAAAATTTTTTAAATTTTAATTTAATATCATCATTTTTAATCTTTTTCATATTACAAAAAGAAATATTACCCTTAAAAAGGTTATTTTTTTTTAAAACTAAAATTCTAATACATGTATTAATATCTTTGTTAGATAATAAATTTAAAAAATATTTTTGAGCTGATTCTGTAATTTGTAACATAATTAAAAATAATTAAAATTGTTAAAGTACCTCTTTTAAATAATATATTGTTTTAAAAAAAAAACAATATATTAATAATATATTTTTATAAAAAAATATTTTAAATATTAATTATTTATTATAAAATATAATTAAATCTATTATTAAATTACTTTATTTTCTGATATATGAAGATTAATGAGAAATAATATATGCGTCCAATGCTTAATATTGCTATACGTATAATACGTAATATTGGTAATATAATTATTAAAAATTATGAAATACAAAATATAAATTTAAATTATAATGAATATAATAATAATTTATTTATTAAAAAAATTAATAAATATTTAAATAATATGATTACTAAAGTAATTTATAATACATATGCAAAAAATATTACTTTTCTATATAAAAAAAATTTTTTTATTTTCAAATATGATAAAACTGTATGGATTATAAATCCTTTAGATGGAATTATGAATTTTTTAAAAAAATTACCTCATTTTTCAATATCTATTGCTATTTGTATAAAAGAAAAAACTGAAATTTCTTTAATATATGATCCATTAAGAAATGATTTGTTTACAGCAATAAGAGGACAAAATGCTCAACTAAATGGTTATAAATTACGTTGTGATAAATATTTTCAAAAAAAAAATTTATTATTTGCTTTAAATACTAATTATATTTTTTTAAAAAAAAAAAAAAATGTTAATTTAATTAAATTATTTATTGAAAATTTAATTTCACTTAGAATAAGTGGTTCTATTTCCTTAGATTTAGCATATTTAGCTGCAAATAAAATTGATTGTTATTTAAATAATGATGTAGAAGATTTTAATTATTTACTTGCTGGAGAATTAATTATTAAAGAATCAGGAGGATTAATAACTGATTTTTTAGGTAACTGTAATTATAAAAATTCTACTAACATATTAGCAGGTAATGCTGATATTATAAAATTAGTAATTTCTAAAATCAATAATTAATAAATTATAATTATTTTTTAATAAAAAAATTATTTAACTATAAATATATAAAAAATATATTTTTTTTTATAAAATTAAAATTTTGGACATATTAAAATGATTATAGAAAAAATAAAAAATAAAATTAAATGTAAATTAAACCCTATATATTTAAAAATTAATAATAATTCTAATAATAATGATGTAACCGATTTAATTACTCATTTAGAAATTATTATTGTTAGTGATTTTTTTATTAAAAAAAAATTAATTGATAGACACAGATTAATATATCATATCATAAAAGATATATTAAAAAATATTCATTCATTATCATTATATACTTATACATTAAATGAATGGAAAAATAATAAAAATATATAAATATTTAAAATTTATATATTAGATAATTTTTTAAAAAGGATATAATTTTGTATAAAAAAAATAATAAATTTTTTAAAGATCATCAAATAAATACAATTCCGATTGTAATCGAACAAACTTCTAGAGGAGAGAGATCATATGATATTTTTTCTAGATTATTAAAAGAACGTATTATTTTTTTAACTGGTACTATTGAAGATAGTATGGCAAATTTAATCATTGCACAAATATTATTTTTAGAATCAGAAAATTCTAATAAGGATATATTTATTTATATAAATAGTCCTGGAGGTGTTATTACATCAGGTATGTCTATTTATGATACTATGCAATTTGTTAAATCAGATATTAGTACACTTTGTATAGGGCAAGCTTGTTCAATGGCAGCTTTTTTATTATCAGCTGGAAATAAAAATAAAAGATTTTGTTTACCTAATGCTAGAATAATGATACACCAACCAATAGGAAGTTATCAAGGTCAAGTAACTGACATAGAAATTCAAACTCAAGAAATTTTAAGAATAAAAAATTGTCTAAATAAACTTTTTTCATTACATACAGGAAAATCTATTAAAATTATTGAAAAAGATACTAATAGAGATAAATTTTTAACAGCTAAAGAAGCAATAGAATATGGATTAATAGATAATATTATTTCTAATAAAAATAATATTAATACTTAATTTTATAAGATTATAATTATAAAATTTATTATTTATTTATTTTTTAATGAGGTTTTTAATGATAAAAAAAAAGGAGAATTTAAATAAAATATTATATTGTTCTTTTTGTAAAAAAAAACAAGATAAAATTAATAAATTAATATCAAGTAATAATGAAATTCATATTTGTAATGAATGTATTATTTTATGTAATAATATTTTACAAAAAGAGGAACAAACACAATATAAAAATTTTAATAAAAATGATTATTTAAATTTACTTACACCACACAAAATTTTTAACTATTTAAATAATTATGTTATTAGTCAATCACAAGCTAAAAAAATACTTTCAGTATCAGTATATAATCATTATAAAAAATTAAAGAATTATAATAAAAAAAATAATATTATAGGAAAAAGTAATATTCTTTTACTAGGACCTACTGGAAGTGGAAAAACATTACTAGCTGAAACATTAGCACATTTTCTTGATGTACCTTTTGCAATTGCAGATGCAACTACTTTAACAGAAGCTGGATATGTAGGAGAAGATGTAGAAAATGTTATTCAAAAATTACTACAAAATGCTAATTATGATATAAAAAAAACAGAAAATGGTATTGTATATATTGATGAAATTGATAAAATTGCGCGTAAATCAGAAAATGTTTCTATAACAAGAGATGTTTCTGGTGAAGGTGTCCAACAAGCTTTATTAAAATTAATTGAAGGTACAATCGCTTCTATACCACCACAAGGTGGACGTAAACATCCACAACAAGAATTTATTAAAATAAATACTAAAGATATATTATTTATTTGTGCTGGATCTTTTTATGGACTAGAAAAAATTATTTTAAATCGCTTAAATAATTCTAGTAAAATAGGATTTCATATTAAAAATACAAAAGGTTTAAATAAATTTTCAAATAAGTATAAAATTTTTAAAAAAATTTTACCTGAAGATTTAATAAAATTCGGATTAATACCTGAATTTATAGGACGTTTACCTGTTATAGTTTCATTAAATGAATTAGATAAAAAAAAATTAATAAAAATTTTATTAGAACCTAAAAATTCTCTTATTAAACAATATCAAACTTTATTTGAATACGAAAATATTAAATTAAAATTTAATAATGATGCTATTGAATCAATAGCTGAAAAAGCATTATTATTAAATACCGGAGCTAGAGGATTAAGATCTATTTTAGAAAAAGCATTATTAAATATAATGTATGATACACCATCAAAAAAAAATATAAGTAAAATTATCATTAATAGTCAAGTTATTAATAATATTTCTGAACCTATTATAGAATATAAAAATAATAGTTAAAAATTTAATTTTATTTTTTTAAAAAATATAATTAATCTTAATTTTATATATAAAAATATATTTTAAAATATAATTATAATAAAGAGAAAAATTTATGAATTCTGAAATTTCAGAACGTATTGTGATTCCTGTATTACCATTACGTGATGTAGTAGTGTATCCTCATATGGTAATTCCTTTATTTATTGGTAGAAAAAAATCTATTCGTTGTTTAGAAGCAGCGATGAATAATGATAAAAAAATCATGTTAGTTGCACAAAAAGATGCATCTAATGATAATCCTAATATTAACGATTTATTTAGTGTTGGAACAATTACTTCCATTTTACAAATGTTAAAATTACCTGATGGAACAGTAAAAATATTAGTGGAAGGTTTATATAGAGCAAAAATAACAATTTTATCGGATAATGGTAATTATTTTACAGCTGAAATAGAGTATTTATCTTCTCCTATTCTTGAAATTAAAGAACAAGAAATCTTAATAAGAACAGCTATTAATCAATTTGAAAATTATACTAAACTAAATAAAAAAATTCCTCCAGAAGTTTTAAACTCTTTAAATAATATTAATAACGCAGCTAAATTAGCAGATACTATAGCTGCACATATGACTTTAAAATTATCTAATAAACAATTAATATTAGAAATGTCAAATATTAATGAAAGATTAGAATATTTAATGGCTATAATGGAATCAGAAATTGAATTACTACAAGTAGAAAAAAAAATTCGTAATAGAGTTAAGAAACAAATGGAAAAAAGTCAAAAGGAATATTATCTAAATGAACAAATAAAAGCTATACAAAAAGAATTAGGAGAAACAGATGATCATTTTGATGAAAATAAAATATTAAAAAAAAAAATAAAATTAGCAAAAATGCCAAAAGAAGCGGAAGAAAAAACTTACGCTGAATTAAGAAAATTAAAAATGATGTCTCCTATGTCAGCAGAAGCAACAGTTGTAAGAGGATATATAGAATGGATGGTACAAATTCCATGGAATATAAAAAGTAGATTAAAAAAAAATTTATGTAAAGCTAAAAAAATATTAGATCAAGATCATTTTGGTTTAGAATCTGTTAAAGAACATATTTTAGAATATTTAGCAGTTCAAAATAGATCTAATAAAATTAGAGGACCAATTCTATGTTTAGTAGGACCTCCTGGGGTTGGAAAAACATCATTAGGAAAATCTATAGCAAGAGCAACAGGAAGAAAATTTATTAAAATAGCATTAGGAGGAATAAGAGATGAAGGAGAGATAAGAGGACATCGTCGTACATATATAGGTTCTATGCCTGGTAAAATTATACAAAAGATAGTTAAATCTGGAGTAAAAAATCCATTATTATTATTAGATGAAATAGATAAAATTTCATATGATATGAGAGGAGATCCAGCAGCAGCATTATTAGAAGTTCTAGATCCTGAACAAAATATTTCTTTTAATGATCATTATCTTGAAATAGATTATGATCTATCTAATGTTATGTTTGTAGCAACTTCAAATTCTTCTATTAATATACCATTACCTCTTTTAGATAGAATGGAAGTTATTAAAATATCTGGTTATACAGAAGATGAAAAATTAAGCATAGCACAAAAATATTTATTACCTAAACAATTTAAAAATAATGCTTTAAAAGAAAAAGAATTATTAATAAATGATAAAGCAATTATAGATATAATAAGATATTATACTAGGGAATCTGGTGTTAGAGGATTAGAAAGAACATTATCTACTTTATGTAGAAAAACTGTAAAAATAATTTTAACAGAAAAAAATATTAAATCAATTAGAATAGATAATTCTAATTTAAAAAATTATTTAGGTGTACAAAAATTTGATTATGGAAAAGCAGAAAATGAAAATCTTATAGGACAAGTTACTGGATTAGCATGGACAGAAGTTGGAGGAGAATTATTAACAATTGAAACAGTATGTATCCCTGGTAAAGGAAAATTAACTTATACAGGATCTTTAGGTGAAGTTATGCAAGAATCAATACAAACTGCCTTAACTGTAGTAAAAGCAAGAACAAAAAAATTAAATATTAATACTAAATTTTATAAAAATATAGATATTCATGTACATGTTCCGGAAGGAGCTACACCAAAAGATGGTCCTAGTGCTGGAATATCTATGTGTACAGCTCTTGTATCAAGTTTAACTAATAATCCTGTAAAAGCAAATGTAGCTATGACTGGAGAAATTACTTTAAGAGGACAAGTTCTTGCAATTGGGGGATTAAAAGAAAAATTATTAGCTGCTCATAGAGGTGGTATTAATATTGTTTTAATTCCAGAACCAAACAAAAGAAATTTAGAAGATATACCAAAAAATATTATTATGGATTTAAAAATTTTTCCAGTAAAAAATATTGAAGAAGTATTATCATTAGCTTTACAAAATAAACCATTTTAAATTTAAATAAATAATTATTTTTAAATAATTTTTATAAAAAAATATTTTTTAATAAAAAATACTTATTATGTTAGAAAAAATAGTTAATTTAACTAAGAAACTTGTTAAGTGTCGCTCTATTAGTCCTTTTGATGCAGGATGTCAAAATATATTAATAAAAATTTTAAAAAAATTAAATTTTCATATTAAATTAATTAATATTAAAAATACAAAGAATTTTTGGGCATTTCATAATGGAAATAATAATAATAACAATACCTTAGTTTTTGCTGGTCACACAGATGTTGTATCTCCAGGTAATATTAAAGAATGGAAATTTGATCCTTTTAAGGCTATTATAAAAAATAATATATTATATGGAAGAGGAACTTGTGATATGAAAGGATCATTAGCCGCAATGATTATTGCGGTTGAGAAATTTATTACAAAATATCCCATTTATAATGGTCGTTTAGCTTTTCTTATAACTTCTGATGAAGAAAGTAATGCAAAAAATGGTACTATTCAAGTTATTAATAAATTAATAAAAAAAAAAGAAAAATTAGATTATTGTATAATAGGAGAACCTACAAGTAATAAAGTTATAGGTGATAACATTAAAAATGGAAGAAGAGGATCTTTAAATGTTAAATTAAAAATTATAGGTGTTCAAGGACATGTTGCGTATCATAATTTAGCTAAAAATCCTATACATATGATAATACCTGTATTACAAAAATTAATATTAACTAAATGGAGTAAAAAAAATTTTTTATTTCCAGAAACTAGTATGCAAATAACAAGAATTAGTTCTGATATAAAAAATATTAATGTTATACCAGGAAATATTATTTTATATATAAATTTTAGATTTAATAATAAAATTTCTTATAAAGATATATTAAAAAAATTAGATAGTATTATAAAAAAATATATTATTTTTTATAAGATAGAATGGAATTTATCAGGATTACCTTTTTTAAGTATTTATAATCCCTTAAAAAAAAATAAAAATCTATTAAAAATAGTAAAAAAAAATATTAATTTAATAAATAATATTAATACAAAAGTAATTAATAATGGAGGAACTTCTGATGGAAGATTTATTATTAAAACTGGAACTCAAATAGTGGAATTAGGTTTAATTAATTCTACTATTCATAAAATTAATGAATGTGTATGTATTAACGATTTAAATATATTATATAAAATATATTATAAAATAATTAAAGAAATTTTAATTTTATAAATTTTAATATAAAATATTTTTTATTTATAGAAAAAATAAAAATGTTTAATTTATAAATAAAGTAAAGTAATTTTACTTTATTTTAATTTAACAATAATTTTTAAATATTTTATTTATTAATAATATCTGTTACTGATCCTAAATATACTTCTGCTGCTATACCAACAGATTCATAAAAAGTAGGATGAGCATGTATTGTTAATGCAATATCTTCTATATCACACCCCATTTCAATGGCCAAACTTATTTCTCCTAATAATTCTCCTGCATTATATCCTATAACACTTCCACCTATAACACGATTAGAGTTTTTTTCTACAATTAATTTAGTTAAACCATTTTCTTCATTAGAAGAAATAGCTCTTCCTAAATTTTTCCAAGAAAAAGATGATGTTTTATAATTTATATTATTCTTTATAGCATTTTTTTCTGTTATTCCTACCCAACCTATTTCTGGATTAGTATAAGCAATTGATGGAATAACTTTAGGAATAAAATAATGATTTTTCCCAGCAATAACTTCTGCTGCTAAATGTCCTTCATGTATTCCTTTATGTGCTAACATAGGACATCCAATAACATCCCCTATAGCATATATATTAGAAATATTAGTTCTCATTTGATCATTTACATCAATAAAATGATTATTATTAATTATTATTTTATTAAATTTTTTATTTATATAAGTAGAATTTGGTTTTCTTCCTATTGCAACAATAATTATATTATAATTTTTAGAATAAATAGATTTATTATTATCACTAGTCATATGTACTTGTAATAATTCTTTGTTATTATTATCAATAGATAGTATTTGAGTATTTAATATTAAATTAAATTTATTTTTTATACATTTTTGATAAACATTTACAATATCATCATCTATTTCGGATAATAATGTATTTGAAATTTCTATTATATCAATTTCTGAACCAAAAGACTCATAAATAGTTGCCATTTCTAAACCAATAATTCCACTCCCTATAATTAATATTTTTTTAGGTATTTTTTTTAATAATAAAGCATCTGTAGAATTCCATATTCTGCTATCATTATAAGGTATAAATGGTAATTTAATAGGTTTAGATCCGGTTGCTATTATTGCATTTTCAAATAAAATTTGATAATTGTTATCAATATTTACAACATTTAAACAATTTCTTGTTGTAAAAAATCCCATCCCATTAATAATATTAATATCTCTAGTTTTTGCAAGAAAATTTAATCCATTAGTTAGTTTATTAATAATATTGTTTTTCCATATATTAATATTTTCAATATTTATTTCAATATTGTTTTTAAATATACCTTTTTGAAAAAAATTTTTATTTTCTTTAATTATTTTTGCAATATGCAGTAATGTTTTAGAAGGAATACATCCTACATTTAGACATACTCCTCCTAATTTTGGATAATTTTCTACTATTACTGTTTTTAATCCTAAATCACTACAACGAAAAGCTGCAGAATATCCAGCAGGTCCTCCACCAATAACAACAACTTGAGTTTTTATTGTATTATTCATAATAATCTCTACTATTAATTATATTTTAATAAATTTTATATTTATAATTTTTTAAAAAACTATATTAATATATTTCTAATATCAGATAATAAACTACAAATATAATTTAAAAAATTAATTCCTTCAACTCCATTTATAACACGATGATCATAAGATAAGGATAATGGTAAAATAAGTTTGGGCAAAAATTGTTGACTACATATATCCCATATAGGTTTTATTTTTGCTTGTGATATACCTAAAATAGCTACTTCTGGAGCATTAATTATAGGTGTAAAAAAATTACCTTTAAATTGACCTAAATTAGATATAGTAAAACAACCTCCTTTTACATCATTAGGATTAAGTTTATAATTTTTTGCTTTATCAGCCAAATTAAGTATTATTTCAGATATTTTATTAATATTTTTATTTAAAACATCAAATATGACAGGTACAAATAATCCTTTATTTGTATTAATTGCTATTCCTATATTAAAATATTTTTTTAATATTAATATTTCATTATTATCCGATAAAGAAGAATTAAAATTTGGATATTTTTTTAAAGCACATGCGCATGTTTTAATTATAAAACTTAATAATGTTAATTTAATATTATTTTTATTTTTTAAAAATTCAATATTTTTTTTAATTCTAAATTTTTCTAATTCTGTAATATCAGCTTCAATATGTTGTGTAACATGAGGAATATTTTTCCAATTATTTGTTAAATTTTTACCAGATATTTTTTGTATATTACTAAGGTTTATTTTTTCATATGATCCAAATTTTTTATAATTTATTAAAAAATTATTAGAAATATTATTTATAATATCTTTATCTTTAACTTTATTTTTATTTTTATTTTCAATATATTTTAATATATCTTTTTTAGTAATTCTATTTTTTAAACCACTAGCTTCTATATTATTTAAATTAATTTCTAATTTTCTTGCTATTTTTCTTACAATTGGTGAAGTATGAATATATAATTTTTTATCAAAAATACTATTTATATTACTTTTTATAAAATTATTATTTTTTATAAATGTTTTTATTTCTAAATTTTTATTATCTTTTTTTAAGTAATTTATATACATAAATACATCATTACTTTTTATAATATCATGTATATTAATATTAACTTTTTTAATAATACCTGAATATAAAGAAGCTATTTCAAAAATATTTTTTTTATTTTTAATTATTAATAATGATTGATTTTCCATAATTGAATCATTTTTTTTTACTAATATTTTAGTAACTTTCATTACTTGTATTCCAATATTAGGAACACGTAATTCAGTAAATAATATTTTATCTTTTTGTAATTCTTTTTTATTTTTATTTATAAAATCGTTTTTTTCTTGTTGTTCATTTAATATTTCTAATATTATATTTCCTTTACAAATTTTTTCACCTATAGATACCAAAATTTTTTTTACAATACCACTGTGATTAGAAGGAATTTCCATAGATGTTTTATCACTTTCTACCATAATAATGGATTGTTCTTTAGTGATTTTTTCTCCTTCTTTTACTAAAATATCAGTAATTTTCATCTCCTCTATTCCTGTATCAGGAAATATTATTTTTATATTCATATTATTCCTTTTTTATGAAATTCTAGGATTATTTTTATTTATATTAATTTTATTTTTCTTAATAAAATGTATAATTTTTTTTAAACTAATTAAATTTAAATCTAATAATATATTTAATATAGCAAGAACTACATATAATTCATTAATTTCAAAAAAATCACGTAAATTTTTTCTACTATCAGAACGACCAAAACCATCTGTTCCTAAAACAAAATAATTGTTTGTTGGTATATATTTACGAATTTGTTCAGCAAAAAGCTTTATATAATCTGTAGCTGCTACTGTTGGATAATTTTTCATTATACTTGTTATATATGGGATACGACGTTGTTCAAAAGGATGTAATAAATTCCAATGATCACAATCTTGTCCTTCTCTATTAATTTCTGTAAAAGAAGTAACACTAAAAATATCTGAATTAATATTATATTCTTGATATAATATCTCTCCTGCTTTTATCATACTGTTAAGTATAGATCCTGACCCCAATAATTGAATTTTAATTTTATTTTTATTATTTTTAATAGAAAATATTTTATATATACCTTTACAAATACCATATTCAAATTTTGATTTCATAGCTGGCATATTATAATTTTCATTCATAGTTGTTATATAATAATATATATTTTCTTGTTTTTTGCCATACATTCGTTGTATACCATTATTTATAATAACAGCTAATTCATATGCATATGTTGGATCATATGAAATACAATTTGGAATTGTTAAAGATTGAATATGACTATGACCATCTTCATGTTGTAATCCTTCTCCATTTAAAGTAGTACGTCCTGAAGTTGCTCCAATTAAAAAACCTCTTGCTTGTTGATCTCCAGCAGCCCAACAGAAATCTCCAATTCTTTGAAAACCAAAAATAGAATAATAAATATAAAATGAAATCATAGGAAAATTATTAGTCGAATAAGAAGTTGAAGCAGCTAACCATGAAGCAAAAGCTCCTGACTCATTAATACCTTCTTGCAAGATTTGTCCTTTAATATCTTCTTTATAATATGAAAATATTTCTTTATCTTGTGGAATATATTTTAATCCATTTGAATTATATATTCCTATTTTTCTAAATAATCCTTCCATACCAAATGTACGTCCTTCATCAGCAATTATTGGTACTATTCTATTAGAAATATTTTTATTTCTAAGTAAAATATTTAATATTCGTATAAATGAAATAGTTGTAGATATATTATATTGATTTTTTAATAATGTTTGAAAATCTGAAAGAATAGGTAGTATTAATTTTTTAGTAAAATTTATTCTTCTGGAAGGAACATATCCACCTAAAATTTTTCTTTGATTATGTAAATAATGATATTCTAAAGAATTCTTATTAAAAGAAACATAAGGTAAATTACATAATTCTTTATCATTTATAGGTATATTTAAATTATCTCTTATATATTTAATTTCATTTAAATTAATTTTTTTAATTTGATGTGCTATATTTTTACTTTCAGCTGTTTTTCCTAAACCATAACCTTTTATAGTCTGAAATAGTATTACTGTAGGTTTATTTTTAGTTTTATAAGCTTTTTGAAAAGCTGCATATATCTTTTCTGAATCATGACCACCATAGTTTAATTTTTCTATTTCATTATCAGTTAAGTTTTTAACAAGATTAAATGTTTCTTTATATTTACCAAAAAAATTTTTTCTAATATAATTACCGTCTTTAGAATTAAAATTTTGAAAATCTCCATCTAAAGTTTGATTCATTAATTCTATTAATTTTCCAGTTTTATCTTTAAAAAATAAATTTTCCCAACTTTTTCCCCAAATAACTTTAATAACTTTCCATCCTGATCCTTGAAAAATATTTTCTAATTCATTAATAATTTTTCCATTACCATAAACAGGTCCATCTAATCTTTGTAAATTACAATTTATTACAAAAATTAAATTATCTAAATTTTCTCTTGAAGCTATATTAATTACTCCTTTAGATTCTGGTTCATCCATTTCTCCATCTCCTAAAAATGCAAAAACTTTTCTATTTGATGTTTTTTGTAATTTTCTATTTTCTAAATATTTAAGAAATTTAGCTTGATATATAGCAGATATAGGTCCTAATCCCATAGATACAGTAGGAAATTGCCAAAAATTAGGCATAAGTTTCGGATGTGGATATGATGATAAACCTTTATGAAAAACTTCTTGACGAAAATTATCTAAATATTCAATATTTATGCGACCTTCTAAAAAAGATCTAGCATAAATTCCAGGTGTAATATGACCTTGAAAATAAATTATATCTCCATTATTTTTTTCATTATAACCTTTAAAAAAATGATTAAAACAAACTTCATAAATATATGAAGATGATTGATAAGAAGAAATATGACCTCCTAAATCTAAATTTTTTTTAGAAGCTCTTAAAACAATCATTATCGCATTCCATCTTATAAATGATCTTATTCTTTTTTCTAAAATTAAATTCCCAGGATATACAGGTTCTTCTTTTTTAGAAATAGAATTAATATAATTATTATTATTATTTAAATTTAAAATAATACCATTATTATTTATATGTTTTATTGTTTTTTCTAATAAAAATTTTGCTCTTTCAATTCCTTCTTCTTTTATAACAGAATCTATGGATTGTATCCAATCACTTGTTTCAATTGGATCCACGTCATGATCTGATATATAACTATCTGACATGGTCATTATTCCTTATTTTAATAAAAATTAAATAATATATATTTTAAAATTTTATAAAAAAATATTTTATTTACTAAAATATCTATACAAAAAATATATAATTTTATTAATTAATATTTTTTGTTTAGATTTATTAAATATTTATTATTGTAGTAATATCACCTTTTTCTTGTAACCATTTACGACGATCTTCTGATCTTTTTTTTGCTAGTAACATATCCATAATTGAAAATGTTTTACTTATTTCTGTTGTATTATTATTTATAATTAATTGTATTAAACGACGACTAATAGGATTAAAAGTAGTTTCTCTTAATTGAGTAGGATTCATTTCTCCTAAACCTTTAAATCTTTGTACATTAATTTGTTTTTTATTATTTTTATAATAATATTTTTTTAAAATATTTATTTTTTCATTTTCATCTAAAGCATAAAAAATTTGTTTTCCTAAATCTATACGATATAAAGGAGGCATAGCTACATAAATATGTCCTTTTTTTACCAAAGGTAAAAAATGCTTAATAAACAAAGCACATAATAAAGTAGCAATATGTAATCCGTCTGAATCAGCATCTGCAAGAATACAAATTTTATTGTATCTTAATTTTTTTAAGTCTTCATTATTTGGATAAATACCTATTGCTAAAGAAATATCATGTATTTCTTGTGAAGATAAAATTTCTTCTGAATTTATTTCCCATGTATTTAAAATTTTCCCTTTTAAAGGCATAACAGCTTGATAATTTTTATCTCTTGCTTGTTTGGCTGATCCGCCAGCAGAATCTCCTTCAACTAAAAAAAGTTCAGTTTTTTTTGAATTATGTATAATACAATCAGATAATTTCCCAGGTAATATTGAATTTACATTATAATTTTTTTTTTTTTTAAATTTTTTAGATGCTCTAATACGTTTTTGAGCATTTAAAATAAATATATTTATTAAGACATGTGCTATTTTAATATTTTGATTTAACCATAAAATAAAAGAATCTCTTACTATATTTGCAGTAAATACAGTACATTGTCTAGAAGCTAAACGTTCTTTTGTTTGTCCAGTAAATTGTGGATCTTGAATTTTTATAGATAATACATAAGAACAATGATCCCAAATATCCTCTCCTAATATTTTAATATTTCTGGGTAACATATTATGGAAATTACAAAAATTACGTATTGCATCAAGTAATCCTAAACGTAATCCATTTACATGAGTACCACCATGTGTTGTTGGAATTAAATTTACATAACTTTCAGTAAAAACATAATTATTTTCTGGTACCCAGAATACGGCCCAATGAAGATATTTAATATCACTTGAATATTTTCCTATAAAAGGAGTATCTGGTATGGTAGTAAAACCTTTTACTGAACTCATTAAATATTCAGATAAACCATTTTTATAATTCCAATAATAATTTTCTTTAGTATTTTCATTTTTAAAATAAACTTTTAATCCAGAACATAAAACTGCTTTAGCTTTTAATAAATTTATTAAATTAGAAACTAAAAAAGAATGATGTTCAAAAAAATATTTATTAGGCCAAAATCTAATTTTTGTACCAGTATTCTGGTTACTTTTATTTTTTAAAATTTTTAAATTTTGTATTTTATATCCATTTTCAAAGATTATAGTATAAATTTTATTTTTACGAAATATACTTACTTCCATTCTTTTTGATAAAGCGTTAACAACAGAAATACCTACACCATGTAATCCTCCAGAAAAACTATAATTTTTATTAGAAAATTTACCTCCTGCATGTAAACGACATAATATAAGTTCAATTGCAGAAATTCCTTTTCGAGTATGTATATCAATAGGCATACCCCTACCGTCATCAATAACTTCTAGTGATTGATCATTGTATAAGGTAACTAAAATAGTTTTTGCATATCCAGCTAATGCTTCATCTACACTATTATCTATTACTTCTTGAGCTAAATGATTAGGTCTTGTAAGATCAGTATACATACCTGGTCTTCTTCTAACAGGATCTAAACCTTCTAAAACTTCTATAGAATCAGCATTATATTGATTTAAATGGTTCATTCTTTATTATTAAATTAAAGTACATGATAATTTTATATTTAGATATAGAAAATATATTTTTAATTAAATAATTTTAATAAGCATTTATTTTTATATTTAAAATTAATATAGAATAATTTT
This sequence comes from Enterobacteriaceae endosymbiont of Donacia versicolorea, assembly GCF_012570965.1. Lineage (NCBI taxonomy): Bacteria > Pseudomonadati > Pseudomonadota > Gammaproteobacteria > Enterobacterales > Enterobacteriaceae > Enterobacteriaceae endosymbiont of Donacia versicolorea. The sequence continues at coordinate 215,769 of NZ_CP046214.1, read as the reverse complement.
ATTATTGTATTATAATAATTTTATTTTTTAAATAAATAAAAATAATAACTAATTATATCATAATATATTAATAATATAAATTATCATATTTATATTTTTTAATATATATAAAATATTGTTTAATATAAAATATTATTAATATATATTAAATAATTTTTTAAAGTTTATTTAATAAAAAATTAATATTTTTTATATTTTTTTATTTTCCTTCTTCAAAGAAATTAAAATAGTAAAAATACATGAAAATAATAATCCTATAATCCATATTAAATACCACATTTATGTAACCTATATAAAATTTATAATTTTTAATAATAAAAATCAGATTTTTTTTTAATTTTTTTTCTGTTAAGACGAAAAAACATTTTTTTATAACACCAAAAAGTATATATTAAAACAATAGGCATAAAAATAATTACTATATATAACATTATATTTAATGTTAATTGACTAGATGTTGCATTCCAAATAGTAAGACTTTGATATGGTTTTATACTAGAAGGAATAATAAAAGGAAACATTATTATACCAACAGTTAACACAATACTAATTGTAGTTAATATAGAACTAACAAAAACCATTATAAATTTTTTAAATATAGAGAATAAAATTGTTAGTAATGATAATACTACACTAAATAATGGTATTATATATAAATATATATGATCATTAAAATTAGACATCCACGCTTTAGATTCATAAATAATATTATTACTTCTAATATAAAAATTATCTACTTTATAACCTTTTATAAAAAATAAAGTACTTATAAAAGATAAAATAAAAAATAATACTAATAATATTGAAGATAATTTTATAATTATATTTAATTTATGATTAAGATTATAATCTTTAATTCTTATTTGTAAATAAGATGAAGCTTGGTTTATTATCATTAATATAATTGTTATGCTTATAATAATACTAAATAAATTAAATAATTTATAAAAATCTCTCTGAGAGTAAATATTATAATATTTATCTATATAAAAAGGAATACCTTGTAATAAATTACCTAATGTTATACCTATAATTATAGGAGGGAAAAAACTTCCAATAGAAATACAAAAATCACAAATTTTTTTCCATTTTTTATTTTTTATTTTAGAACGATATTCGAAACCTACTGGTCTAAGAAATAAAGCAAGCAATAATAAGATCATCGCTATATAAAAATAAGAAAACATAGTAGCGTACACAATAGGCCATGCTGCAAATATAGCTCCTGCAGCTGTAATTAACCATACTTGGTTCCCATCCCAATGGGGTGCTATTGTATTTATCATTATTCTGCGATCTATATCATCTTTCCCTATTATGAATAATAAAATACCTACTCCCATATCTAATCCATCAGTAATTATAAATCCTATAAGTAATATACCAATTATTATAGACCAAATTATACATAAAAATTCATAATTTAACATTAATATAACCTAATTTTTTTATTAATAAATTTTATTTAATATTTTTTTCGAAAAAATATTTTCCAGTATTTAAAATACTAGGACCTATATTAGCAATTTTAAACATTAGATATAATTCTATTATTAATAAAATAGTATAAAAAATAAAAATCATTATTATAGAAAACAATACTTCAACAAAATCTAAAGAAGATCCTGCCATAAAAGTAGGTAAAATTTCTTTAATAGCCCATGGTTGTCTCCCATATTCAGCTACAAACCAACCGGATTCAGATGCTATCCAAGGTAATGGTATTATATATAAACATATTTTTAGTAAATATTTTTTTTTTTCAAAATTATTTTTTATAACAGAAAAAATAAAAACTAATATAATTGTAATTAATAAAATAATACTAGATAAAACCATAATACGAAAAGAAAAAAATAAAGGACTGACTAATGGAATAGATCTTTTAGCTATTTTATGAATTTGATTATTATTTATATTATAAATATTTTGATAATATTGTTTAAATAAAAATCCATATCCTAAATATTTTTTATATTTATTAAAAATTTTTATATTTTTTATTGTTAAATTTCCATTTTTTATTTTCTCAAGAGCTATTAGAGCTTTTAATCCATTTTTAATTTTTAATTCATTATTTTTAATTAAATCCTTTAAACCTAATATGGGTTTTGTAAGTGATCTTGTAGCAATTATTCCTAAAACATATGGAATTTTTATAGAAAATTTATTTAATTGTTTTTTTTGATTAGGAAAACTAATAATATTAAAATAAGCTGGTGGTTTTTGTGTTTCCCATTCAGCTTCAATAGCTGCTAATTTAGTTTTTTGTGTATTTCCTATTTGATATCCTGATTCATCTCCTAATATTATTACTGAAAAAATTGAAGCTAAACCAAAACTAGAAGCAATAATTACAGATTTTTTTGCAAATTCAATATCTCTTTTTTTTAAAAGATAATATGCACTAATACCAATAATAAATATACATCCTGTTGTATATCCAGCAGTTATAGTATGAGCAAATTTTACTTGTGCTATTGGATTAAAAATTAAATTCCAAAAATTATCCATTTCCATTCTCATATTTTGATAATTAAAGGAAGAGGCAATAGGATTTTGCATCCATCCATTAGCAATTAAAATCCAAAGTGCAGAAAGATTAGATCCTATAGCAACCATCCATGTAACAATTAAATGTTGTATTTTATTTAAACGTTCCCATCCTAAAAAAAATAAACCAACAAAAGTAGATTCTAGAAAAAAAGCTACTAAACCTTCTATAGCTAATGGAGCACCAAAAATATCTCCTACATAATGCGAATAATATGACCAATTAGTTCCAAACTGAAATTCCATAGTTAACCCTGTAACTATACCTAAAGCAAAATTTATACCAAATAATTTTCCCCAAAATTGAGTCATATCTTTATATATTCGATTTTTTGAAAAAATATATATTGTTTCCATTATTGCTAATAAAAAAGAAAGACCTAGTGTTAATGGAACAAATATAAAATGATACATTGCTGTTAATGCAAATTGTAATCTTGATAGATCAATAACATTAAACATATTTATCCTTATATAATTTTTTATTTATATAAAATTATAATTTTTATATAAAAATTTTTATAAACTATAAATAATCATTTAATTTTATTTAATAAATATATTTTTTATAAAAAAATATATTTAAATAAATAAAAAATTAATTTAAATTTGTAAAAATAAACGAATAGGATCTTCTAATAATCTTTTAATTAGCATAAGAAAACCTATAGCATCTTTTCCATCAATTAAACGATGATCATAAGATAATGCTAAATACATCATAGGCATAATACAAATTTTATTATTTATAACAATAGGTCTATCTTTAATAGCATGTATTCCTAATATAGCACTTTGTGGAGGATTAATAATTGGAGTTGACATTAAAGATCCAAAAACTCCACCATTAGTAATGGTAAATGTACCACTTGATAAATCTTTTATAGATAATTGATTTTTATGACTTTGTATAACTAAACTTTTAATTTTTTTTTCAATATCTATTAATGATAATTTATCAGTATTATATATAATCGGTGTAATTAAACCTCTTTTTGTTGAAATAGCAATATTAATATTATAAAAATTATTATAAATTATATTTTCTCCTTCAATAAATGCATTAATTTTTTTAAAAAATTGTAATGCTTGTGTAACAGCTTTTACATGAAAAGAAGTAAATCCTAATTTAATATTATAAACTTCATTAACTAAATGATTATAATCATTTTTAATATTAATTATTTTTTTCATATTAACTTCATTAAAAGTAGTTAACATTACAGTGTTATTTTTAGAATCCATTAATTTTTGTGAAATATATTTTCTTATTGGACTCATCTTTATTTTTTTAAAATTATTTTTATTTAAAGATATTTTTTGATTTAATTTATTATTATTTATTTTTTTGTTATTTAGAATTAATTTATCATCTAAATCATTTATTTTATTTAATGAAATATTATTTGTTTTTATTTTTTTACGTATAGAAGGACTTAAATTATTAAATTTATTAGATAATTTTATTTTATTATTATATGAATTACTCTTAAAAAGTAAATTACTTATTTTATTTTTTTTATTATTATTTTGTTCTTTTAAAATATTTTTTTTTTGTAAAATTCCAATAATTTGTTGTGATTGTACTTTTTCTCCAGCTTTTACTAAAATTTTTTTTAAAATACCATTAATAGTCGCAGGTATTTCTAATACTACTTTATCTGTTTCTAATTCTAATAAAATATCATCAATTTTAATTGTTTCTCCTGGTTTTTTATACCATTGAATTATAATTGCGTTATTTACTGATTCAGGTAATTCAGGAACAGTAATGTTAAAATTATCCATTTTTTATCCTATAAATAAAATTTATATTTTATTCTGTATTAAAATTAAAAACAGAATATATTATTTTTTTTTGTTGATGTTTATGAATATAAAAATATCCTGTTGAAGGAGATGAAGAATTTTTTCTACCTATATAATTAATATTATAATTTAACTTATTTTTAAAATAATTTTGAATATACATCCATGCTCCTTGATTCATTGGTTCTTCTTGACACCAAAAATAATTTTTTATTTGAATATATTTAGAAATAATTTTTTTTAAATTTTTAATTGGAAATGGATATAATTGTTCAATTCTTATTAAAATAATATTTTTATTTTTTATAGAATTTCTATATTCCAATAAATCATAATATATTTTCCCAGTACAAAAAATAATTCTTTTAATTTTTTTAATATTAATTTTTTTATCTATTTCATCTATTATTAGTTGAAAAGGAGTATTAAAATTTTTTATTAAAGAACATGCTAAAGGATGTCTTAAAAGTGATTTTGGAGAAATTACAATAAGTGGTTTTTTTTTATAAGAAAATGCTTGTTGACATAACAAATTATATATTTGAGATGCATTAGAAGGAACACAAATTTTAATATTATTTTCTGCACATAATTGTAAATATCTTTCTATTCTTGATGAAGAATGTTCAGGTCCTTGTCCTTCATATCCATGAGGAAGAAAAATTATTAAACTACTTTTATAACCCCATTTTTTTTCTCCAGAACTAATAAATTGATCTATAATAATTTGTGCTCCATTAGCAAAATCTCCGAATTGGGCTTCCCATATTATAATATTTGAATTATTAATTGAATAACCATATTCAAAACCTAAAACTGATTCTTCTGACAAAACTGAATTATAAATATGAAAATTTCCTTGATTTTTAGAGAGATTTTTTAAAGGTGTATAAGAAAAATCTTTTTCTTGATCATATATAACTATATGTCTATGAGAAAATGTTCCTCTTTTTATATCTTCTCCTGATAAACGACAAGATACTCCTTGAGTAAGGATATTTGCATATGCTAAATTTTCAGCTGCTCCCCAATCAACCTTTTTTTCTCCTTTACTCATACTAATTCTATCTAAATAAATTTTTTTTACTCTAGGATGGATATTAAATTTTTTAGGAAAAGTACTAATTTGTAAAAGTAATTTTTTTAATTTATCTATTTTAAAATTTTTATATATTATTTTTGTAGATTTTTTAGGGGTAAAAATATTTGTTTTAATAAAAAAATTACCTTCATTAAATAAATCTTGATATTTATTATATAAATAATCTTTTTCTTCATTATTAATAATATTTTGAGATAATAATTTATTAAAATATAAATTTTGTACTGTTAAGTGATTTTTAATTAAATTATACATTAATGGTTGAGTAATATATGGATCATCTATTTCATTATGACCATATCTACGATATGAAACTAAATCTATAAAAACATCTTTATGAAAAACATTTCTATAATTAATAGCTATTCTTGTAATAAAAATTACATCTTCTATTTTATCAGAATTTACATGAAAAACAGGACATTGAATCATTTTAGCTATATCAGTACAATAATAACTTGATCTCATATCATTTATATTTGAAGTAGTGAATCCTATTTGATTATTAATAATAATATGAATGACACCATTAATATTATATCCTCTAGTTTTTGATAAATTTAAAATTTCTTGTACTATTCCTTGACCACTAATAGCTGCATCTCCATGTATATTAATGGATAATATGTTATTATTATATTGATTATTTATTATTGATGAGTCATTTTTAAATCTTACCATACCCATGGTAACACAATTAATAATTTCTAAATGAGAAGGATTAAATGCTAATTCAAGTTTAATTTTTTTTTTATTAATTTTAATTATAGAAGAATATCCTAAATGATATTTAACATCATCATTTTTATCTTTTTTTTCAAAAGAAATATTTGAAAATTCATTAATTATATTTTGAATTTTTTTACCCATTATATTAACTAAAAAATTTAATCTTCCTCTATGTGCCATACTAAATATTATTTCTGTTAATTTATCATTTGATTTACTTGAATAACGTATTATTTCCTTTATTAAAGGAATTAAAACATCACATCCTTCTAATGAAAATCTTTTTGCACCTGGAAATTTTTTTCCTATATTTTGTTCAAATACTTCTGTTGCAATTAATTCTTCTAAAAATATTTTTTTTTCTTGAATATTTAAATTATCTTTAATTATTTCAATATTATTTTTTATCCAAAATTTTTCATTTTTTGGTAAATATTCATATTCTATGCCAATATATTGACAATAAGTTTTTTGAAAAAACTTATATATATCTATAATTTTTTGATTTTGAAAAATATTATTTAATGTAATTTTTTTTTGAGAATCTTTTTGACTAATTTGATAATATTTTAATTTTAAATGATTATTTATTTTTTTTTGATTTAAAAATAAGGGATTAATATTTGCATAATAATGTCCAAAAATTCTAAAATTATTTAATAATTTATTAATTTTTTCAATTAATAATAAATTTTTATAATAATCATTTTTTTTTGATAAATTATTTGCATTTAATACTTTATTTTGTTTTTTAAATAATTGAAATATTTTTATCCAATTTTTATCAATCGAATTGGGATCTATTAAAAATTTTTGATATAATTTTTCGATATAAAAAAAATTATCGTTTAAAATATTTTTTTGATAATTATTCATTTTAATCTCTTATTAAAAAAGAAAATAATATTTATTACTAAATATAAAATAATTTATTTATATAAATATAAAAATATTATAATTTGTAAAAATTTTTTATAAAAAAATTCATAAATTAAATTTTTATTTTAATAATAAAAATTAGAATAATTATACTTATTAAAGTTAAAGTTATAAAGAACAATAATTAAAATAAAAAGTTAATTTTTTATCAAAAATATAAGTTTTAATATAATTAATAAAATTTTAATAAAAAATTATAATAAATAATTTTTTATAAATTTAAAAATATTTATTTATATATAATTTTTTATATTTTAATACTATAAATATAAACATTAATTTTAAGAAATTTTAATAAAATTCTTATAATTTAAAAATTTTATAAAAAATATAAAAAATAACAATTTGTTAAATTAATTTAATTTATGTTTATACTATAAAATTAGTAATTAGTTATTCATTTATTTATAGCCATTTTTTTCTTTTAAAATAAAAATAAGGAGCTAAAGCTGATATAATCATTATGATGATTGCATATAAATAACCATATTTCCATTTTAATTCTGGTAAAAAAGTAAAATTCATACCATAATTAGATGCTACTAAAGTAGGAGGTAAAAATATTACAGAAACTAATGAAAAAATTTTGATTATTCTATTTTGTTCTATATTAATAAATCCCATAGCAGCTTGCATTAAAAAATTAACTTTTTGAAATAATGATTCATTATGTGGTAATAATGATTCAATATCTCTAGAAATTTCTCTTGCTTGTTCTATTTGATTACTAGGTAATCTAGTTTTTCTCATTAAAAAATTTACTGCTCTTTGTGTATCCATTAAACATAATCTTACTTTCCAACCAATATCTTCTAATTCAGCTAAAGTAGAAAGTGCGTTATCAAATTTTTTATTTTGATGGCCTTTCATAATAATACAACTTAAATATTCTAAATCACTATATATATTTTCTATTTCATCAGCTAATTGTTCAATTTTAGTTTCTAAGAGATCTAATAATAATTCATAAGGATTACCATATATCATTGTATTATTATTAGTACGTATTATATATAAGCGAAAAGTCGGTAATTCTCTTTCTCTTAAAGTATATAATCTATTATTTTTAATTGTAAATGCTACAGTAGTAGTACATGCATGATTATCTTGATCTTTATAAAAAAAGAAAGAATGTATATGTAAACCTTCTTTATTTTCAAAAAATCTTGCAGATGCTTCTATATCTTCTAGTTCTGGACGAGTAACTAAATTTTGTCCAAGCAAATGGTATATTTTTTCTCTTTCATTTTTTTCAGGCTTAATTAAATCAACCCAAATTGCTTCTAAAAAATCATTAGAATCATTTAATTCTAAATTTATTAAATGATTATTATATATTTTAAAAATATTTAACATTACAACTCCTAATAATTTAAAATATTATTTTTAATAAAATTTTTATAGAATTATTTTTTAAAATTTAATCTTAATAAATAATACTATTTTATAACATAAGTTTGTATGTAATTAGACATTATCCATCTTATTTTTTTATTACTAAATTTAATTTGTAATTTTTTATTATCTTTTAATGTTTCTATATTTAGAATAATTCCTTTACCAAAAATTTTATGATAAATATTTTGTCCTATAAAATATTTTTTCTTTTTTAGAACATCATTTTTAAGATATATATTTTTATCTTTTAAATAATTAATTTTTTTAATACAATTTTCTGGTAATTCATTAAGAAATCTTGATGGTATTGAATTTATTTCTTTACCGTATAAGTAACGTTTTTTTGTATAAATTAATGTTAATTTTTTTTTAGCTCTAGTAATTCCTACATATGCCAAACGTCTTTCTTCATTTATATTTTTTTCATTAAAAGATATTTTATTAGGGAAAATTCCTTCTTCCATTCCAATTATAAATACTTTAGAAAATTCTAATCCTTTAGAAGCATGTATTGTCATCATTTGTACAAAATTATAATCACAATTATTATTTTTTTTTTTTACATTAATATCATCAGTTAATAATAAAATTTTAGATAAAAAATCTATCAAATTATTTTTTTTATTATCGTTAAATGAAATATTCATAAAATGATTTGCAGCATTAATAAATTCTTTTAAATTATTTATTTTATTAAAATTATTTTCAAATAAACAATTTTGATTGTACATATGCCATAATCCAGAATTTTTTATAGTTTCTTCAATAATAATTGATAATGATTTTCCAATTATATTTTTTTTTAATTTTTTAATTAAATTAATAAATTTTTTTAATGAATTTAAGTTAATTTTATTTAGATATTTTTTATTTTTTAAGATATAAATACTAGATTGCCATAATGTTAAAAAAAATTTTTCAGATACAAATTTTATAATTTTTAATGTATTACATCCAATTCCTCTTTTTGGAATATTAATAATTTTTTCAAAAGAATTATCATCATTAAAATTAGATATTAATCTTAAATAAGCTAATGTATTTTTTATTTCATTACGTTGAAAAAAATGTATTCCTCCATAAATTTGATAAGGAATAGAAAATTTTAACATAGTTTCTTCTAAAACACGAGACTGAACATTATTTCTATAAAGAATTGCACAATTATTTAATTTTATATTTTTTTTAAAAAAATATTTTTTTATATATTTAGCAATATATTCTGCTTCATCAAATTCGTTTAATGCATAATATATTGAAATTAATTTTCCATTATCTGAATTAGTCCATAATTTTTTTTTCTGTCTAATTTCATTATATGAAATTAATTTATTTGCTGCATTTAAGATATTAGAAGTAGACCGATAATTTTGTTCTAACAAAATTATTTTAACATTATCAAAATCTTTTAAAAAATGATTAATATTTTCTATTTTTGCTCCTCTCCATCCATAAATTGATTGATCATCATCACCAACAAGAACTATTTTAGTATCGTAATGTTTATTATATAACAAAGATATAAATTTATACTGTATATCATTTGTATCTTGAAATTCATCTATTAAAATATTTTTAAATCTTTTTTGATATATTTTTAATATATTAGGATTATTTAGAAATAATTTATACAAACATAAAATTAATTCATTAAAATCAATAACTTCTGTTATTTTACAAAAATTTTGATATTCATCATATATTTTAGATAAATTAATATTATATAAATTATTTTTATAAATTATATTTTTATTATATAAATTATTTTTTAAATTATTTATATAACTAATTATATTTTTTATAGAATAAATTTTGTCTTTTAAAGACATTTTTTTCAAAATTCTTTTAATTAAATTTTTTTGATCATAACTATCTATAATTTGAAAATTTTTAGGTAATCCAGCTTCTAAATAATGAATTCTTAATAAATAATAAGCAAAACTGTGAAATGTACCTATCCAAATATTATTTTTTTGATTATTATTTAATAATATTTTAATTCTTTTTTTTAATTCTAATGCTGCTTTATTTGTAAAAGTTACAGCTAAAATTGATTTAGGAGAACAATTTTCTTTATGAATTAACCATGCAATTCTTCTTATTAATACAAGAGTTTTACCACTTCCTGCTCCAGCTAATATTAATAAATTTTTTCTACTTTCAGAAACTACTTCTTTTTGTTTATCATTTAAATTTTTTAATAAATTTATATTTTTCATTTATTATGAAATCTTAATTAATAATTATATTTGTTAAAATAAAAAAATTATTATAATATTATTTCACCATCATAAATATAGTTAGCATCTCCTTGCATAAATAAATTTTCATTATTACCTTTCCAGAATATTTTTATAATACCTCCAATTAAATTTACTTTTACTTCTTGAGATAAAATTTTTTTTTTAATTCCAATAGCTACAGCCGCACATGCACCAGATCCGCAAGCATTAGTTTCTCCTACTCCTCTCTCAAAAATTCTTAATTTAATATTAGTTACATCTATATATTCCATAAATATAACGTTAATTTTTTCTGGGAATATTTTATTTTTTGATATAAATGAACCTATTAAAGATACCGGAGTATTTTCTAATTTTTTTACTTGAATAACACAATGTGGATTTCCTAATGAAACAACATTAAAATTAATAAATTTATTTTGAAAATAAATTTTATAATTTTTTTTAATTTTTTTAGTTAAAAAAGGAATATTTTGTGGATTAAATAAAGGAATACCCATATTTACTAAAACTTCTTTTTCATTTAAAATATTTAAGTATATTATACGATTTTTTGTACTTAAACATATATTTTTTTTACAAATTAATTTTTTTATTCTTAAATATTGAGCAATACAACGTACTCCATTACCACATTGTTCTACTTCACTACCATCACAATTAAAAATTTGATAATGAAAATCAATATTTTTATTTGATGATAATTTTATTAATAATAATTGGTCAAAACCTATACCTGTGTATCTATCAGATAATCTTTTTATAATTTGATCATTTAAAAAAAATTTTTTTTTAATATTATTTATGATGATGAAATCATTACTTAATGCATGCATTTTTGTAAATTTTATTTTCATATAATTTATATTTAATTTAAATTTTATTTATAATATATGGATACTTTATAATTATAGTTTCCCACTATAATTATATCAGCACACCTTTGTGTAAATAAACCAACAGTAACTACTCCAGGAATATTATTTATATATTTTTCTGTTTGAACAGCATCATAAATATTTAATTTATATACATCTAAAATTAAATTACCATGTTCTGTAATTACATTAGTACGAAGTTTAACTGTAGCTCCTATATATAATAATTTTTTAGTAATAAAATTTTTTGCTGAAGGTATTATTTCTATAGGTAAAGGATGTAATTTACCTAAATTTTTAACATATTTTGATTGATCTATAATACAAATAAATAAATCAGAAAAACTGGATATAATTTTTTCATTAGTTAATGCAGCTCCACCTCCTTTTATCATTTGCATTTTATTATTTATTTCATCAGCACCATCAAAATATATTCCAATTTTATTTATTTTATTAATTTCATAAATATTAAAATTATATTTTTTTAATTTTTCTGTAGAACTTTTAGAAGCAGATACTACTCCTTTAATATTTTTTTTAACAGTAGATAAAATATCTATAAAATAAGATATTGTAGTTCCAGAACCAATACCAATAATACTATTATTTTTAATAAATGTTACTGCAGTTTTTGCTGCAATATTTTTTAATTTATTAAGCATATATATTACTTTATATAAAATAAAGTTTATATTATATTAAGTATAGTAGTTTGTAAAAAATTTTGTATATTATTTATTAATAATAAAATTTTATAAATTACAATTTTTTAATTAAAAAAATTTAAAATTATTAATTAAAAGTAATTTTTTATTATCTACTCAAATTTATATTTTATTTATATAAAATATAAGTTATTTTATAATAAATTTTATTATGAGATTATATAATGAAAAAAATCAAAATTATTTTTTGTTTATTTTTTTTTATTAGTATATGTATAATAGTACCTAAAGATATAAATGCTAAATTACTACCTAATTTTACAAAAAAATTAAATAATAACTATTCATTACCTAGTTTAGCTCCCATATTAGCAAAAGTAATTCCTTCAGTTGTTAATATTGACGTTCAAGGTAGTACATTTGTATATGAATACAAATTACCTTCACAAGTAGAACAATATTTAAGAGAACATTTTTTACTTTGTAAAGAAGGTTCTCCATATGAAAATACTCCTATTTGTGGAAACAATAATAATGTTCTTGAACAAAAGTTTCATTCAATTGGTTCAGGAGTCATTATAAATGCTAAAAAAGGTTTAATTATTACTAATAATCATGTAATCAATAATGCTAATTATATTTCAGTTGAATTAAATAATGGAAAAACTTATGAAGCAAAAATAATAGGGAAAGATCCAAAAACAGATATAGCTTTAATAAAAATTGTAGGAAAAACAAATAATCTTAAAAGTCTTAGAATAGCAAATTCTGATAATTTAAAAATAGGAGATTATACAATAGCAATAGGTAATCCATATGCATTAGGAGAAACTGTTACATCAGGAATTATATCAGGATTAGGACGTACTGGACTTAATATTGAAAGTTTTGAAAATTTTATCCAAACTGATGCTGCAATTAATCGTGGAAGTTCTGGAGGAGCTTTAGTTAATTTAAATGGAGATTTAATTGGAATTAATACAGCCATATTTGCTCCTCATGAAGGTAATATTGGAATTGGTTTTGCTATACCTAGTAATACTGTCATGAATTTAGTTAATCAATTTATTAGATTTGGTAAAATTAAAAGAGGTTCATTAGGAATTAATGCAGTTGATTTAGAACCAGAATTAACAAAAATTTTACAAATTTATAATATAAATAAAGGAGTTTTTGTTCGTGAAATTATAAAAATATCTAAAGATAATGAGTTACAAGTAGGTGATATTATTATTTCATTAAATGGAAAAACTATTGATAGTTATGCTTTATTAAAAGCAAAAATAAGTTCTTTTATTAGAGGTACTGTTGTTAAATTAGGAATTATAAGAAAAGGAACTTTTAAAATAGTTCATGTTAAAATTAAAAATTATAATGATGATAATGATTCTGAAAATATTATTTACTATGGTATTGAAGGAGTATATTTAAATAATATTAAATTAAAAAATAAAATTTATATTTTTAAAAATATTCAAAAAACTAGTGTACAAGTAAATAAAGTTTTAAAAAATTCTCCAGCATCAATAATAGGTTTGAGAAAAGGTGATATAATAATACAGATTAATCAAAAACCTATTAAAAATATAAATGATGTTCAAAAAATTTTAAATAAAAAACCATCATTAATTCTTTTATATATTTTAAGGGGAAATCATAAATTATATTTAATTAATTAAAAAAAATAATAAATTTAATTGAAATAAATTTAAAAATATTTAATACTATAGTTATAGTATGGCCCTTTAGCTCAGTGGTTAGAGCAAACGACTCATAATCGTTAGGTCGTTGGTCCAAATCCAACAAGGGCCAGTGTAATAAATAAATTTTTATTTTAAATCTTTCATATCAAAAAACTTTAATAACTATAATTTTTTAAATAAATAATTTTATTTATAAATTTAAATTTAATATTTCTTGTTTATTTATTTATAAGTTAGGGAAATAAAATGTTAGAAATTTATTTAATAAAAAATAATTTAAAAAAAATAAAAAAAAAAAATATTTTTATTAGGGGGTTTCTTTAATTATATAAAATATAAAAAAAAATTATTAAAAATAAATAATAAACTACAAAATCCTAATATTTGGAATAATATTAATTATATTCTTAATTTAAATAAAAAAAAATCAAATATAGAAAATTTGTTATTTTCTTTAGATACAATTAATCAAGAAATTATTGATATTAATGAATTGATAAATTTAGCTATTGATACTAATGATAAAATAATATTAAAAGAATCTATAAAAATATTAGCTGAATTACACAATAAAATAAATAATTTAGAATTACAAAAAATTTTTATTAAAAAAAATGATAACAAAAATTGTTTTATAGATATCCAATCTGGATCAGGAGGTATAGAATCTCAAGATTGGGCAAAAATAATTATGAAAATGTATTTAAAATGGGCTATACAAAAAAAATTTAAAACTACAATAATTAATGAAACACCAGGAGAAATTATAGGAATAAAGTCAGCAACAATACATATTGTTGGAAATTATGCTTTTGGATGGTTACGTACTGAAAGTGGAATTCATCGTTTAGTTAGAAAAAGTCCTTTTAGTTCTTCCGGAAGAAGACATACTTCTTTTGTTTCAACTTTTATTTATCCGGATATTAAAAAAAATGATAGTATATCTCTTAATACAGAAGATTTACGTATCGATGTTTATAGAGCTTCTGGAGCTGGAGGACAACATATTAATCGTACAGAATCAGCAGTACGTATTACACATATTCCTACAGGAATAGTTACACAATGTCAAAGTAATAGATCACAACATCAAAATAAAAATCAAGCAATGAAACAAATTAAATTTAAATTATATGAATTAACAAATAAAATTAAAAAAAAAAAACAAAAAAAAATTGAACAACAAAAATTTAATATTAGTTGGGGATATCAAATACGTTCTTATATATTAGATGATTCAAGAATAAAAGATATGAGAACTGGTATAGAAATTAATGATGTAAATTTTGTACTTAATGGTAATATAGATAAATTTATTCAAGCTAGTTTAAAATTAGGTTTATAAATATAGGATTTTTATTATGTCTGAAAATAAATATTTTTTAAATAAAAGTATTAATAATAATGAAGTAAAGTTTCGACATAAAAAATTAATAAAATTAAGAAAAAAAAATATTGCTTTTCCTAATAATTTTAAAATTAATGTTACATGTAATAATATATATCAAGAATTCAATAATAAAAATTTTTCTTTAAAAGATAAAAAATTATTTCGTATTGCAGGACGTATAGTAAATTTAAGAATTATGGGTAAAGCTTCTTTTATTAATATTCAAGATTATACAGGAAAAATACAAGTTTATATATCTCAAAATAGTATATCTGTTGAGAAATATAAAAAATTTTTAAAAGAATATAATATTGGAGATATTATAGGTATAATTGGTAATATTTTTAAAACTAAAACTAATGTTTTATCAATTTTTTGTACAAAAATTTATTTATTAACAAAAGCAATTAGACCATTACCTAGTAAATATCATGGGTTACAAAATAAAGAAATAAGATACAGAAAAAGATATTTAGATTTAATTGTAAACGAAAAAACACGTAATGTATTTAAAATAAGATCTAAAATTATATTAAATATTCGTAATTTAATGAATGAAATGAATTTTATTGAAGTTGAAACTCCTATGATGCATAATATACCTGGAGGAGCTTTAGCAAAACCTTTTATAACACATCATAATACATATAACATAAATATGTATTTACGTGTAGCACCTGAATTATATTTAAAACGTCTTGTTATTGGAGGTTTTAATAAAATTTTTGAAATTAATAGAAATTTTCGTAATGAAGGTATTTCTACTCAACATAATCCTGAATTTACAATGATGGAAATGTATGTAGCATATTTTAATTATAAAGATTTAATGATTTTATTTGAAAATTTATTTAAAAAAATATATAAATCAATATTTAATAATTCTTTATTACAATACAATGGTATTGTTTTTGATTTAAATAATAAATTTAATATATTAACAATGAAAGAATCTATTGTCTTTTTTTATCCAAATTTTTCTTTAGATAATTTAGAAGATATTAATATTTTAATAAAAATTAGTAATTCATTAAACGTTAAAATAAGTAAAAAATGGAGTAAAGGTAAAATTATTTCCGAAATTTTTGACGTAAAAATTACTAATAAAATTATAGAACCAACTTTTATTACAGAATATCCTGTTGAAATATCTCCTTTATCAAGAAGTAATGATTTAAATCCTTTAATTACTGATAGATTTGAATTTTTTATTTGTGGAATGGAAATAGCAAATGGTTTTTCTGAATTAAATGATCCTGAAGAACAAAAAAAAAGATTTAAACAACAAGATAATTTAAAAGAAATTAATAACACTAAAAAAAATAATATTTATAAAAATTTTTATGATCAAGATTATATAGAAGCATTAGAATATGGTTTACCTCCTACTGCAGGTTTAGGATTAGGAATTGATAGATTAGTTATGTTATTTACTAATTCTCAATCTATAAGAGATGTAATTTTATTTCCTATGTTGAGACCTCAATAAATTTATTTCTTTTTCAGCTTTTTTAACTAAAAATATAAAATTTTCTATTGTTAAAGAAGCTTTTCCTACTAATAAACCATTAATATTTTTTATTTTAAATAAATTATGAATATTATTCTTATCAATAGAACCACCATATTGAAAGATGATATTATCGGATATTTTTTGATTTATAGATGAAATATATTTTTTAATAAAATTAATAGTTTTTTGTATTTCAAATATATCTGCAATCTTACCAGAACCAATAGCCCAAATAGGTTCATAAGCTATAATAGTATTATAAAATATTTTAACATCACATATTTTTAATATAGCATTAATTTGATTAATAAAAATTTTTTCTGTTTTATTTTCATTTTTTTCTTCTTTTGTTTCTCCAAGACATAAAATCGGAATTAATCCATTTTTTTTTGTTAAGACAAATTTTTTAGCTATAAAATTATTATTTTCATAATGATTTATTCTTCTTTCTGAATGACCAATTATTACATATTTTACACCTACATCTTTTAACATATCTATAGATATTTCACCAGTAAAAGAACCAGTTTTATGAATATCTACATTTTGAGCTACTAGGTCTATTGATGTATTTTTTATATAATTAAATATATAATTTATATATACATATGGTGGAGCTATTGCTACTTTACAAAAATATAATGAATTACTGATTTTTTCTTTCATTATATTTATATTTTTTTTTATAAAATTAAAATTTCCATGTAATTTCCAGTTTGCAATAATCAAAAATTTTTTCATATTTTTCCTTATAATTTACCAGTATTGTTCTGATGTAATATTTCCACTTTTATTAATAAAATTTCTAGATAAATTTTTATTTACTTCTAATATTTTTCTTGTTTCTTTTATCATATTTGGATTACCACATAACATTATGTGACTATTATTTTTATGAATTTTTATACCAATTTTTTTTTCTAAATCTCCACTTTGAATTAAATTAGGAATATAACCATATAAAATAGAATTATTTATATAACTATTTCTAGTTAAAATAATTTGTAATATAAATTTATTTTTATATTTTTTCTTAATTTTCTTAATTATATATAAATAATTAAAATCATTTATATATCTAATAGTATGTACTAAAATTATTTTTTTAAATTTTTTAAAACAAATACCATCTTGTAATATTGAAAGATAAGGACCAATACCAGTACCTGTTGATAACATCCATAAATTTTCACAAACTTTAATATTATTTAAAGTAAAAATACCTGAAGCATTTTTAGATATCATAATTTTATCATTAATTTTTAATTTATATAAATATGGAGTAAATTTACCGTCTTTAATATTAGAAATATAAAATTCATAATTTTTATCTTTTGGAGAATTTATATATGAATATATTCTTTGTATTTTTTCACCGTTGATTCTTAAAGCTAATTTTGTAAATTGTCCAGCAATAAAATTATTAACTTCGGCATTTAAAATAATACTAAATAAATTTTTTGTCCAATATTTTATATCTTTAATATTACCTATAATCCATTCTGTCATATTTAATCCTTAAATTTTATTAAAATATTATATTTCTATACTAGAATAGAATTTTTATAAAATAAATTAATAATTATATTTTTATAATTTTTAAAAATTTTAATAATAATTTTTATTTTTTATAAAATAAAAATATAAATTTTAATTTATTATTTTTTCATATTTTTTATAAAAAATTTATGTTATTATTTAAGAAATTATTACTTTATATTATATATAAATTTTTAATTTTAATAAATTTATTTTAGAAAAATTTTATTAAAAATGTATTATTTTAAATATTTTTTATTTAAATAATATAAATAATTTAAGGGGTGTAGTTTAATTAGGTAGAATATTGGTCTCCAAAACCAATGGTTGGGGGTTCAAATCCCTCCACCCCTGAGTAATAATTATTATTTTTTTAATTATATAATTTTTTATAAAATATATATTATATGTTAATATAATAAATAATTATATATAAACATATAATATATATTATTTAATAATTTCTATTATTCTAGAAAAATTTAATAACATATCAAATACAAAATCATATCTTCTAATCTTAAGAATTTAAATAAATTAAAACATAATAAAATTGAATTATGCATATTATATTACTAAATTAAAGAGGTTTAAAATATGAATGGGGCACAGTGTATAATTCAAGCATTAAAAAAACAAAATGTAAAAATAGTATTTGGATATCCTGGTGGGGCAATAATGCCTCTTTATGATGCATTATATAATAATAAAATAGAACATATATTATGTAGACACGAACAAGCAGCAGCAATGGCAGCAATAGGATATGCTCGTGCTACAGGAAAAATAGGAGTTTGTATAGCTACATCAGGTCCTGGAGCAACTAATTTAATAACAGGAATTACAGATGCAATGGTAGATTCTATTCCTATTGTTGCAATTACAGGACAAGTATCTTTACCCTTAATTGGTACAGATGCTTTTCAAGAAATAGATATTATAGGAATGTCTTTATCATGTACAAAACATAGTTTTTTAATAACCTCACCTACAGAAATATCATCTATAATAGAAAAAGCTTTTTTTATAGCATTATCAGGAAGACCTGGACCTGTATTAATAGATATACCTAAAGATATCCAGTTATTTTATGATGTACCTAAACAAATAAAATTTAAAAATAAAAAATTTTTTTTTATTAAACAACAAAAAATTTCAGTCAAAAAAATTTCAAAAGCTAATTATTTTTTAAAAAACTCTATTATGCCTGTATTATATATAGGAGGAGGTGTAAATATCGGTAATGCTGTTAATACATTAAGAAAATTTGTACAAAAATCTGAAATACCTACAGTAGTTACTTTAAAAGGATTAGGAACTATAAATAATAATAATCCTTATTATTTAGGAATGTTAGGTATGCATGGGAATAAAGCAGCTAATTATACTGTTCAAAAATGTGATTTATTAGTAGCTATTGGGGCGAGGTTTGATGATAGAGTTACAGGAAATATAAAAAAATTTGCTCCTTTAGCAAATATTATACATATGGATATAGATCCAGCAGAAATTAATAAAATTTGTCAAACAGATGTAGAATTATTAGGTGATTTAAATTATTTAATTCCATTATTAGAAATACCAAATAATATTTTAAAATGGCAATTTTATATAAAAAAGATAAAAAAAAAATATTCTTATTTATATAATAAATTTATTAATCACAATAAAATTTATGCTCCTTTTTTATTAAAAAAATTATCAGATTGTAAAAATACAAAAACTATCATTACTACTGATGTAGGACAACATCAAATGTGGGTTGCACAACATATAAATTTTTCAAATCCTAGAAATTTTATCACTTCAAGTGGTTTAGGAACAATGGGTTTTGGATTACCAGCTGCTATCGGAGCTCAAATTGCTAAACCTAATTATACTGTTATATGTATTTCTGGAGATGGTTCTTTTATGATGAATATTCAAGAATTAAGTACAATCAAAAGAAAAAATCTACCTATTAAAATTATATTATTAGATAATAAGAGATTAGGTATGGTTAAACAATGGCAGCAAATTTTTTTTAATAAAAGATATAGTGAAACTATATTATTTGATAATCCTAATTTTATAAAATTAGCTGAATCGTTTGGTATATCAGGACATAGTATTTGTTATAACTATGAAATCAAAAAAAGTTTAAAAAAAATTTTTTCTATAAAAAAACCTTATATATTACATGTTTCAATTAATGAGAAAGATAATGTGTGGCCATTGGTTCCTCCTGGGTATAGTAATGATAATATGATGGAGAAAATTTAAATGAATAAATATAAATTATATATTAAAACTAATATTAGTCCTGAAATAAGTGAAAGAATAATGAGAATTATTCGTCATAGAGGTTTTTTAATTAAAACTGTAAATATTAATGTTTTAAATAAATTACAAAATATTATTTTTAAATTAATAATAAAAAGTTTTAAATCCATAGAAATTTTAGTAAAACAAATTGCTAAACTAATAGATGTACTAGATATAACTATAATATCATAAATAATTATAATAATATTATAATTATTTAAAATAAGGAAATATAATGATGTCAATAAAAAAAACAAATTTTATTTGGTTAAATGGAGATATTATAAAATGGGAAGATGCTAAAATTAGTGTTATGACTCATGCATTACATTATGGTACATCTGTTTTTGAAGGTATTAGATGTTATAAATCATATAAAGGTTCTGTTATTTTTCGTCATGAAAATCATATTAATCGTTTATATAATTCTACTAAAATTTATCGTTTTCCATTAAAATTTACTATAAAAGAAGTAATTAATGCTGTTCATATAATAATTAATATTAATAAATTAAAAGAAGCCTATATTAGAATTTTAATATTTATAGGAGTGGTAGGTTTAGGAATTAACCCTCCTAAAAATTATTATGCAGATATAATCATTAGTGCATTTTTATGGGAAAATTATCTTGGTAATAATGCAAAAAATAACGGAATTAGAACAATGATATCTACCTGGAATAAAATAAAACCTAATACGATACCTAGCTTAGCAAAAGCAGGTGGTAATTACTTATCTTCTTTATTAATAAGTAGTGAAGCTAGAAGAAATGGATATGATGAAGGAATAGCATTAGATAGTTTAGGATTTGTTTCTGAAGGATCTGGAGAAAATATATTTATTATTAAAAATAAAATTTTATTTACTCCTCCATTAACTTCATCTGTTCTACCAGGAATTACAAGAGATTCTGTTCTAAAAATAACTAAAAATATTAATTTAAAAATAAAAGAATCTCTTATATTAAGAGAGTTTTTATACTTAGTTGACGAAATATTTTTAACTGGAACAGCAGCTGAAATTATTCCTGTTTGTAGTATAGATGGTATATTAATAAATAATGGTAAAAGAAGGAAAATTACAAAAAAAATACAAAAAGAATTTTTATATTTATTCACAGGAAAAATACAAGATAAATGGAATTGGTTAGATCATATTAATTTATAGTTATTTATTTTTAAAAAAAAAGAAGTGAAAATATGCCTATTTATCGTTCGTTTACAACAACAAAAGGTCGTAATATGGCTGGAGCTCGTTCTCTTTGGAGAGCAACAGGCATGAATAATAAAGATTTTAATAAACCTATTATTGCTATAGTTAATTCTTTTTCAGAATTTGTTCCTGGACATATACATTTAAAAGAATTAAGTAAAATAATTTCTAAAGAAATAAAAAAAAAAGGAGCAATACCAAAAGAATTTAATACAATAGCAATTGATGATGGTATAGCTATGGGACATAATGGTATGTTATATTCTCTACCTTCTAGAGAACTTATTGCTGATTCAATAGAATATGTTATAAATGCTCATTGTGTAGATTCAATAATTTGTATATCTAATTGTGATAAAATTACCCCAGGAATGTTAATGGCTAGCTTACGTTTAAATATACCTAGTGTATTTATATCAGGTGGACCGATGGAAGCTGGTAAAATTATAAATATTAAAAACAAAAAAAAAATTACTAAAATTAATTTAGTTGATGCAATGATTCAATCAGCTGATCTAAATAAATTAGATAATCATATTAAAAATATAGAACTTAATGCATGTCCAACATGTGGTTCTTGTTCCGGAATGTTTACAGCTAATTCAATGAATTGTATAGTAGAAGTTTTAGGTTTATCATTACCAGGAAATGGTTCTTTATTAGCTACACATAAAAATCGTAAAAAATTATGTATAAAATCAGCACATAAAATAGTAGAAATTACAAAAAAATATTATGAAGATAATAATGTAGATTTTTTACCAAGAAATATTGCAAATCAAAAATCATTTGAGAATGCAATTATGTTAGACATTGCTATGGGTGGTTCTACAAATACAATTTTACATATGTTGGCACTAGCTCAAGAAACTAATATAACTTTTAATCTTAAAACAATAGATAAATTATCAAAAAAAATACCATGGTTATGTAAAATTTCTCCTAGTACAAATAAATTTTATATGGAAGATTTTCATAGAGCTGGTGGAGTTATGGGAATTTTAGGAGAATTAAATAGAATAAACTTAATACATAAAAATGTTAAAAATATTTTAGGATTAAGTATAGAAGATACAATAAAAAAATATGATATTATAATTAATAAAAGTTTAAAAATAAAAAAATTTTTTTGTTCCGCTCCTGGTAATAGTAAAACTATAAAACCTTTTTCACAAAATAAAATATGGGATGATTTAGATAATGATAGAAAAAAAGGATGTATACGTTCATATAAATATGCTTTTAGCAAAGATGGAGGATTAGCTATTTTATATGGTAATCTTGCTAAAGATGGGTGTGTTGTGAAAACTGCTAGTGTATATAAAAAATTAATGATTTTTACAGGAAAAGCAAAAGTATATGAAAGTCAAGAATCAGCAATATATGCAATTTTAAATAAAAAAATTTTTTCAGGTGATATAGTTGTAATAAGATATGAAGGACCAAAAGGAGGACCAGGAATGCAAGAAATGTTATATCCTACTTCTTATTTAAAATCAATGAAATTAGATAAAAATTGTGCTTTAATTACTGACGGAAGATTTTCAGGCGGTACTTCTGGTTTATCTATAGGACATATTTCTCCAGAAGCTGCAGATAAAGGTTTAATTTCATTAATACAAAATGGAGATATTATTAAAATTAATATACCAGATAGATCTATAACATTAGATGTATCAAGTAATGTATTAAAAGATAGAAGAAAGAAAGAAGAAAAAAGAAAAAATTTAGCTTATACTCCTATGTTAAAAAGAAAAAGAAAAATTTCTTTTGCATTAAAAGCATATGCTTATTTAGTAACTAGTGCCGATAAAGGAGCAGCTAGAGATAAAAATAAATTAAGTATTTATGAATAAATAAAAATTTAAATATTTTAAAATTAAATAATTAATTTTTTATATAAAATAAATAAAAATATAATATCTCTAATATAGGTTATATATAAATTTTTTTAAACAAATGTTAAAATAATATTTATTCATATTTAATAAATATTTTTTTAAAAAATATTTATTAAACTAATTAAATATTAATTTATATATTAAATAGGATTATTTAAATGAAAAATTATTTTAACACTTTAAATTTTCGTAGAAAATTAAAAAATTTACAAAAATGTAGATTAATGCAGCCAAATGAATTTATTAATAGTATTAATAATTTAAAAAATAAAAAAATTGTTATTATAGGATGTGGATCTCAAGGATTAAATCAAGGATTAAATATGAGAGATTCTGGATTAAATATATCTTATGCATTAAAAATTGAATCTATAAAAAATAAAAATAAATCTTGGCAAAGAGCTTATGTAAATAATTTTATAATTGGTACATATAAAGAATTAATACCTACAGCAGATTTAATAATTAATTTAACTCCTGATAAAAATCATCATAATGTTTTAAAAGAAATTAAACATTTAATAAAAGAAAAAGCTACAATAGGATATTCTCATGGTTTTAATATTGTAGAAGAAGGTGAAATTATTTCTCAAAATATTTCAGTAATTATGGTAGCGCCAAAATGTCCTGGAACAGAAGTAAGGGAAGAGTTTAAAAGAGGTTTTGGTGTTCCATCTTTAATTGCTATTCATCAAAATGCTAATAATTTTAATTCTAGTTTTAAAATAGCTAAAGCTTGGGCAGTATCTATTGGTAGTCATAAAGCTGGTGTATTAGAATCATCTTTTATTGCTGAAGTAAAATCTGATTTAATAGGTGAACAAACAGTCTTATGTGGAATGTTGCAAACAGCATCTATTTTATTATTTGATAAGTTATTAAAATTTAATATTGATTCATCATATGCTTCACAATTTATTCAATTTGGATGGGAATATATTACAGAAGCTTTAAAACAAGGTGGAATTAGTTTAATGATGGATAGATTAGATAATTTTAGTAAAATACGTTCTTATGAATTATCTATAGTTTTAAAAAAAATATTAAAACCTTTATTTAAATTACATGTTGATAATATAATTTCAGGTAAATTTTCACAAGATCTAATAAAAGATTGGAATAATAATAATAAAAATTTAATTAAATGGAGAGAAATATATCAAAATAATAATTTTGAAAAAGTTAAAATAAAAAAAAGTAATTGTGTAAAAGAAAAAGATTATTTTAATAAAGGTATTTTTATGACTTCTATTATTAAAAGTAGTATTGAATTATCATATGAATTAATGATAGAATCAGGAATATCTCCAGCTTCAGCTTATTATGAATCATTACATGAATTACCTTTGATTGCTAATACTATCGCAAGAAAAAAATTATATGAAATGAATAAAGTTATATCAGATACAGCTGAATATGGTAATTATTTATTTACAAATAAAGCAATTTTTTTATTACAAAAATTTATGGAAAATATTACTAGGGAAGATTTAGGTATTACTAAAAATAATAATAAATCTATAAATAATGTTTATTTACGTGATATAAATTATGATATTAGGAATCATCCTATTGAAAAAATAGGTTATGTTTTAAGAAGTTATATGACTCATATGAAAACTTTAATTAAATAAAAATATACTCTCTTTTTAAAAGAGAGTAATTTAAAAAAATATTATTTATTTTAATAAAATTTATTATAATAAAAAATTATATAATTTTATATTATTTTTTACTTAAGTAAAGAATATTTTTGTGTTTTTATAAATTTTTTTTAAATAATTGGTTAACTAATACTAATTATATTTGTATTTTTATATATTTCATTTATAAATAATTTTATTAAATCATAAAAATTATAATGTAAATTTTATAATTTATAATAAATAAAATTTTTATGTAAAAATAATATAATAAATTTTTATTTAAAATTTATATTTATTATAAATAGTTATAAATTATGGAGAATAATTTGAATAATCAAGCAATATTAGTTATGGAAGATGGAACTAAACTTTTTGGTAAATCTATAGGTATTAATGGCATAGTTATAGGAGAAATAATATTTAATACTTCAATGACTGGATATCAAGAAATAATAACTGATCCTTCATATTATGAACAAATTGTTATTTTAACATATCCACATATTGGGAATACAGGTATTAATTTAGAAGATAATGAATCATCAAAAATTTATTTAAAAGGACTTATTATCAATCATCTATCAAAAATAGCAAGTAATTATCGTAGTACAGGAGAATTAAAACCATTTTTAAAAAAAAATAATGTTGTTGCTATTGAAGGGATAGATACACGTTATTTAACAAGATTAATACGTAATAAAAAAATTAAAAAAATAGCACTTATATCTACTAAAAAAAAAATTAACTTTAAAGATATTATAAAAAAAATTAATAAATTTAATGGATTAAAAGGTTTAGATTTAATAAAAAAAATTACAACTAAAGCAAATTATTCTTGGATACAAGGAAGTAGAAATTATAAATTAGCAAAATTAAATAAAAATTCTATTCATATTTTAGCATTTGATTTTGGTATTAAAAAAAATATTTTAAGAATATTTATAGATAAAAAATGTAAAGTTACTGTTGTTTCTGCTTTTACTAGTTATAAAAAAATAATTTCTTTAGACCCAGATGGTATTTTTTTATCTAATGGTCCAGGAGATCCTACACCTTGTTTTTATATTATCGATAATATAAAAAAAATATTAAAAACAAATATTCCAATTTTTGGCATTTGTTTTGGACATCAAATATTAGCTCTTGCTAATGGAGCTAAAATAAAAAAAATGAATGTAGGACATCACGGAAGTAATCATCCTGTAAAAGATTTAAAAAATAATAAAGTATTTATTACTACTCAAAATCATCAATTTACTATTGATAAAAAAAGTATTTCTAAAAATTTAAAAATTACACATATATCATTATTTGATAATACTATACAAGGAATTCATTGTCTTAAAAAATCTGCTTTTAGTTTTCAAGGACATCCTGAAGCAAGTCCGGGTCCACATGACGCATCTATTTTATTTGATTATTTTATAAAATTAATTAAAAAATATCGTATGATAAAACATAAGAGATTATAAAAATGCCAAAACGTACTGATATACAAAATATTATGATTTTAGGATCAGGTCCTATTATTATAGGACAAGCTTGTGAATTTGATTATTCTGGTACTCAAGCATGTAAAGCTCTTAAAGAAGAAGGATATAATGTAATTTTGGTAAATTCTAATCCTGCTACTATTATGACAGATCCTGATGTTGCTAATACTACTTATATAGAACCTATGGATTGGAAAATAATTGCTAAAATTATAGAAAAAGAAAAACCTGATGCTATTTTACCTACTATGGGAGGACAAACTGCTTTAAATTGTGTTTTAAGTTTAAATAAAAATAATATTTTAGAAAAAAATAATGTTGAAATAATTGGAATTACAATAGATAGTATAAATAAAGCAGAGAATCGTTCTATTTTTTTAAATATTATAAAAAATTTAGGTTTAAATATTCCTTTATCTTATACTATTCATAATATGAATGAAGCAATAAATTGTATTAAAAAAATTAGTTTTCCATGTATTATTCGTCCATCATTTACTATGGGAGGAAGTGGTGGCGGAATTGCATATAATTTTAAAGAATTTAAAAAAATTTGTAAAAATGGATTAAATTTATCTTTTAATCATGAATTAATTATTGATGAATCTTTAATTGGATGGAAAGAATATGAAATGGAACTTATAAGAGATAAAAATAGTAATTGTATTATTATTTGCTCTATTGAAAATGTAGATCCCATGGGAATTCATACTGGAGATTCAATTACTGTTGCACCTGCACAAACTTTATCTGATAAAGAATATCAAATAATGAGAAATGCATCTATATCTATATTAGAAAATATAGGTATTCAATCTGGTGGTGCAAATGTTCAATTTGCTGTAAATCCAACTACAGGAAAATTAATAGTTATTGAAATGAATCCTCGTGTTTCACGTTCTTCTGCATTAGCTTCTAAAGCAACAGGATTTCCTATTGCTAAAATATCTGCAAAATTATCTATTGGATATACACTAGATGAATTAGTCAATGATATAACAAGTAATAATATTACTGCAGCTTTTGAACCATCTATTGATTATATAGTCACTAAAATACCTAGATTTAATTTTGAAAAATTTCATTGTATAGACAATAAATTAACAACACAAATGAAATCAATAGGAGAAATTATGTCTATAGGTAGATCTTTTCAAGAATCAATACAAAAAGCATTATGTAGTTTAGAAACAGGTATTAATGGTTTTACACCTAAAATACATTTAGTGAAAAGTAAAAAGAATATACAATTAATTATACAAGAATTAACTAATCCAGGACCAGATAGAATAAGATTTATTGCAGATGCTTTTAGAATAAAAATATCTATTGAAAAAATATATCATTATTCACATATAGATATGTGGTTTTTATATCAAATAAAAAATTTAGTTGATATTGAAAATAAAATAAAATCTTTAGGTATAAATTGTTTATATAATAAAAAATATTTATATCAGTTAAAAAAAAAAGGATTTTCTGATGGAAGATTATCTGATCTTGTTAATGTATCTGAAAAAACAATAAGAATTTTAAGATATAAATATAATATTCATCCAGTATATAAAAGAGTAGACACATGTTCTGCTGAATTTAAAACTAATACTGCATATATATATTCAACATATGAAACAGAATGTGAAGCTAATCCTAGTAATAATAAAAATAAAATTATTATTTTAGGAAGTGGACCTAATAGAATAGGTCAAGGAATTGAATTTGATTATTGCTGTGTTCATGCATCAATGATATTAAGAAAAAATGATTTTGAAACTATTATTATTAATTGTAATCCAGAAACTGTGTCTACTGATTATGATATTTCTAATCGTTTATATTTTGAACCTATTACATTAGAAAATGTTTTAGAAATTGTAAGAATAGAAAAACCTAAAGGAGTTATAGTACAATATGGAGGCCAAACTCCATTAAATTTAGCTCAATCATTAGAAAATGAAGGAGTACCTATCATAGGTACAAGTCCATCTAATATTGATATTGCTGAAAATAGAGAAAAATTTCAAAATATTATTAATTCTTTAAAATTAAAACAATCTATAAATTATGCAGTTAAAAATTTAAATAATGCTTTAGAAAAAGTAAAAATTATTGGTTATCCTATTATAGTTAGGCCTTCTTATGTTTTGGGAGGAAAATTCATGGAAATAATATATAATAAAGAAGAATTAAAAAATTATTTTTTAAGAAAAAATAAAAAAAATAATATAATTTTATTAGAAAAGTTTTTAGATAATGCAATAGAAGTAGATGTAGATGCTATTTGTGATAAAAAACATGTTTTTATAGGAGGTATTATGGAGCATATTGAACAAGCAGGAATACATTCTGGAGATTCTGCTTGCTCTTTACCAACACGAACTTTAAGTAAAGAAATTTTAAATGAAATTCGTGATCAAACTAAAAAAATAGCTATAAAAATTAATGTATGTGGTTTACTAAATATTCAGTTTGCTGTAAAAAAAAAAAAAATTTATTTAATAGAAGTTAATCCTAGAGCATCTAGAACTATTCCTTTTATTTCTAAAGCAATAAATATTCCATTAGCAAAAATAGGAGCATTAATAATGGTTGGTAAATCTTTATTCAATTTAAATCTTATAAAAGAAATTATTCCACCATATTTTTCTGTAAAAGAAGTTGTATTACCTTTTAATAAATTTAATAATATGGATCCTATTTTAGGACCTGAAATGAGATCTACAGGAGAAGTTATGGGTATTGGTAATTCTTTTTCTGAAGCATTTTATAAGGCAATTTTAGGAACTAAAATCTCTATTAATAAAAATGGTATTGTATTAATATCAATTAAAAATAAAGATAAAAAATTTATTATTCCATTAGTTAAAAAATTAATACAATATGGTTTTAAAATTGAAGCTACATGTGGAACAGCAAAATTTTTAAAAAAATTTCAATTATTAGTTAAAACTGTTAGAAAACCAAAAGAAAAAACTCCAAATATAGTTAATTTTATAAAAAATAAAAGGTACACTTATATTATTAATACTGCAGAAACAAAACAATCTATTAAAAATTCTAAATTAATCCGTATTTTAGCTTTACAAAATAATATTTATTATAATACTACTATTAATGGAGCTATTGCTACAATAAACTCAATAAACATAGTAAAAAATAATTTAAAAGATAAAATATTTTCTTTACAAGAAAGACATAAACAATTATTTTCATAATAATTATTATATATAATAATTAATATATATAAAATAAAATTTTTTATAAAAAAATGTTAAATTTAAATAAATTTTTTAATTTAAATAAAAAAAACAATTCTTGTAAATCATTTAAATTAATTAATTTAAATGATCTACAGTTAATAACCATTATAGGTTCTAATAGTAAAATTTTTTTACAAAATCAATTAACTATTGATATAAATAAATTAGATAATAATGAAAAATTTTTTAATGCTCTTCATTGTAATTCTAAAGGAAAAGTATTAATAAATATGTATATATTTAAAAATTTTGATAATATTTATCAATGTATTATAAAAAAAAATATAATTAAAAAATATTTAGAAGATATTAAAAAATATTTATTAATATATAATATTAAGATTATTTTAAATTTTAAAAAAAAATTTTTTGGATTATCAGGAAAAAACTTAGAAAATATTATGTCGAACATATTTAAAAATAATGATTTTTTTTTAAAAAAAAAAACATTATTTTTTATAAAAGAATATGTTATTTTAAAATTTTGTAATAAATATAATCAATATTTTATAATTTTATCAAAAAAAAATTCTAATTTTTTAATAAAAAAATTTTTTATTAAAAATAAAATTAATTTATCTAATTTTAATTATTGGATTAAATTTAATATGGAAATAGGATATCCTATTATTGATAATATTAATAATTGTAATTTATTTTTACCACAACAAATTAATATGGAAAAATTTAATGCTATTAGTTTTAGTAAAGGTTGTTATTTAGGACAAGAAATAATTAATAGTTTTAAATTTCGAAATAAAAAAAATAAAATCTTATTTTTATTAGAAGGAGAAACAAAATTTATACCTTTATATAAAGATTTATTGGAATTAAAAAATAATATTACAAATGAATGGGAAATTATAAAAGGTAGTAGAATTTTAAAATCATTAAAAATAAAAGAAAATTTAATTTGGATACAAGTTATTTTAAAAAATAATATCTTAGAAAATTCTTTAATTAGATTAAATAAAGATAAAAAAAGTATTTTTTTTATTAAAAAAAAATTTAAATAATTATAAAAAATTATTTTTTAAAAATGTTATATTAATAACATATTTTTTTAATTATAATTATATTTTAATTCTGAAAATTATATAAATCTTATTTAAGATTTATAAAAAATGTAAAATTTAAATATTATTATTTATTAATAATAAAAGGTTTAAATAAAAATGAAAAAAATAACTATTTTTTTTGTAATCATGATTATAACTAATATTTGTAATATTACAAATGCTGAGTCTAATAATAATTATTGGTATTTTGGTCCTAAAATAGGATGGTCACAATATAATAATATTAAATTATTGGGTAAAGATATAGATAATCAAACTTATACTCATTTTAATAATATTAGTCCTGGATTTTTTTTTGGATATCAGGAAAATAATTTTTTAAGTTTTGAAATGGGATTTGATTGGTTAGGGATAATTAGAAAAAATATTCAGAATCAAAATATTAATAATTTTTTTGAATCTAAAGGATTACAGTTAAGTACTAAAATTAAAATTCCTATTTTTAAAAAATTATACTTATATAGTCGTTTTGGTGGTTTCTTTGCTAAAACAATTAATAAACAAAATAATAGTAATAATACAAAAATTAATCAATCATATTATAGTGTTTCTCCATTATTTGCTTTAGGTGGAGAATATAAAATAAATAAAAATTGGTCATCTAGATTAGAATATCAATGGATAAAAGATATTGGAAATAAAAATATTAATGATTTAGGTCAAAAAACAAATAATTCTATTCTTAGTATAAGTATACTTTATAAATTTGTTAATACACATCAATATAATTTACCATCAATAAAAAATTTTATAGATAATATAAGAAATAAAAAAAATCATAATTATGATAATAAAAATTTAGTATCTAAAGTATTTTTTAATTTTGATGATTTTAATCTTCGTAAAGAAACAAAAAAAACATTAGATAAAATTATTAATAATAATAAAAAAAATCATAAAAAATTTTCAAATACTGAATTATTAATTTTAGGACATTCTGATTATTTAGGTAAAAAAAATTATAATGTATCTTTATCTAAAAAAAGAGCTAAAAAAGTAATTGAATATTTAATTTTTAAAACAAAGAAAAATGCTTTTTATAAAAAAATTACTGTAAAAGGTTTAGGTAGTTTACCAATTAATAAAAAATGTATTAATATAAAAAATTATAAACTTTTAAAAAAATGTTTAGTTTTAGATCGTTATGTAGAAATAAAATTTGTTAAATATCATAAAATTTACAAATTTTATTTTAATAAAAATTTTATATCTGACAATAATTTAAAAATTATTTATATATTTATTAATTGTAAAAAATAAATTTTGTTATAAAAAAATTTTTTATATTTTTTTAACAAAAATATAAAATATATTAATTAAAGTAAATTAAATTTTTTAAAATTATTTTAAAGATTATTTAAACAGATAATCGATATAATACAAACATGAAAAATTTTTCATGTTTGTATCTTGTTATAAATTAATAAATTATAAAAACATAATTTTTAATTTTTTACAAAAAAATGCCCGAAGGTGGAATTGAACCACCGACACGGGGATTTTCAGTCCACTGCTCTACCAACTGAGCTATCCGGGCAAAAATACAAACCATATAAAATTAGTTTATATTATGCCAATATTTATATTAAAACGTCAATATTTTTTATATTAAAACATAATAATAATTAAATTATATATATTTATTTATAAAAAAATTATTTTTTTATAAATAATTTATATTTTTAATAGTTATTTTACTAAATAACTATTTTAAATATTTAATATAAATAATATTTAATTTTTTATTAAAAAATAAAAATTTTTTAAAAAGACCTTGAAACATATAAAATATGTCCTTATCTTTCAGATCACATTAATTGAAATAAACTATGATTAATTTAAAAAATATTGAATAAACTTCTTAAAAGGAGAATCATTAAATGAATATTCGTCCATTACATGATCGTGTTATTGTAAGAAGAAAAGAAGTTGAATCTAAATCTGCTGGTGGAATTGTTTTAACAGGTTCTGCTGCAGGAAAATCTACTCGAGGAGAAGTATTAGCAGTAGGAAAAGGACGTATTTTAGATAATGGAACAGTAAAACCATTAGATGTAAGAAAAGGTGATATTATTATATTTAATGATGGTTATAGTGTAAAAACAGAAAAAATTGATAATGAAGAAATTTTAATAATGTCTGAAAGTGATATTTTAGCCATTGTTAAATAATAAAATTTATCATGAAATAAACAAATATAAAAAATATATTTAATTTTAATATAAAATTAATTTAAGGGATATTGAAAATGGCAGCTAAAGACGTAAAATTTGGTAATGACGCACGTGTAAAAATGTTACGAGGTGTAAACGTACTAGCAGATGCAGTCAAAATTACCCTTGGACCTAAAGGTAGAAATGTAGTTTTAGATAAATCATTTGGTGCTCCAGCTATAACTAAAGATGGAGTAACAGTTGCTAGAGAAATAGAATTAGAAGATAAATTTGAAAATATGGGAGCACAAATGGTTAAGGAAGTTGCTTCTAAAGCTAATGATGTAGCAGGTGATGGGACAACTACAGCAAGTGTATTAGCGCAATC
The DNA here is from genome assembly GCF_012570965.1 of Enterobacteriaceae endosymbiont of Donacia versicolorea. Taxonomy (NCBI): domain Bacteria; kingdom Pseudomonadati; phylum Pseudomonadota; class Gammaproteobacteria; order Enterobacterales; family Enterobacteriaceae; species Enterobacteriaceae endosymbiont of Donacia versicolorea. The sequence goes on along the minus strand of NZ_CP046214.1, from coordinate 181,868 downwards.
TATTGTTAGTGAAGGTTTAAAAGCAGTTGCTGCTGGTATGAATCCTATGGATTTAAAAAGAGGAATAGATAAAGCTGTTATAGCTGCTGTTGAAGAATTAAAAATTATTTCAGTACCTTGTTCTAATTCCAAATCTATAGCTCAAGTAGGAACTATTTCTGCAAATGCAGATGAAACTGTAGGTAATTTAATTGCTCAAGCTATGAAAAGAGTTGGAAAAGAAGGAGTTATTACAGTAGAAGAAGGAACTGGGTTACAAGATGAATTAGATGTTGTAGAAGGTATGCAATTTGATAGAGGGTATCTATCGCCTTATTTTATTAATAAATCAGATTCAGGTACTGTAGAACTTGATAATCCATATATACTTTTAGTAGACAAAAAACTTTCAAATATTAGAGAAATTTTACCTATTCTAGAAATAGTTGCAAAATCTAGTAAATCTTTATTAATTATAGCTGAAGATGTTGATGGTGAAGCATTAGCAACTTTAGTTGTTAATACTATGCGTGGAGTAGTAAAAGTTGCTGCAGTTAAAGCACCTGGGTTTGGAGATCGTCGTAAAGCTATGTTACAAGATATTGCTATACTTACAGGTGGTAATGTTATTTCAGAAGAAATTGGTTTAGAATTAGAAAAAGTAACATTAGATGATCTTGGACAAGCAAAACGTATTGTTATTAATAAAGATACAACAACAATTATAGATGGTATGGGAAAACAAGAAAATATATCAGGAAGAGTAAACCAGATAAGACAACAAATAGATGAAGCAACTTCTGATTATGATCGTGAAAAACTTCAAGAAAGAGTAGCTAAATTAGCAGGAGGAGTTGCAGTATTAAAAGTTGGTGCAGCTACTGAAGTAGAAATGAAAGAAAAAAAAGCTAGAGTAGAAGATGCATTACATGCTACAAGAGCTGCTGTAGAAGAAGGTGTAGTAGCTGGAGGAGGAGTTGCTTTAGTACGTGTAGCAGCAAAACTAATGAATTTAACTGGTCAAAATGAAGATCAAAATATGGGAATAAAAGTAGCATTAAGAGCTATGGAAGCTCCTTTACGTCAAATAGTTTCTAATGCAGGAGAAGAACCATCAGTAGTAGCAAATAATGTTAAAGATGGTCATGGTAATTATGGATATAATGCTGCAAATGAAGAATATGGAGATATGATTAAATTTGGAATTTTAGATCCAACTAAAGTTACTAGATCAGCGTTACAGTATTCTGCATCTGTAGCAGGACTTATGATTACTACAGAATGTATGGTTACAGATTTACCAAAAGATGAAAAATCAGAAATATCTAATACACCTCCAGGTGGTATGGGTGGTGGTATGGGTGGTATGATGTAATTTATTTAATAAATAATAATTTTTATTTATTAAATTTTTAATATTAAATATTATAAATTTATAAATCTGCTAATATATAGCTGTGCATTTATTAAGGGCACAGCTTTTATATTTTTTAGATAATAAAATTTTTACTTTTTTTACCATAAATATCTTTTATTAATCTAGGAACTAAAAAACCAGATAGAAATGGTAACATTTTTATCATAATTTTTTTAGCTTTACTTTCTGAAACATTAAAATGTTGACTACCTTCTACTTTATCTAATAAATGTAAATAATATGGTAATATTCCAATATTAAATAAATTATTACTTAATTTAATTAAAGTTTTATAATCATCATTAATATTTTTTAATAAAACACTCTGATTTAAAATCGTAATACCTATTTTTTTAAGAAGATTAATTTTATTAAATAAATTTTCACTAATTTCATTTGGATGATTAATATGTGTAACAATTATTATATTTAATTTATATTTATTAAAAATTTTTATTAAATTAGTAGTAATTCTTTCAGGAATAACAGAAATTATTCTAGTATGTATTCTTAATGTTTTAATATGAGATATTTGTTGAATATCTTTTATTAATAAATTAATTTTATAATCATTTATAATTAATGGATCTCCTCCTGAAAAAATTACTTCATTTATTTCTTTATGTTTTTTTATGTAATTAATTATTTTAATCCAATCACATTTTTTTATAGCATAAATTTCTTTACTTTTTTTACGAAAACAATATCTACAATGTACTGCACAAATTCCTGTGACTAATATTAATACTCTATTATAATATTTATGTATCATTCCCGGAATAATTAAATTTTCATTTAATGGATTACTATTATATTTTTTATTAAAAATTAACTCATTTTTATTAAAGATAAATTGTAATAAAATAGGATCTTTATAATTTTTTTTTTCTATTTTTTTTATAAAAATTTTAGGTATTTTTATTTTAAAAAATACATTTTTTTTTTTACATAAAAATTGTTTACTATTTTTTTTTTTTATTTTTGTTATTTTTATAAGATCAATATTATTATTAATATTATTTTTTAATTGTTTTAACCATAATTTATTCATAAAATTATTTTATATTTTTAAAATAATATTATTATAAATCAAAAAAATTTTTTCAGAAAAGGTAGAATATTAATGATTAATTATTATAGTAATAATTTTAGAATTGGTATGAAATTTATACTTTTTAATCAACCTTATATTATAGAAGCAAGTGAATTTGTAAAACCCGGTAAAGGACAATCTTTTGTTAGAGTAAAAATGAGAAATTTAATAAATGAAAAATTAATTGATAAAACATTTAAATCTACCGATAATTTAAATACTGCAGATATTTTAGAAAAAAAATTAATTTATTTATATAATGAAAAAGAAAATTTTTTTTATTTTATGTTTAAAAATAATTTTGAACAAATTATGATTGATAAAAGAATTATTAAAAATAAAAAAAAATGGTTAATATCTCAATATAGTTATAATATAACATTTTGGAACCAATTACCTATATTTTTAACATTACCAAATTTTATTAATTTTAAAATAATTGATACAAATTTAATCTCAAAAAAAGGAGATACAATTAATAATAATAATAAATTAGCTATAATAAGTAATGGTGAAATAATAAGAGTACCAAATTTTATCAAAATTGGAGATATTATAAAAATTGATATAAGAAAAAAAAAATATATTTCTCGTATTAAATAATAAATAATATTAAAAGTAATAATTATATGAAAAATTTTAATGGATTACCTAATACAAATATATATACTTTAATAAAACGTTCTTTAATAATAAAAAAAATAAGAAATTTTTTTGATAAAAAAGGATTTATTGAAGTAGATACTCCTATGTTAACTCAATTTGAAAATACTAATATTTATTTAAAACAATTTAAAACAAATTTTATTCATTATAAACAACAAAAAGAATTATTTTTAATTACAAGTCCTGAATATCATATGAAAAGAATACTTTCATTAAAAATGAATAAATCAATATATCAAATATGTCATAGTTTTCGTAATGAAGAATTAGGTAAATATCATAATCCTGAATTTACTATGCTAGAATGGTATCATATTAATTATAACTTAAAACAGTTAATAGATGAAGTTAATAATTTCTTTATTAAATTTGGTTTTAATAAATTAAAAAAATCTTCTTACAAAGAAATTTTTTTAAAATATTTTAAAATAAATCCCTTTTTAATTAATAAGAAAAAATTATTTATTCTTGCTAAAGAATTAGGTTTTATTAATTTAAAAAAAAGTAACGTTATTGATGATTATTTACAAATATTATTTGATTTATATATTGTACCTAAACTAGGATTTAAATCACCTATATTAATATATAATTTTCCAGCATCACAAAAAACTACTGAAACCATTAATAAAAATAATTGTGTTCTAGCTAATAGATTTGAAATTTTTTTTAAAGGTGTTGAATTAGGTAATGGATTTCATGAACTTAGAAATAGTTATGAACAAAAAAAAAGATTTAATGAAGATAATAAAAAACGTAAAATAATAGGATTACCTTATAAAAAAATAGATTATTATTTATTAAGAGCTATAAAACATGGTATGCCTAATTGTTCAGGAATGGCTATTGGATTAGATAGATTTATTATGTGTTTATTAAAAAAAACATCTATTCATAAAGTTATAAATTTTCCTATAAATATATCTTAATAAAATTTTTTATTATATATATTACTATATAATAAAAGCTAATAATTCTCCAACTTTTATTTTTGATCCTTTTTTTAAATTTGAATTAAATCTAATTATTTTAGGTGGAAATAAAGTAATTACAGTTGAACCTAAATTAAAATAACCTATTTCTTCTCCTTTTTTTAAATAAATAAAATCTTTTTTATAAATATTATTAATATATGGCCAATTCCAAATTTTAATTTTATTTTTTCTTGGTGGTATTATTGATCCATACCATGAAGTATTTATACTTCCTACAATATGTGCTCCAACTAAAATTTTTATCATTAATCCAAATGATGTTTTAAATATAAAAACTACTCTTTCATTTAATAAAAATAAATTACATAAATTTTCAGAAACTATATTATTAACAGAAAAAAGTTTTCCAGGAATATATATCATTTTTAATAAAATTCCATCATAAGACATATGTACTCGATGATAATTATTTGGAGCTAAATAAACATTTAAAAAATATCCATTTGAAAAAATTTTATTTATATTTTTATCTCTTCCTATAAGATTAAATAATGAGTATTTACAACCTTTAAATTGAAAAATTTGATTATCTTTTATAATACCTATTTGATTAATAATACCATCTGTATTTTGAACTACATGACATTTATTTTTATCAATAGGTCTATTATTCATATTTAGTTTTCTTATAAAAAATTTATTAAAAGTTTTATAGTGAAAAATATTAGGATATTTTGTTTCCTTCATATCTATTTTATATATTTTAATAAATAAAAATATTAAATAAGTAGTAATTATACTAAGTTTTTTTTTTGATATATAACCACAAACATTTGTAATTAATAATTTAGGTAATAAATATTGAATGTATAAATATATTTTTTTTCTTATTTTATTAATAATCATTTTAATATAATTTTATTATAGATAAAGTATTATTTTTTAAATTCTTAAAATTTATAATTTTACATAATATTTAATATAAGGATATTTTTTATGCAAGTAAATAATAATTTAATATGGTTAGATTTAGAAATGACAGGTCTTGATCCAAATAAAGATCATATAATTGAAATTGCTACTATTATTACTAATTTAAAATTAGAAATTATAGCTATAGGACCTATAATACCAATATATCAAAATAATATTGTTTTAAATTTAATGGATAAATGGAATAAAAATATACATCAAAAAAATGGACTTATTAATAAAATTAAAAATAGTAAATTTAATGAAAAAAAAGCAGAATTATGTACTTTGAATTTTTTAAAATTATGGATTAAACCACAAAGTTCTCCTTTATGTGGTAATAGTATATATAAAGATAGAATTTTTTTATATAATTATATGCCTAAATTAGAAAAATATTTTCATTATCGTAATATTGATATAAGTTCATTAAAAGAACTTGTTAAAAGATGGAATCCAGAAATTTATATTAAACTTAAAAAAAAAAAATATCAACACAATGCATTTTCTGATATATATCAATCAATAGAAGAATTAAAATTTTATAAAAATTATTTTTTCTAAATAAATAATATTTAAAATATTTATTGACAATTAAAACTGTAATTTAATAATATTAAAAAATATTATATTTAATTATTTTGCGGGAATAGCTCAGATTGGTAGAGTACAACCTTGCCATGGTTGGGGTCGCGAGTTCGAATCTCGTTTCCCGCTTATGTAATTATAAATTACACATTATCAAATTTATATATTATATTTATAAATTAATTTTTCATTAATTATTAATGTCTATTAAAATTAAAATATTACCAAAAAATGTTATTAAAAGAATAGCTGCTGGAGAAGTAATTGATAGACCAGCTACTGTAATTAAAGAATTAATTGAAAATAGTATTGATGCTCAAGCATCACAAATAAATATTTTTGTAGAAAAAGGAGGTATAAAATTTATTTATATAAATGATAATGGTATAGGCATGAATAAAAATGATCTAACTTTATGTATAAAAAAATATGCTACAAATAAAATTTATAGTCTTAATGATTTAGATTCATTTAAAAGTTTTGGTTTTAGAGGAGAAGCTTTAACTAGTATAAAAGATATATCTAGAATGACTATAACATCTAAAACTTTAAAACAAAAAATAGCATGGCAATTATATACGGAAGGATTTAGTAAAAAAATTATTTATTTAAAACCAATTTCTCATCCTGTAGGTACTACTATTATTTTATCTGATCTTTTTTATAATTTTCCTGCAAGAAGAAAATATATTTCTAATGAAAGAATAGAATTTATATATATTAAAAATATAATTAAAAAAATTGTTTTAATTAAATTAAAATTAGGAATAAAATTTAAATATAATAATAAAATTATTTATGATTTTAAACAAATAACAAATAATATTTCTTATATAAATAGAGTAAATAGTATTTATGGTAATAATTTTGTCAAAAATTCATTAGAAATTAATACAAACTATAAAAAAATAAAATTATATGGATTATTAAATATATTTCATCAAAAAAAAATTTCTAGTAATTTTAAATATTTTTATGTTAATAATCGTATTATACATAATAAATTTATACATCTTATTATAAAAAAAATAATACTAAATAAATTTAATAAAGATTATAAATTTTCTTATTTAATTTATTTAGAAATAGAACCTAAGCTAATTGATATAAATATTCATCCCAAAAAAACTGATATATGTTTTTATAATATACAATCATTATATACTTTTATATATAAAAGTATTTTACAAAAATTATGTAATGGTTTAATAAAAAAAATATATAAAAATAATATAATTTATTCTATAAATAATAATTTAAATAATAATGATAATGAATTAAAAGTAGATAATTTGGAAAATTTTTTTATTAAAAAAAATTTTCCAAAAAAAACTAAATTATTATTTTCTAATATAGAAAAAAAAAAATTAGTATATTTAGATAATATTCCAATATTTAATTTTAAAAATTTTGGTAAATTTTTAATAATTTTAAAAAATACTCATATTATTTTTGAAAAAAATAATGTTTTATATTCTATTAAAATAAAGAAATTAATATTTTTATTATTAAATATAAAATTTAAATTATATTTAAAAAATAAAAATATTATAAAATATATGAAAATTAATGTTAAAATAAAATTAAATAAAAAAGAATATTTTGTTTTTTATCAAATAAATAAATTTATAAGAAAATTAGGATTTATTTTTTCATTAAATAATAAATATATTTTATATATAACATATTTACCTATATTTTCATCATTTTTTATTTTTAATGCAAATAAATTTTTTTCTGATTTATTAAAATCTTTTTTTAATATAAAAAATATTTCTTTAAAACAAATTATAAAATGGATAATTAATTATATAATAAACTTCCCTAAAATATGGAATTATTATAATATAATAGACTTATTAATGGAATTAGAATTATTAAAATTAGAAAGAAATAATTTTTCAATCAAAGAATTATTTTGTTTAATAAATATATAAATTATATTAATGTATAATAAAAATAAAAAATTACCAATTGCTATTTTTTTAATGGGAACAACAGCATCTAAAAAAACTTATTTAGCTACCCGTTTAGCTAAAGTTTTACCTATTGAATTAATTAGTGTAGATTCTTCTTTAATTTATAAAAAAATGAATATAGGAACAGATAAACCTAAAAAAACTGATCTATTTTATGAAAAACATTGGTTAATTGATATTAAAGAACCTAATCAATCTTATTCTGTTATGGAATTTTATAATGATGTTTTAAGTATTATGGATAAAATTACTAAAAAAGGTAAAATACCATTTTTAGTTGGAGGTAGTATGTTTTATTATTACAAACTAATAAATACTATGTCCCCTTTACCATCTTCAAATAATCATATACGCAATATGATTAAAAAACAAATAAATAAAAAAATATATAATTCATATCATGATATGTTAAAAAAAATTGATATTTTTTCTGCAAAAAAAATTCATTATAATGATAATCAAAGAAATTTAAGAGCTTTAGAAATATTTTTTTTAACAGGAAAAACTTTAAGTGAATTAATAAAAATTCCTGGGGAAAAAATTCCTTATAAAATATATCAATTCGGTTTAACTTATTATGACCGTGAAATTTTATATAATAAAATAGAAAATAGAATTTTTCAAATGTTAAAATTAGGATTTGAAGAAGAAGTACGTTATCTTATTGATAATAAATATTTACAGATTAATTTTCCTTCTATTCGTTGTATTGGATATAAACAAATGTTTTTATATATTTTAAATAAAATTAATTATAAGGAAATGATACAACAAACAGTAATTACAACACGTCATCTAGCAAAAAAACAATTAACTTGGTTACGTCACTGGAAAAATATATATTTATTTGATAGTAATTATATAAATAAAGCTTATGATTATATTCAAAAATTTGTTAATAAAAAATTAAATTAAAAAATATGTCATATTTTATGATATATTTATTAATTATAAACTATTATTATTAAATAATATGGAAGATATTATATTTGGTATATATTCTATTATTAATATCTTAAAAAAAGATCCTAAATCATTAAAAAAAATATTTATTTTAAATAGTAAAAAAAAAACTAATAAAATTAAAGAATTATTTTTTTACATTAATAAATATAATATTAAAGTATATAAAGTAAATAAAAAATGGTTAGATAAAAAAACTAGTAATGGTGTACATCAAGGAATTATGGGTTTAATAAATAAAATAAAATTTTTTAATGAAATGAATATTATTAAAATAATTAATATATCAAGAAAAATATTAATTCTTATTTTAGATAGAATTACAGATCCTCATAATTTTGGTGCATGTATTCGAAGTGCAGTTGCTGCTAAAGTTAATATGATTATTTTACCTAAACATTATTCAGTCAAAGTAAATGCTACTGTTAAAAAAGTATCTTGTGGAACATCAGAACATATACCTATTATTTTTGTAAAAAATATTATTAATACTATTAAATTTTTAAAAAAACATAAAATACATATTGTTGGTGCAGATAATAATCAAAAAAATAAAATAATTTATAATTTTAAATTATCTTATCCCATATGTTTAATAATAGGATCAGAAAATAAAGGAATCAGACCAATTGTAAAAAAAAATTGTGATATATTATGTTCAATACCCATGAATAATAATATAAATTCATTAAATGTTTCTGTAGCTACTGGAATTTTTTTATTTGAAATTATTAGACAAAATAATTTTTTATAATTTTATATTAAATATTTTTAATATATAAATTTAAAATATTTTAATATTATTATTAATACATCCAAATTAGGAATTAATTATGAATAATCCCTTATTATCTAATTTTTTATTACCTCCTTTTGATAAAATAACTAATGATTGTATGATTCCTGCAATAAAAATTACAATTAGTTTTTGTAAAAAAAAAATTAAGAATATTTTAAATAAAAATAAAAATAATTATAATTGGGAAAATTTTTGTCAACCATTATTAGAATTACATGAAAAATTATATCGTATTTTTTCACCAATAAATCATTTAAATTATGTTTGTAATAATAAAAAAACAAGAAAAATTTATGAAATTATTATAAAAATGATAACTAATTATCATATATGGATTCAACAAAATGAACAATTATATAATGCTTATTTACAAATAAAAAGTAATCAAAATAATTTAAATTTTAATAAACTAAAAATAAAATCTATTGACGACATAATACGTGATTATAAATTATCAGGAATTTTATTAAATCAAGAAAAAAAAAATGATTATTATTTAATAATAACAAATTTAGTAAAATTACAAAATAATTTCAATAATAATATATTTGATAGTACATTAGAATGGGAACAAAATATAACAGATAAAAAAAAATTAGCTGGAATACCCAATCATATAATAAATATAATGTCAAAAAATGCTATTACAAAAAATAAAATAGGGTATTTAATTACTTTAGATATGCCTATTTATTTATCAATAATTACATATTCAAAAAATAAAAATTTAAGAAAAAAAATATATTATAAATATAATACAAGAACTTCTTCTATTAATTCTAATAAATTAGATAATGAACCTATTATAATGAAAGAATTATCTTTAAGATTACAATTATCAAATTTATTAGGATATAATTCTTACTCTGAACAATCTTTAATAACTAAATCAGCAAAAAAAGTTAATGATGTTCTATTATTTTTATATAAATTAATTAAATTATCTAAAAGACAAGCAAAAAAAGAAGCATATAATTTAAAACAATTTATTAAAAAAAAATATAATATAATTAATATTAATCCATGGGATGTAGCTTTTTTTTCAGAAAAATATAAATTTTATTTATACGGTATTAATGATAATGATATACGTAATTATTTTCCAATTTCTTCTGTTATAAACGGTATGTTTAAAATTGTAAACAAAATATATGGTTTAATTTTTAAACAAAGAAAAATTCCAGTTTGGAATAAAGATGTGATTTTTTTTGATGTTTTTAATTCTGATAATAAATTATACGGTAGTATATATTTTGATTTATATGTTCGTTCTGAAAAAAGAAGTGGTGCTTGGATGGATATATGTCAAACTAAAATTTTAAAAAATAATGGAACTTTACAATGTCCAGTAGCTTATGTGAATTGTAATTTTACTTCTACAACAAATAAAATTTATTTATTAAATCATAATGAAATTATTACCTTATTTCATGAATTTGGACATGCTTTACATCATATTATCTCAAAAATAAAAATATCAAATATATCAGGGATTAATGGAATTCCTTTGGATATTGTAGAATATCCTAGTCAATTTATGGAATATTGGTGTTGGGAATCAAAATCATTAAAAATTATTTCTAATTATAATAAAAATGATAATAATTTACCTATAAATATGATGAATAAATTAATTTTATCTAAAAAATATAATGCTGCTCTATCTCTTATGCGTCAAATTGAATTAAGTTTATTTGATATAAGAATTCATAATGAATTTAATCCGAATAAAAGTAGTGATCAAATATTAGATTTAATAGAAAAAATTAGAAAAAATTTAATAACAATTACAACTATTCCTAAATGGAATAAATATACAAATTTATTTAATCATATTTTTGGTGGAGAATATGCAGCTGGATACTATAGTTATTTATGGTCAGAACAATTAGCTGCTGATTCTTTTTCTTATTTTAAGAAAAATGGATTATTTAATTCTATGATAGGAAAAAAATTTTTTGATAATCTTTTATCTTTAGGTAGTTCTCAAGACCCTATTATTTTATTTGAAAAATTTAGAGGTAGAAAATTAGATAGTAATGCTTTACTTTCTCAAAGAGGTATTAAAATATAAATAAATAATATACATTATATATATTTATATAAAATTATTTTATACATAGGATTTATAAAAATTTAATTTTATGAAAAATATTCGTAATTTTTCAATTATTGCTCATATTGATCATGGTAAATCAACATTTGCAGATAGATTAATAGAAATATGTGGTGGTTTATCTAAAAGAGAAATGACATCTCAAGTTTTAGATAGTATGATTTTAGAAAAAGAAAGAGGTATTACAATAAAAGCACAAAGTGTTTCTTTAAATTATAAAGATGATAACAATAATTTATATAAATTAAATTTTATTGATACACCAGGACATGTAGATTTTTCTTATGAAGTGTCTAGATCTTTATCTGCATGTGAAGGAGCTCTTTTGTTAATAGATGCATCACAAGGTATAGAAGCACAAACTTTATCAAATTGTAATACTGCTATTAAAATGGGATTAAAAGTTTTACCAGTAATTAATAAAATCGATTTATTAACTGCTAATATTGAAAGAACAAAAAAGGAAATACAAGAAATTATAGGTATTAAATCTCAAAATATTTTAAAATGTTCAGCTAAAACTGGATTAGGAGTTAAAAAAATAATAGAAAAATTAGTAAAAATTATTCCACCTCCTAAAGGAAATATTAATACAGTATTACAAGCTTTAATTATAGATTCATGGTTTGATAATTATTTAGGAGTAGTAGGATTAATTTGCATTAAAAATGGGCAAATTTTAAAAGGAATGAAAATAATAATTATTAATACAAAAAAAAGATATTTTGTAGAAAAAATTGGTGTTTTTACACCTAAAAAAGTAGAATTACAGAATTTAAAATGTGGTGAAGTTGGTTGGATAGTATTAGGAATAAAAGATATAAATGAAGTTCCTGTTGGAGCTACAATAACATCATATATAAAACCCGCTACTTTACCATTAGCTGGTTTTCAAAAAAGTATTCCTAAGGTTTTTGCTGGTTTATTTCCAGTTATATCTGATGAATATCAAATATTTAGTAATGCATTAAAAAAATTAAGTTTAAATGACTCTTCTTTATTTTTTGAACCAGAAAATTCTGATATATTAGGTTTTGGATTTAGATGTGGTTTTTTAGGTTTACTACATATGGAAATTATACAACAACGTTTATTAAAAGAATATAACATAGATATTATAATGACTATGCCTACAGTTAAATATCAAATAAAAACAATAAATAAACAAATTTTATATATAGATAATCCATCAAAATTTCCTTTATCTTATTTAATAACAGAAATAAGAGAACCTATTTTAAAATGTAAAATTTTATCTCCTATAAAATATATAGGTAAAATCATTAAATTATGTGTTTTAAAAAATGGAATACAGATAGATATAATATATCATAATAATAATGTAATTTTGATCTATGAAATTCCTATGATTGAAGTTATTATAAATTTTTTTGATCAATTAAAATCTGTTACAAAAGGATATGCATCTTTAGATTATAATTTTATTAGGTTTAAAAAATCTGATTTAGTTTGTGTTGATATATTAATTAATAAAAAACGTGTTGATGCATTAACAACAATTATTTATAAAAATAAAATTTACTCTTATAGTCGTTTATTAGTAGAAAAACTTAAAACATTAATTCCTAGACAACAATTTGATATTGTTATTCAAGCAGCAATAGGGAAAAAAATTATTTCTAGTACTAATATTAAACAATTACGTAAAAATGTTATTGCAAAGTGTTATGGTGGAGATATTAGTAGAAAAAAAAAATTAATTCAAAAACAAAAAGAAGGTAAAAAACGTATGAAAAATTTCGGAAATGTTTTATTACCATCTTCAGTTTTTTTAGCTATATTAAAAATAACAAAATAATTTATATCAAAAAAAACAATATGAATAAAAAAAAAATATTTTTTTTAAGTATTTTATTGTTAGGTTTTATATATTTATTTAAAAAAATGGGAATATTAAATAATTTTTATTTCTATAAAAATATTACAAATACATATATGAAAAAAAAAACTTGGTTCAAACAAATAAAATTTTTAATTTTTATAATATTATTCTTTTTTACAATACGTATATTTATATATGAACCTTTTTATATACTTTCTGATTCTATGATGCCTACTTTATTATCAGGTGATTTTATTTTAGTTAATAAATTTATTTATGGTATTAAAAATCCTTTAAGTAATCAATATTTTATTAAAAATAAATTTCCTAAAAGGGGAGATATTGTTGTTTTTAAATTTCCTAAAAATATTAAAATAAATTATATTAAAAGAATTATTGGATTACCAGGAGATTTTGTTTTTTATGATAAAAAAAATAAACAAGTTATTATATATTCTAAAAAACATATAAAAAAAAATATTATTAAATATAATAATCTTCAAAAAAGTAATTTTTTCCAAATTTTAATTAATAATAACAAAAAAAAAAATTATGATTTTAATAAAAATTCAATAAAACATCATTTTTTTGGTCAATTAAGATTTTTTCAATATACAGAAAATATAAATAAATCATCAAATAAAATTTTATTTTTACCAGAAATTCAAAATGAATTAGAAATATACAAACAAAAAAATTTTTCAAAATATACTTGGTTAGTACCTGATGAATGTTATTTTGTTATGGGAGATAATCGTGATAATAGTTATGATAGTAGATATTGGGGTTTTGTTAATAAAAAATATTTATTAGGAAAAGCTATTTTTATTTGGTTTAGTATTAAAAAAAATATAAATATACCATTTATAAAAATCAGATTCAATCGAATACATAAAATTAATTAATTTTTAAAAATATTACTTATTTTATATAATACATTTTAGATTAAAAATACAATTATATGAATTTTATTATGATTAGTCAATTACAACAAAAATTAGGTTATATTTTTAATCATCAAGATTTATTATATCAAGCTCTAACACATAGAAGTGCTAGTAGTAAACATAATGAAAGATTAGAATTTTTAGGTGATTCTATCTTAAGTTATATCATTGCTAAAGCTTTATATAATAAATTTCCTGATGTAAATGAAGGTAATATGAGTCGTATGCGTGCTACTTTAGTTAGAGGAAATACTTTAGCTAGTATTGCAAGAGGATTTAAATTAGGTGAATATTTATTTTTAGGTCCTGGAGAATTTAAAAATGGAGGATATAATAGAGAATCAATTCTTGCAGATACTATGGAAGCTTTAATAGGTAGTATTTGTTTAGATAGTAATATAAAAATAGTAGAAAAAATAATATTAATTTGGTATCAATTTAGATTAGAAAAAATATTACCAGGTAATAATCAGAAAGATCCTAAAACTAGATTACAAGAATATTTACAAAGATCACATCTTCCTTTACCTCATTATTTTATTTTACAAATTAATGGTGAAGTACATAATCAAAAATTTATAATACAATGTAAAATTAGTGGAATCTCTACAATTATTACAGGAAAAGGGTCAAGTCGTCGTAAAGCAGAACAATCTGCTGCAGAACAAGCTTTAAAAAAATTAGGTCTTTAATAATTAATTTATTTTAACAAAAGGTAATTTATGTGGACATAAAATCTTTATATTATGGACAAATTTTAATTTTAGGTAAATCTAATGTAGGGAAATCTACTTTAATAAATACATTAATAGGTAAAAAAATTTCTATTATTTCTCATAAAATCAATACTACTAATTATAATATAGTTGGATTATATAATAATAATTCTTATCAAATAAAATATATTGATACTCCAGGAAATATATTTTACAATAATAAAGTTTTAAATTTATTAAAAAATAATGAATTTAATTTTATTTTATTTATTTTAGATAGAAATAGATGGAATGATATAGAAGAAAAATTTTTAAAAATTTTAAATAAAACTAATATTCCAATAATAGTAGTTATTAATAAAATTGATAAAATTAAAAATAAAAATATTTTGTTACCATATATTAATTTTATTAAAAAAAAAATAAAAATATTTTTTTTGTTTATAGTTTCAGCAAAATATAAATTACATACTAATATTATTAATAATTTTATTTGTAAAAATTTACCTAAAAAAAAACATCATTATCCTAAAAATTATATTACAAATCAAACAGAAGAATTTATTATTAAAGAAATAATTAGAGAGAATATTATAAAATATATTCATAAAGAATTACCTTATTTAATATTTATTAAAATAAATTATCCTCAAAAAATAAAAATAATAAAAAATAAAATACAAGTATTATTTTTAGTAAATAATTTAAATCAAAAAAAAATAATAATAGGTAAAAAAGCAACTAAATTAAAATTAATTAAACATAAATCAGAACAAAATATAAAGAAATTTTTTAAAAGAAAAATAAATTTACAAATATGGGTACAAATTAAATAATTTATAAAAAATTAATTAAAATAAAGAATAATTATATGAAAATTATTGGTATTGGTATAGACTTAGTAGAAATTAATAGAATTAAAAATATATTTCAACATTTTAAAAAACGTTTTGTATATAAAATATTAACTAGATATGAATTATCTATCTACAAAAAAAATAAAAATAAAGATAAAAAAATAAAAATTTTAGCAAAATATTTTTCTGTTAAAGAAGCAGCAGTAAAAGCTCTTAATACTGGTTTTACTAATGGAATATTTTTTAATCAAATAGAACTTTTACATTATAAAACAGGTAAACCAAGATTAAAATTTTATAGTAAAGCATTAAAAATAATAAAAAACATAACTAATAACTATTATATTCATATCTCTATATCAGATGAAATTAATTATACTTGTGCAATAGTTATTATTGAAAAAATATAAATTATTATATAATATTTTTTTTAATCATATTATATGCTTTATGTATATTTTGAGTTTTAATTTTAGCAATTTCTAATTGTTTAGATGTATAACCTTTAGAAATTAATTTATCTGGATGATATTTGCTAATTAATTTATGATATGCTCTTTTAATAGTTAAAAGATTATCTTCAGGTTTAACTCCTAATAACTTATATGCTTGATTTAAATTAAATTCATTATAATTTATATTTTGATAATTATCATAATTAAAATTATTATTTTCTGTTTGTTTTTTAAATTTATAATCGTTTTTATAAGAAAATAAATCTTTTTCATTAATATTTTTATTTTTATATTTTAATTTATTAATTATTATCAAAACTTGATATAAAGATATTTTTAATTCTTGAAAAATAATAAATAATATTTTTCTAGTTTTTGGATTTAAAGATTTATTAATAAAAGATAATTCAAGTTGAATTTCTAAAAATTTATTTATTAAATTTGTATCTTTATAAATTAAATAATTTAAATTATTTAATTTATAAATTAAAGGATAATTTTTGTTTTTTCCATTTGTAAATGATTCATGAGCAAAAATAATATATTTACTATTTAATTTCATTTTTTTTATTAATTTTGTTGCTATCATTATATCATTGTTACTAACAAAACCTTTTGATTTACTTATATATCCCATTACTTCAAAAGTAATTTGAATAAATGATTTTTTTATATTATTTATACTATAATTATTTTTATAATAAAATTGATATATTTTATTAATTAAAAAACTAATTAATATAATTATTATTATATTCATAAAACTATAACTAATATTATAATTAATTATAAAACTTATTAAAAATAATAATAATTGTAGTAAAAAAAACATATAACCCTCAATAAATATATTAGAACTATAATTTATTATAATTAAATTATTAATTTATAAATATCTAAAAATTAATATTATTGGAAGTAATAAATATTGAATAAATTAAAAATCAAATTATTATATATTATATAAAATATAATTTTTTCTAGGATAAAAAATGGTAATTAGAAAAATAATATTTATTATAACAATAATATATTGTATATTTAATATTTCTGAATGTATATCTATGCCAATAGAAAATATTAATGGTATTGGATTTATTATAAATGATAAAATAATTCTTAAAGAAGAAATTAATGATATTTTAAATATATCTAATTATTTTCATAATAATGAAAATGAATTATTAAATTCAATATTAGATTTTAATAATCTTGAAGATTTAATAAAAAATAATCTTTTTTTACAAATTATAAAAAATAGTAATTTTTATGTTTCTAAAAAAAAATTAAATGATCTTATTTCAGAAATGTATAAACAAAATAATGTTAATGAAAATTTTTTAAAAAAAAGATTAATAAAAAATAACATTAATTATGAATTATATTATAATATTATGAGAAAAAATCTCTTAATTTATATTTTTAAAAGTATATTAATAAAAAATAATATCAATATTTTTGATGAAGAAATTGATTCTTTAACCAATCAGTTATATTTAAAATATCAATATCATAAAAAATATAATATTACTTTATTTTATTTAACAGTTAATAGATCAAAATCATTATTAAAAAATAATTTTAATTATAAATTATCATTAATTTCTAAATTATTAAATATATTAAAAAATAATAAATTAAATAATCATATAAAAAATATTAATAGTAATATATTTATTGAAAATTCAAAAATACAAAAAACAACCTTAAAAGGAACAGAAGATGAATTACCATCAATTTTAATTAATTATTTAGATAAATCAAAAAAAGGAGATATTATAGGTCCAATATATTTATATTCTAAGATTTTTCTTTTAAGAATAAATAATATTATATTAATAAATAACATAGATAATAAAAAAGTTTTATTACATATAATGTATATAGATAAACATAATTTTAATAAAAAAAATACCCAAAAAAAAATAAATTATATTTATTTTAATCTTTTAAAAAAAAAAATTACTTTTAAAAAAGCAATGCAATTATTTTTAAGTAATAAAAAAACAATTAAATTTAAAGATTATATCAGTTGGGTAACATTTAATTCTTTTTCTATAAAATTTCAAAAAATTATAAAAAAATTAAAAATAAACCAATTTAGTTTATTAATTAAAGAACCTAATGGATATTATATAATTCAATTATTAAAAGAAAAAAATAATTTAAAAACAAAAGATTTTTTTCAAAAACAAGCTTATGATATTATTTTTAAACAAAATTTGGAAAAAGAATCTAATTTTTTTATTTATGAATATGCTAAAACAATATATATTAAAAATTTAATGTAATGATATAATAAAATTTTATTTTTATAAAATAAAAGATATATATAAAATATATAAATTTTTTTAAAATAGATAATTTTTTTATATATAAAAAGTAATATTATGAAAATTTTTCTTAAGAAGAATTATGGACAACATATATTAATTAATAAAAATATTATTAAAAAGATAATTTTTTTAATAAACCCTAAATATTACCATAATATGGTAGAAATAGGGCCAGGGTTAGGTTCTTTAACTCTTCCTATAGTTAATTATAATAAAAATCTTTCAGTTATTGAAATTGATAAAAATTTAATTAATATTTTAAAAAAAAATAAAATTTTAATAAATTCAAATGTAAATTTTATATTAAGTGATGTTTTAAACTTTAATTTTTTTAATTTAATAAAAAAATTAAAAAAAAGAATACGTATATTTGGAAGTTTACCGTATAATATTTCTACTGCAATAATATTTTATTTATTGAAATATTTAAATAATATTAAAGATATGAATTTTATAATGCAAAAAGAAGTAGTAGATTGTTTGACTGCTCAACCTGGAGATAAAAATTATGGTCGTTTAAGTATAATAATGCAATTATTTTTTAAAATAAAATCTTTAATAGAAATTAAACCAAATTCTTTTTTTCCTAAACCTAAAGTAATTTCTAATATGATTTATATGAGACCGTATAATAATAATCCTTACAATTTAAATAATATTTTTTTTTTGAAGAAAATTATTAAACAAACTTTTAGTATGAGAAGAAAAATGTTACATAATAGTTTATTAAATTTGTTTTCTATAGAAGAATTAGATTTTTTAGGTATTGATCATAAAATTCGTGCTGAAAATGTTTCAATATCAGAATATTGTAAATTAGCTCGTTGGTTAGAATTAAAAAATAAAAGGTTATAAACTTATGAAATCATTATTATCTCAAGTTTATATAAGATCACATAGTATTTATATAGAATCACAATCAATACCTACGATTAATCGTTATGTTTTTGTTTATACAATTACCATACATAATATAGGTAAAAAAATATTACAATTAATTAGTCGTTATTGGACCATTACTAATGGTAATGGTCAAAAAACTCAAATATATGGTGAAGGAGTAATAGGGAAAAAACCATATATTAGACCAGGAAATAATTTTCATTATACCAGTGGAGCAATTTTAGAAACTCCTATTGGAATAATGCAGGGACACTATATCATGATAGATGAAAAAAATAATGTTTATCATGTAGATATTCCAATTTTTCGTCTAGCAATTAAAACTTATATTCATTGACATATATAAAAATGACTACTTATCTTATTGGAGATATTCACGGTTATTATAATGAACTCATCTCCTTATTAAAAAAAATTAATTTTAATTATAAAAAAGATCAACTATGGATTACAGGAGATCTTATTGCAAGAGGACCAGATTCTATAAAAGTATTATGTTATTTATATTCTATTAAAAATTCTGTAAAATTAGTTTTAGGAAATCATGATTTATATTTAATATCATTAGTATTAGGTTATTATAATAATGTTAATGATCCAAAAATTTTACAATTATTAGAAAATAAAAAAATAATATTTATTATAAATACTTGGCTAAAATACCAACCATTAGTACAATATGATAAAAATAAAAAAATCTTAATGTCTCATGCTGGTATTACACCACAATGGAATAATATAAAAGAAATATTATCTTTTTCTTATGAAGCAGAAAATATTATTTCTGGTAAAAATAATAAAATATTTATTGATTACATAAGTAATGAAGATTACCAAGTTAATGATTGGAAACAAAATACTTTAATAGGATTTGAACGTTTTAATTTTATTGTTAATTCACTAACAAAAATGAGATATTGTTATCCAAATGGAACTTTAGAAATGTTTACTAAAAAAGCTCCTGATAATATTTCTTCCACAGTGTTAAAACCTTGGTTTTCGATACCTAATATTTTATATAAAAAATATACAATATTTTTTGGTCATTGGTCTGATTTACAAGGAGGAAAATATACACCTAATAATATTATAGGATTAGATACTGGTTGTTGTTGGGGTAAAAAATTAACAATTTTTTCATGGGAAAAAAAAAAATTTTTTAGTGAAATTTGTAAAATTTTAAAATGAATATATTATTACCAATAAATCAATATTTTTTACGTTTATTTAAAAATAAATTTATCAATCATAAAGTACTTTTTGCAGGAAATATGAGAGATAAGATGCCAATTTATTTAGATACTCTGGTAAGTTTTATAAATACTCATAGATATGATTATTATATATGGTTAAAAAAAATAGTAAATCGTAATATTTATTACGGAATAATGAATGAAAATATATATAAAAAATATAATTTTAATGTTCTTATATTTTTTTGGTTAAAAAATAAAAAAGAATCTATTTTTATATTAAAAAATATATTATCATTATTTACTTTTAAAAGTGAAATTTATGTTATAGGAGCAAATAAGAGTGGTATAAAAAATATTAAAAATATTAAAGAATTAGAGATGATTTATTTTGAAAAAATTATTAATATAAGAAAACATATTATATTTTATGCAATTCTTAAAAAAAAAATATCATTTAATATAAATGATTATTGGAATTATTATTACTATGAAAATTTTAAAATATATAATTTACCTGGTGTGTTTGGAGGTAATAAATTTGATAGTGGTAGTAAGTTTTTAATTTCTACTATTTTTAATAATTTAAATATTAAAGGAAAAGTATTAGATTTAGGATGTGGTTCTGGAGTTATTTCTACAATATTAAGTAATAATATAAGAAAACATAGAAAAAAATTTTTGTTATATTCAACTGATATTGATATAAAAGCAATTATTTCAACTAAAAAAACATTAAATACAAATTTTTTAGAAAATAATAATGTATTTCCAAGTAATGTTTATTCTAAAGTAAATCAAAAATTTGATTTTATTATATCTAATCCTCCTATTCATGATGATTTATATTATTCGTTAAAATTTATTTATCAAATGATAAATAAATTTAAAAATAAAACAAAATATAATGGAAAATTATTATTTGTAATTAATAATTTTGTATTATGTTCAAAAATTTTTAATAAATTTTTATTTAAATTTGATATTTTATCTAAAAATAAAAATTTTTCTGTTTACAGTATAAAAAATATAAATAATTAAATATTAATTTATATCTTTTTTTATTCTTATTTTATATATTTAAATATAAATAATTTTATAAAAATATGTTTTTTAAAATAATTAATTTTATTAAATATAATTAAAATATATTTTTAATTTAAATTAAATATTTTTTATATGTAAAATTTAAAATTTAGAATTTAAAAAATTAAAAATGTAAAAATAATTAATAACTACTAAAATAAAATTAGTATAAAAAATTTTTATATTTTAAATATATACAAAAATTAAAAATAATATTATTTATTAATGATATTTTCATAAAAAATAAATATTTATTTTAAATAAAGTTTTTTATTTATTAAAATATTTTTTAGATTATTTTTTCGTATTAATATACGATATTAATATAAATTATATAATATATATAAAAGAATTAATTTTTATTAAAAAATTAAAAAAATTGTAATAGATAATCATAATTAAATATTATTATAAATAATATAAAAAAAGATAAATTATATAGTATATTATATACTTATTTCTTAATTAAATAAGAATAATATTCTTAATATTTATTTTTATCATTATAAAATTTTAAAAATATAATACTATTAATATAACTTATTATTAAAATAATTATTTTTTAAAATTCATGAAATACTTTGTTTTTTAATTTGTATTTTAAAAAAAATTAATAATTAAAATTACTTTATTTTTTATTTATTATAATAAAATTATATAAATAAAAAAATTTATATATTAAATAATATATGATCATGTTAAATTATAATTTAATTAAGAGGAAAATATGATATTAGTTACTAAAAAAGCTCCTGATTTTTATGCACCTGCTGTACTTCCTGATGGTTCAATAATTGATAATTTTAATTTATATAAATATTCAAAAAATACAATAACTATTATATTTTTTTGGCCTTTAGATTTCACATTTGTTTGTCCTACAGAAATTATAACATTTAATAAATATTATAATCATTTTAAAAAAAGAAATGTGAAGATATTAGGTATATCATGTGATTCCCAATTTGTACATTATGCTTGGAGAAATACTCCAATTAATCAAGGTGGTATTGGAAATATTAAATTTATAATGATATCTGATATTAAAAAAAATATACAAAAATCTTATGGAATTGAACATCCTGAATTAAGTATAGCATTAAGAGCTCTATTTTTAATAGATAAAAAAGGGATAATAAGACATCAATTAATAAATGATTTACCATTTGGTAGAAATATAAATGAAGTTATTAGAATGATTGATGCTGTAGAACATAATGAAAAATATGGTGATGTTTGTCCTGCACAATGGGAAAAAGGTAAAAAAAGTATAAACCCTACTTCTAAAGGAATTATAAATTATTTATCTAATAATATTAATGAATTATATTAATTTTTATTTTAATATATTATCAATACATTGAGCACGATAACGTAAAAAATGATCCATTAAAATTATAGCAACCATTGCTTCTCCTATAGGAACAGCTCTAATTCCTACACAAGGATCATGACGTCCTTGTGTAACACAAACTGTTTCTTTACCTAATAAATTAATTGTTTTTCCTGGTATAGAAATACTAGAAGTAGGTTTTACTACAAAATGTATAATAATATTTTGACCTGTACTAATTCCTCCTAATATTCCTCCTGAATTATTACTTTGAAATCCATTTAATCTTATTTCATCTCTATATTTACTTCCTAATTTATTAATAGAATTAAAACCATCACCTATTTCTATTCCTTTAACAGCATTGATACTCATTATAGCATGAGCTATTTCTGCATCTAATTTGTCGAATACTGGTTCTCCTAATCCTATCGGTACATTTTGTGCAATTATAGTAATTTTTGCTCCTATAGAATCACCATTTTTTTTTAAATTATTTATTAAATTTTGTAAAGATTTTATTTGATATTGATTAGGACAGAAAAAAGGATTTTTATTTACTTCATCCCAATTATCAAAATTACAGATTATATTACCTATTTGAGATAAATATCCTTGAATTTTTAAATTAAATTTCATTAATAAATATTTTTTAGCGATAGCTCCTGCAGCAACACGCATAGTTGTTTCTCTAGCTGATGAACGACCACCACCTCTATAATCTCTGATTCCATATTTTTTTTCGTAAGTATAATCAGCATGTCCAGGACGAAAAATATTTTTTATATTATTATAATCTTTAGATCTAACATCCATATTATTAATTTGTAGACCAATACTAGTACCTGTTGTTAAACCATTAAATACTCCTGACAAAATTTCTATTTTATCCATTTCTTTTCTTGGAGAAGTATATTTAGATGATCCTGGTTTACGTCTATCTAAATCTTTTTGTAAATCATTTGGTTTTAAAGGTATTTTAGGAGGAACTCCATCTATTATACATCCTAAAGTTTTACCATGGGATTCACCAAAAGTTGTAACTTTAAATAATTTTCCAATACTATTTCCTGCCATAATAAAATACTCCATAATTTTTAAAATTATATAAAATATGTACATATTAAATATTTTGCATTTTAAATATACCTATACCACCATTTTTTATATTTAACCATTGGAAACATTTTTCTGGATATTTTTCTATTATATTTATCATTTTATCACCTACTTCACAAATTAAGATACCATCTTTTTTAAGATAGGAAAATGCTTGAGATATTATTTTTTCAATAATTTCTGTACCATTATTATCTGAAACTAAACTAATTTTAGGTTCATATGAATATTCTTTTGGTAAAAAATTTATATCTTTTTTGTCTACATATGGAGGATTAGTAATGATTAAATCATAATTTAATTTTTTTAATTTTTCAAATAAGTTACTACAAATAGGAGTTATTCTATTTTCTAATCCATGTAATTGAATATTATATTCTGTTACATTAATTGCATCTAAAGAAATATCTACAGCATCTATGTGTGAATTAGGAAATAAATATGCACAAGCAATTGCAATACAACCACTTCCAGTACATAAATCTAATATATATCTAGGTTTTTTATAAGAAGGAATAATATATTTAAATTTATTATTAATTAATTCAGAAATTGGAGATCTAGGTATTAATACTCTATTATCAATATATAATTCATGTCCACAAAACCAAGTTTTTTTTGTTAAATATACTACAGGAATTTTTTTTTTAATACGTTTTAATACTAATTTATAAATTAATTTACGTTCTTTAAAAGATAATTTAGCATTATAAACTTTATCCCATAAATATGGAGGTAAGCTTAATACAGATAAAACTAAATTTAATGCCTCATCCCATGGATTATCATTACCATGACCATACCATAAATTAGACATATTAAAACAACTAGTTATCCAACGTACTATATCCTGGATTGATAATAATTCATATATAATTTCTTTCTTAAGAAGATGATGTAAATTTATTACCATATAATATATCCTATATATAAAAATAATTTAAAATAATTTAAATACAAAAATATATTTTATGATATAAAAAAAATTTTATTAATATTATTACTCCCCTGACTGGATTCGAACCAGTGACATACGGATTAACAGTCCGCCGTTCTACCAACTGAACTACAGAGGATTAATTAATTATTATATTATATTTAATATTTATATGTCAATAAAATTTTTGTATAAAAATATATTTAAATTTTTAATTTATATTATATTTTATACAAAAAATTGTGTAATAAATATATATAAATAAATTAATTTTTAAATTTATTTAATATTATAAATTTTTTAATTGTTGAAAATATATTTCATATTTTTTACTTATATTTATACCTACATCATTTTGCCATATACCTTTTTTAATTATTTCATTATTTGGATATAACATATTATTATTAAGCATGTCTATAGGTAATAATTTTTGAGCTTTTAAATTAGGAGTTGAATATCCAGTTTTTATAGCTATTTGAGCTGCAATATCTGGTCTTAATAAAAAATTAATTAATTTTAAAGCACCTTCGATATTTTTTGCATTAATAGGTATAACAAAACTATCCATCCAAAAAATTCCTCCTTCTTTAGGCCAAATAAATTTTAAGGGAATACCTAATTTTTTAACAGAATAAGCAGAACCATTCCATATCATACCTATATTTACAGAACCATCTATAAATGGATAACCAGGATTATCAGAATTAAATGAAATAATATTTGGCATTAATTTTTTTAATTCTATAAAAGATTTTTGAATATATTTTAAATTTTTAGTATTACCTGGATAACCTAATTTTAATAAGGCAATTTGAAATACTTCTTTTGCATCATCTATTAAAGAAATAGATTTATAATATTTTTTATTCCATAAATCAGCCCAACTATTTATATATTTAGGATTTATTTTGCTTGTATTAACTCCTATAGCTGTTGCTCCCCATATATATGGTATTGAATATTCATTATTTAAATCAAAAGGTTTATTTAAAAATTTTGGATCTAAATTAGAAAAATTAGGTATTTTTTTTTTTTCTATTTTTTGTATCATACCTTCATTTTTCATTTTAGCTACAAAATATGTAGAAGGAACAATTAAATCATATGATTGTTTTTTATAAGTTTTTAACTTTGTATACATACTTTCATTAGAATCATATGTAGAATAAATAACTTTAATACCAGTTTCTTTCGTAAATTTTTCTAAAATATTATCTGGAACATATTCTGTCCAATTATAAAAATAAATAATTTCTTGATGAAATTTATGATTATTTAAATATTTTTTTGTTATTGGTAGTAATATTAATATAAAAATAATACATATTAATCTAAAAAATAAAAACATTATTTTAAACCTTATAATTTAAAGTTATATTTCTATATTTTTATAACTATAGCTTCCATTTTTATTTGAACATTTTTAGATAATTTAAATACTTATAACCATGTTCTTATTGGATGACTTATAGTATTTTCTAAAAAATATTTTTTATAAAAAATATTTATTTTATCGTAATTATTAAAATTTTGTAAAAATATTGTATTTTTAATTATATTATTAATAAAAAATTTAATTTTTTTAAATATATATTCTATATTTCTTGAAATTTAAAAAGTTTGTTTATTAAAATCTAATATTATTTATTTATTAACTAGATTAATAGAAATTTAATCAGAAATAAAAATAATATTTTAAATAAAATTCTTTGTGAATATGGTCCTAAAAAAATTAATGTTTTTTTGTAAAAAAATTTTTTCATAATAAATAATTTATATCCAAAATTTTTTTTTATTTATCTTAATAAAATATTTTAATAATTTTAATATTTTTCTTTTAATAAAGAAGCTATTATTATAGCTTTAATGGTGTGAATTTTATTTTCTGCTTGTTGAAAAATAATACTATTGTTAGATTCAAAAACTTCATCTGTAATTTCTAATCCATTAAATAATTTATATTTAGATATAATTTTTTTATTAAAAAGTTTTTTATAGTGATTATATAAATGTAAAGAAGGTAAACAATGCATAATTTTAATATTAGGATTTTTACTTTTTACTAATAATGATTTATTTACTTGATAATTAAGAAATTTATTAATTTTTTTTTCCCATAATTTTAAAGATGTTTTTTCTCCCATAGATAACCAAATATCAGTATAAATAAAATCAGTATTTTTTATACCTACATTAATATTATCTGTTATGTGAATATTATTTTTGTTTTTTAATTTTTTTATAAGGTTATTTATATATGGATTATTACTTGCTTTAATTTTCTGCGGAGAAATTAAATATAATTCAAAACCAATAATAATTGATGCTTCTATTAAACTAAAAGAAATATTATTATTAATATCACCTATATAAGATAATTTTATTTGATCTATGTTTTTATTTTTTATATGTTCTTTTATAGTTAGTAAATCTGCTAATATTTGAGTAGGATGAAATTCATTTGTTAAACCATTCCATACTGGAATTTTAGAATATTTAGCAATAATCTCTAAATTTTTTTGATATTTTCCTCTATATTGTAATCCATCATACATATTACTTAAAATTCTTGCAGAATCTTTTAATGATTCTTTATATCCTATATGACTATCTTTAATATTTAAATAAGTAACATTTGCTCCTTGATCAAAACAAGCTATTTCAAACGAACATCTTGTTCTTGTTGAATTTTTTTCAAAAATTAAGATAATATTTTTATTTATTAATTTCTTTTTTTCTTTAAAAGTTTTTTTATCATATTTTAATTTTTCAGCAATTTTAATTAATTCAAGAATTTCTTCTTTTGAAAAATCTGTTAATTTTAAAAAATGTTTACTGTAAAATTGATTCATAATATAAATCCTTATTTATAAATAATTTTAATTAATAATAAATATTATAAACTTTTAATTAATAAAATTTTTTTTAATAATTCTTTTTTTAAAATTTTATAATTTTTTATTTTTTCTAATTTTTTTTGTATAATTTTTTTCGGTGCTTTAGATAAAAAATTTTTATTTTTAATATTTTTATTTAAAATATTTATCATTTTTTGATTATTTTGTAATTTAATATTAATTTTATTTAATAAAAATTTTTTATTAATGATTTTTATATTTAAAGATATTGCAAATTCAATTTTATTTATTTTATTTATTAATGTTTTTTCTGGAAAATTAACATTATTTTCTAGAAAAAAAATTTTTTTAATATTAACAAATTTTTTTAAAATATTTATATTTTTTTTAATAAAAATATCTAATTTATAATTAATATTTTTTATGTATAAATTTATTTTCTTTTTATTATCTATATTCATTTCTATTTTAGATTCACGAATAATAGTAATTATTTTAATAAAAACATTAAAAATTTTTATAGATTTTAGATCTATTTTAAATTGATTAAATTTAGGAAAAGTTTGTATCATAATACTATTATTATATTCAGTTTTATTATTTTTATTTATTTTTTGCCATATAATTTCAGTAATAAATGGAATTATAGGATGTGATAATTTTAGAAATGATTTAAAAATATTAAATAATGTATAATGTGTTCCTGAATATTTTAATTGATTTTTTTCTTGAAAAATAAATTTACTATATTCTAAATACCAATTACAAAATTTATTCCATATAAAATTATATATAATATTAGTTGAATGATCGAATCTATATTCATTTAATGATTTTGTATAAGATTTAATAATTAAATGATATTCAGACCAAATCCATTTATCTACTAAAGATAAATTTTCTTTATTTTTAATAAATTCATATTTTATATTTTTTAGTATAAAAATACCAGCGTTCCAAATTTTATTACAAAAATTACGATATCCTTCTAATCTATTTATATCCCAACATATATTACGACCAGTAGATGATAAAGAAGCTAATGTAAATCTTAATGCATCTGCTCCATAAATCTTATTTGATATTTTTTTTTCTATATTTTTATTATTTTGATTATTTAATATATTTTTTGATAAAGTTCCTTCAATAAAATCTATAGGATTAATAATATTTCCTTTAGATTTAGACATCTTATTACCTTTATTATCTCTTATTAATCCTGTCATCAAGATATGTTTAAAAGGAATTTGTGGAATATTATTTTTATTTTTAACACAATACATTGTCATCATTATCATTCTAGATATCCAAAAAAAAATAATATCAAAACCACTTACAATAACACTAGTAGGATGAAATAAAAAAAAATCTGTTTTATTATTAGGCCAATTTAATGTAATAAAAGTCCATAAACTAGAAGAAAACCATGTATCTAAAACATCAGAATCTTGTACTAAAGATATATTTTTATCTAAATTATATTTTTTTTTTATTTCTTTTAAATTTTTACCCACATAAATATTATTATTATGATCATACCAAGCTGGTATTTGATGTCCCCACCATAATTGTCTAGAGATACACCAATCTTGAATATTATTCATCCAAGAATAAAACATATTTTTATATTTTTTTGGAAAAAATTTTATTTGTTTTTTTTTTACAGCATTTATTGCATTTTTTGATAAAATTTTTGTATTTAGATACCATTGATTTGTTAACATAGGAATAATTATAGTATTACTACGAATATTAAATGGGATAAGTGTAAATTTTTTTTTATATGAATCTAGTAATCCTTTTTCTTTTATTTTTTTTATAATAATATTTCTTGCTTTCATAAAATTAATTTTTTGTAATTTTTTAGGTATATTTTCATTAAATAAAATATTTGTTTCTTGTTTGTTATAAATTTGGTATTTATTTAAAATATTACCATTTAAATCAAAAATATTAATTAAAGGTAAATTATGTTTTATTGCAATTTTATAATCATTAAAATCATGAGCTGGACTAATTTTTACACATCCTGTTCCTTTTTCTATTTTAGCATAATCATCTGCTATAATAGGAATTTTACGTTTAATTATTGGAATGATTACAAATTTTCCAATTAAATTATTATATCTCTTGTCTAATGGATTAATTGCAATTGCAGTATCAGCTAATAATGTTTCAGGACGTGTTGTAGCTACAGTTAAATAATTTTTATTATTTATAGTTTTTATATTATTTGATAATAAATATTTTATATACCAAATATTTGTTTTTATTTTTTTATGCTCTACTTCTAAATCAGAAATTACAGTTTTTAATTTAAAATCCCAATGTATTAATTTTTTTTTTTTATATATTAATCCATCATCATAAAGTAAAATAAAAATATCTCTTACAGATTTAATAAATTTACTATCCATTGTAAATCTTGTTTTTTCCCAATCTGCAGACAAACCTAATCGTTTCATTTGATTATAAATAATATTACTGTATTTTTTTTTCCACTTCCAAATATTTTCTAAAAAAAAATTTTTACTATAATCATTTTTTATTTTTCCTGTTTCTTTGAAAATTTTTTTTTCTATTAAATTTTGGGTTGCAATACCTGCATGATCTATTCCTACTTGACATAATATATTTTTTCCTAACATACGATTATAACGTATTAAAATATCAATAATTGTACATTGTAATGCATGACCCATATGTAAATATCCAGTAATATTTGGAGGTGGAACCATAATAGAAAAATATTTTTTAGAATTTTTTATTAATCTTTTTTTTAAATATTTATTATTTTCCCAATAATTGTAAATTTTTTTTTCAAAAAAATTTGGATTATATATTTTATCCATGATAAAAAATATCCTATATAAATATAATGTATATTAAATTGATTATTTGTTATTTAATGTTTCATTAATTAGAAATTGACATAACATATTAATAGGTCTACCTGAAGAAATTGCTTTTTGATTTAAATAATACCATGCTGTTCCTGCAATATCTATGTGAGCCCATTTATATTCTTTAGTAAATTTAGATAAAAAACAAGCTGCAGTAATCGCTCCTCCAGCTATATTATTACTACTATTAACTAAATCAGCAAAATTAGATTTTAATTGATCATAATAACTTTTATCATCTATAGGTAATTCCCAAACACGATCATCTGTTTCTAATGAAGATTTCATAATATTTTCAGATAATTTTTTATTATTAGTCATTAAACCACTTATATTATTACCTAATGCTATAACACAAGCTCCTGTTAAAGTAGCAATATCAATAACATATTTAGGATTATATTTTTTTATATAAGTTAATATATCACATAAAATTAAACGTCCTTCCGCATCTGTATTTGTAATTTCTACAGTAATTCCAGACATTGTTTTTATAATATCACCAGGTCTATATGCATTACCATCAGGCATATTTTCACATCCAGCTATAATAGCAATAATGTTTAAAGGTAATTTAAGTTCAGCTATTGCATATATAGTTCCATAGACAGCTGCTGCACCACACATATCATATTTCATTTCCTCCATATTTTTACTAGGTTTTAAAGATATACCTCCAGAATCAAAAGTAACTCCTTTACCTAAAAGTATTATGGGTTTTGATTTATCATTATTTTGATACTCTAAAATAGAAATAAAAGGTTTATTTTTTGAACCTTTACTTACAGTAAGATAGGTATTCATACCTATTTTTTTCATAATATTTTTATCAATAATCTTTACAAAAATGTTTTTATATTTTTTTGCTAATTTTAATGATTTAATAGATAAATATTCAGGAGTACATATATTTGGAGGAAGATTAGCTATATTTTTAGCTTTTTTTATACCTAAATTAATTGCTTTTGAGTGTTCTATAGCAGTATAATAACAGCTACTAGAATTATTATTAATATTAAATATTATTTTTGATGAAAAATACAATAAATTATTTTTAAATTTATTAAATATATAAATATTATTTTCTATAATATTAATTGTATCTCTTATGTTCCAATACAAATTACAGTTATTTATTTTTACGTCTGTAAGACACCAAATAATCTCTTTAATTTTATATTTTTTTAATAAATTAATTACATTATTAATAATTAATTTATTTTGTGTTCTATTAATATTATTTTTAATACCATACCCAATAAGAACTATTTTTTTAAATGGAAAATTAGGAATTTGATATAAAATAATATTTTGATTAATTTTTCCTTTTATATTGTTTTTTTTTAATGTATCTAATATATAGTTATTAGATATAATATTAATTTCTTTTGTAATTTTAGAAAATTTATATTTTTCAAATATAGGTATTACTATGCAATCTAATAATTTTTTTTTAAAAAAAATTGTTTTTTCTGCTATATATTTCATTTATTTTCTCCAAAATAATATATGGAAATAAAAATAATTTATATTATAAATAAAAATTATTTTATGTATTAAAAATATTATAATAAAATATTAGATAGAATAATATATAATATTATTTTAAAAAATAATATTATATAAATACTTTATTTTAAAAAAAATTAATATTAATAACTAAATTAGTTCATAATTAGTAAGAAAATTACAAATTTTTAAAAAAATTTGTATTTACCCCCTTGATGAGTACAGATGTGTCCCCATTTCCTCTTCATCAAGGATTATGTTTTAGAATATATAAATTACATATATTATAATTATTTGTATACCAAAATTTTTTATTATAAAAATAATTATAAATTTATAGGAGTTATTTAAATGAGTAAGATAATTGGTATTGATTTAGGAACAACTAATTCTTGTGTAGCAATTATAGATGGATCTAAAGCACGTGTTTTAGAAAATTCAGAAGGAGATAGAACTACACCTTCTGTTATTGCATATACTCAAGATGGTGAAATTTTGGTAGGACAACCAGCAAAAAGACAAGCTATTACTAATCCTAAAAATACTCTTTTTGCAATTAAAAGATTAATAGGAAGACGTTTTAATGATGAAGAGGTACAACGTGATATAAAAATTATGCCTTATAAAATTGTAAGAGCAAATAATGGTGATGCATGGATAGATATTAACGGGAAAAAAATGGCTCCACCACAAATTTCAGCTGAAGTTTTAAAAAAAATGAAAAAAACAGCTGAAGATTTTTTAGGATTTAAAGTAAATGAAGCTGTTATTACAGTACCTGCATATTTTAATGATGCACAACGTCAAGCAACAAAAGATGCAGGTCGTATTGCAGGTTTAGAAGTAAAAAGAATTATAAATGAACCTACAGCTGCTGCGTTAGCATATGGATTAGATAAAGAACAAGGTAATAATCGTACTATAGCTGTTTATGATTTAGGAGGAGGAACATTTGATATTTCTATTATTGAAATAGATAATGTTGATGGAGAAAAAACATTTGAAGTATTATCAACTAATGGAGATACTCATTTAGGAGGAGAAGATTTTGATAGTCGTATAATTAATTATTTAGTAACAGAATTTAAAAAAGATCAAGGAATAGATTTAAAAAATGATCCATTAGCAATGCAAAGATTAAAAGAATCTGCGGAAAAAGCAAAAATTGAATTATCTTCAGCACAACAAACTGATGTTAATTTGCCTTATATTACAGCAGATTCTACGGGTCCAAAACATTTAAATATTAAGTTAACAAGAGCAAAATTAGAATCTTTAGTAGAAGATTTAATAGATCAATCAATTAAACCATTAAAAATGGCTTTAAAAGATGCAAACTTGACTGTTAATAATATTAATGATGTAATTTTAGTAGGTGGACAAACTCGTATGCCTATGGTTCAAAATAAAGTAGCATCTTTTTTTAATAAGGAACCAAGAAAAGATGTTAATCCTGATGAAGCTGTAGCAATAGGAGCTGCAGTACAAGGAGGAGTATTAGCTGGAGATGTAAAAGATGTGTTATTGCTAGATGTAACTCCATTATCTTTAGGAATTGAAACAATTGGTGGAATAATGACATCATTGATTGATAAAAATACTACTATTCCTACTAAACATAGTCAAGTGTTTTCAACAGCTGAAGATAATCAATCTTCTGTTACTATACATATTTTACAAGGAGAACGTAAAAGAGCAAATGACAATAAATCTTTAGGTCAATTTAATTTAGATGGTATTAATCCTGCTCCAAGAGGTATTCCTCAAATAGAAGTCACATTTGATATAGATGCTGATGGAATTTTACATGTTTCTGCAAAAGATAAAAAAAGCGGAAAAGAACAAAAAATTACTATACAAGCATCATCAGGTTTAAATAAACAAGAAGTTGAAAATATGATAAAAGATGCAGAAGCAAATAGTGAATCTGATCGTCTTTTTGAAGAATTAGTTAAAATACGTAATGAAGGAGATCAACTTATACATAATACAGAAAAAAGGATTAAAGAAGTTGGTGATCAAATTAAATCAGAAGATAAAATATTAATTAATAATGCAATTAATGATTTAAATAAATCTCTTAAAACAGAAAATAAAAACGATATAAAAGAAAAAATACAAAAATTAATAGAATTATCTAGTCGTATTATGACTTTTAATCAAAATGATAATAAAGATAATAATAATAATGATATACAAAAAAAAAATAATAATATGAAAAATAATAATCAAGATAATGAAGTTGTAGATGCTGAATTTGAAGAAATTAAAGATAAAAAAAAATAATTTTTATTATATATAATTATTTTTTTTATAGAATTATAAAAATATGTTAATACCGTTTATAGAAGATAATAATCGGTATTAAGTAATTGTGGGGTTAGATTAGGATAGTTATTTATTATGGCAAAAAAAGATTATTATGATATTTTAGGTGTTACTAAAAATGCTGAAGATCGTGAGATTAAGAAAGCATATAAACGTTTGGCTATGAAGTTTCATCCAGATCGTAATCCCGGAAATAAAAATGCTGAAGATAAGTTTAAAGAAATTAAACAAGCTTATGAAATTTTAAGTAATGCTAAAAAACGAGCTGCATATGATGCATATGGTCATTCTGCTTTTGATCATGAAAATATAAATAATACAACAACTGATTTTAGTGATATTTTTGGAGATGTTTTTGGTGATATTTTTGGTGGGAATACAAAAAATAAACAAAGTTCTAAAAGAGGATCTGATTTAAAATATTTAATTGAACTTTCTTTAGAAGATGCGGTAAAAGGAATAACTAAAGAAATTAAAATTCCTATTTTAAAAAATTGTAATTATTGTAATGGAACAGGATCTCAAGGTACGTTACAAAAATGTTATACATGTAATGGTTTAGGACAAATTCATATGAGTCAAGGATTTTTTACTGTTCAACAAACTTGTCCTAAATGTCATGGTCAAGGAAATTTTATAAAAAATCCTTGTTTTTATTGTAAAGGTAAAAAAAAAATTGAAGTTTATAAAACTTTATCAGTAAAAATTCCTAGTGGAATTAATTCAGGAGATCAAATTAGATTAAGTGGAGAAGGAGAAATAGGTTACAATAAATTTTCATCTGGAGATTTATATATAGAAATTAAGATTAAAAAACATCACCTTTTTACTCGTAAAGAAAATAATTTATATTGTGAACTACCTATTAATTTCATTACAGCTATTTTAGGTGGAAATATAGATATTCCTACCTTAAATGGTTATGTAAAATTAAAAATTCCTCAAAGTACTCAAACAGGTAAAATATTTAGAATACGAAACAAAGGAATTAAATCCATTAAAAACAATAATTTTGGTGATTTATTTTGTAAAATAAAAATAGAAATTCCAATTAATTTAAATAATACACAAAAAAAAATTTTATATAAATTAGAAAAAAGTTTTAATGAATTTTCTGATTATCGAAAT
Organism: Enterobacteriaceae endosymbiont of Donacia versicolorea; assembly: GCF_012570965.1. Classification (NCBI taxonomy): domain Bacteria; kingdom Pseudomonadati; phylum Pseudomonadota; class Gammaproteobacteria; order Enterobacterales; family Enterobacteriaceae; species Enterobacteriaceae endosymbiont of Donacia versicolorea. The sequence goes on along the minus strand of NZ_CP046214.1, from coordinate 145,907 downwards.
TATCCTAAATTAAAAAAATTTTTAGATAATATTAAAAATTTTTTTCATAAAATACAATTTTAAAAATAATAGAGGGTATAAAAAATAAATTTATTTTTTATACCCTCTATTATTTTTATTTTAAAATTAATCCATGACAAAATTTATATTTTTTCCCTGAAAAACAAGGACATTTTTCATTTCTACCTATTTTTTTTTTAAAAAGGTTAATATTATTTAAGTATTTATTTGTTTTATTTACAGAAGAATCAGGTATTTTTTTTATAATTTTAAAATTATAAATATTTTTCTCTTTATTATTTTTACTTAATAAAGTAATTTCATCAGAATTTTTAATTGTATTAATTTCAACCTTACTTAAGGTAATAATAACTTCTTCTTTTAAAGAATCTAACATTACATTAAACATATGAAAAGATTCATGCTTAAATTCTTGTTTAGGATCTTTTTGTGCATATCCTCTTAAATGAATACCTTGTTTTAAATATTCTATAGCTGAAAGATGTTCTTTCCATAAATTATCTAAAATTTGCAATGTAATATTTTTTTCAAAATTATTTATATATTTTTTTTCTATTATGTTTATTTTTTTTAAATATTTTATTTCTATAAAATTAATTATTTTTTTTAAAATAAAATTTTTATCTAATATTTTTTTACTGTTTTTTTTTTTTTCATGTAACCAATTCTTAATTGGTAATTTATAATTAAAGACATTTATAAAATATTTTTTTAATTTTTTTAAATCCCATTTTTCTTTTATAAAATTATTAGACTTTATATAATTATTTATAATTTTTGATAAAAAATCAATTCTAAAATTATTAATTATTTGATTAATATTTGATGATTTTAATAATATATTTCTTTGTAAATATATAGCTAAACGTTGATCATTTATTATGTTATCATATTCTAATAATTGTTTTCTTATTTCAAAATTGTAATGTTCTACTTTTTTTTGTGCAGTTGAAATTGATTTAGTTATCCAAGGATGTTCAATAAAATCATTTTTTTTCATACCTAATTTACTCATTAAATTAGATATATTTTTAGATGCAAAAATACGCATTAAAGAATCTTCCATTGATAAATAAAATCTTGAAGATCCTATGTCTCCTTGTCTACCAGCACGTCCTCTTAACTGATTATCAATTCTCCTTGATTCATGTCTTTCTGTTCCTATAACATATAATCCTCCTAATTTAATTATTTCATTATGTTTTTTTTGCCACTGTAATTTTAAATTTTTGATTGTTTCTAATTTATACTGAGTATTATGTAATAATAGATTACCTCCTAAAACAATATCTGTTCCTCTACCTGCCATATTAGTTGCAATTGTTACTGCATTTTTTTTCCCTGCTTTTGATATAATTTCTGCTTCTCTAGCATGAAATTTTGCATTTAAAACATTATGTTTTATACCTATATCTTTTAATTTTTGAGAAATTATTTCAGATTTTTTTATAGAAATAGTACCAACTAATACTGGTTGTCCTCTAAAATTTTTATTTTTTATATCTTCAATTATTGCTTTTATTTTTTCTTCTTTAGTTAAATAAACTAAATCTGATAAGTCTTTTCTAATCATAGGTTTATTAGTAGGAATAACTACTGTATCTAATTCATAAATTTCTTTAAATTCAAAAGATTCAGTACTAGCAGTACCAGTCATACCTGATAATTTTTTATACAATCTAAAATAATTTTGAAATGTAATAGATGCTAAAGTTTGATTTTCGTTATTAATTTTTACATTTTCTTTTGCTTCTATTGCTTGATGTAATCCTTCAGACCATCTTCTTCCCTTCATTAATCTTCCAGTATGTTCATCTACTATTATAATTTTATTATTTTTTAATATATAATCTATATTTTTTTTAAACAGTTTATGTGCTCTTAATGCAGAAATAACATGATGTAAAACAATAATATTAGAATTAGAATATAAAGATTCTCCCTTATTTATAATATTTTTTTTTATTAATATTTTTTCTAAATAAATTAAACCTCTTTCTGTTAAATATGCTTGACGTGATTTTTCATCTATAAAAAAATGTCCTTGACCTTTAAAAAATTCAGAATCTTCTTCTGATTGATATATTAATTTAGGTATAATATTATTAATTTGAATATATAATTCTGAATTATCTTCTGTTGTACCTGAAATAATTAAAGGAGTACGAGCCTCATCAATAAGTATTGAATCAACTTCATCTATAATAGCATAATTTAAAGTACGTTGTACTTTTTCATTATAATTTAAAACCATATTATCTCTTAAAAAATCAAATCCATATTCATTATTAGTTCCGTAGGTAATATCTGCTTTATAAGCAATTTTTTTTTCATCTAATGACATATTAGATATATTAATCCCGACAGTTAAACCTAAAAATTCAAATAATATTTTATTATTTATAGCATCTCTTTGAGCTAAATAATCATTAACAGTAACTATATGAACACCTTTACCACTAAGAGCATTAAGATATGCTGGTAATGTAGATGTTAATGTTTTACCTTCTCCAGTTCTCATTTCCGCTACACAATTATTATTTAATACAATCCCACCAATTAATTGAACGTCAAAATGACGCATATTAAATACTCTTTTGCTGGCTTCTCTAACTGTTGCAAAAGATTCTGGTAAAATATTTTCTAAGGAATGATTATTTTGTAATTTTTTTTTTAAATATAAAGTTTTATTTTGTAACTCAGAATTAGTTAATTTTTCAAATTTTTTTTCCATATCATTTATAATATTAACTGTTTTTTGAATACGTTTTAAAATACGGTCATTATTACTACCAAAAATTTTAGTAAAAATTTTTTTTAACATATAAATACTCTTTTCTTAATAAAATATAATTTTAATATAAAAAACATTATTAAATAATTATTTAAATTAAAGGTATAATAAATATTCATTTTAAAATTTTTTAAAGGATAAATTTCATGCGTAATAATAAATTATTATTGATTAATAAAATTTTTCAAAAAAAATATTCTTCACCTCATACAAAAATTTTATACAAAATATACATACATACAATTATTTTAATAAAAATTAATAGATTTATCAAAAAATATTTACCTATTGAATTACATAATTATTATAATATTAAAAATATTAAAAATAATATTTTAATTTTAGAATTATATAATTCTAATTATATTATTAAATTTTTATCTGAAAGGGATAATCTTATATTTTTTTTAAAAAAAAATATTATTCCTTCTCTGAAAAAAATTGATTTTAAAATTAATCCTGTTTTTTTTAAAACAACATTAATTAATAATTATAATCATAAATTTAACTTTAAAAAAAAAATTTTAAGTAAATATAGTGCTAAACTACTATTAAATTTATCTAAAAAGAGTTCTATAAAATTACGTATTATAATAAAAAAATTTATTCAATTAACAAAAATATAGTATTTAATATAAAAATTTTTTTATTAAGTTAAATTTAAAATTTTAATAACTAAATCATAAAAAGATAATCCTGCTGTTTTAGCAGCTATCGGATATAGACTTTGTGATGTCATTCCAGGAATGGTATTTATTTCTAATAATTGAAAATTATTATTATTATCTAAAATAACGTCAATTCTACCCCATCCAGTACATTTGACAACATTCCATGCATATAATACTATATTAGATAATTCTTTTTCTTTTTTTTTACTTAATCCACTTGGACAAAAATATTTTGTATTATTTGCATAATATTTTGCTTGATAATTGTAAAAAGAATTTACATATTCTATTTTTATAGGTGGTAAAATTTTTTTATTTAAAATTCCTACTGTATATTCTGTTCCTCTTATATATTTTTCAATTAAAAGATTATTACTATATATAAATGATTTTTCTATTGTATTAAAAATATCATCTATATGATTAACTTTAAAAATACCTAAACTAGATCCATTACAATTAGGTTTTATAAAAATGGGTAAAGTTAATTTTAAAATTTTATTTTTTATTTTTAAATAATTTGATTTAATAAAATTTTTTTTTGTTAATAAAAAATGAGGATATACTGGTAATCCATGTGCTTTCCATATAGTTTTTGTAATAAATTTATTCATAGTTATTGCAGAAGATAATATCCCACTGCCAGTATAAGGAATATTTAAATATTCTAATATTCCTTGTAAAGTACCATCTTCTCCACCTTTACCATGTAAAGATATAAAAACTTTAGTAAATCCATATTTTTTTAAATATAATAATGGAAATTTTATTGGATCTATTCCAATTGCGTTTATACCTACTTTTAGTAAAGCATTTAAAATATTTTTACCTGATTTTAATGAAATTTCCCTTTCCTGTGAATTTCCTCCAAATAAAACAGCTATTTTTTCAGACATGATTTTATTATTTAATTTTTATTTTTTAAATTTTTTTTAATGAAAAAAGATGAAATATTATTAATATCTCCAGCACCTTGAAAAATTAATATTTCATTTCCTTTTAATTTTTTAAATATAATATTTATAATATTATTATAATTATTTGATCTAATTAAAATAGGAGAAATTAATCTTAATTTTTTAATTTTTTTACATAAATTTTTACTATTAATATTTTTAATAAGATTTTCTCCTGCAGAATAAATTTCTAATAAAAATAATATATCAACTTTAGATAAAATTTTAACAAATTTATCTAAAAGATTTAAAGTTCTTGAAAAACGATGAGGTTGAAAAACCATTATTAATTTTCTATTTGGCCAAATATTACGTATAGTTTTAATAGTAACATTTATTTCAGTTGGATGATGTCCATAATCATCAATAATTATTGTATTTTTTTTTGTATTTATTTTATTATAATAGGGTAAAATGCCCAAAATATCAAATCTTCTTTTTATACCTTCAAATTCTTTTAATGTTTTTAAAATAATTGAATATTTTAATCCAATATAAGATGATACTATAAAAGCAGCTGTTGCATTTAATGCGTTATGATAACCAAAAATTTTCAAATTTATTTTTAAATTTAATAATTTTTTTTTGTCTAATATATAAAACTTACTTCCATAAATATTTTGAGTGAAATTTATTAATCTAATATCAGCACTCTTATGAAAACCATAAGTAATAATTTTTGATTTTAAAAAATTTCTATTTTCTTTTATTAAATTATAATTATTTTTATTATCTATACAAATAACTATACATCCATAAAATGGAATTTTTTTTAAAAATTTTAAAAATGTTTTTTTTAAAATTTTAATATTATTATTGTAATATTCTAAATGTTCATTTTCAATATTAGTAATTACATTAATAATTGGTCTTAAATTTGAAAAAAATTTATTACTTTCATCTACTTCAGTAATAAAATATTTACTTGAACCTAAATAAGAATATTCTTTAGAATTTTTTAAAATTCCACCATTTATAAATGTTGGATTTAAACCAGCTAATTTATATATTTTATATATTATTGCAGTAGTAGTTGTTTTACCATGTGTTCCTGTTACTGTAATACCATAAGAAAATCTCATTAATTCTGCTAACATTTGTATTCTATTAATTACAATAATATTTAATTTTTTTGCAACAATTAATTCTAGATTATTATTTTTAATAGCATTAGACACTACAATTAAATCTATATTTTTATTTATAATATTTTTTTCATTATGATTAAAATATATTTTTATATTTAATGAAATTAAATTTTGTATATTGAAATTATTTAATAAATCTGAACCACTAACTTTATATCCTTGTTTTGCTAATATTTTAGCAATACCACTCATACCAGAACCACCAATACCAATAAAATATATATGGCGAATATTTGTCATTTTTGGTATTTGATATATATTTTTTTTTTTATATATATTATATTTCATATTTTTATAAATATTAAATTAATTAATTTTTATATTATTTAATTCTTTATAAATTAATTCTGTAGAATTAATAATTGATAATTTATAAGATTTTTTAGACATATTTATTATTTTTTTTTTATTTAAAGATAATATAGTATTTATAATACTATTTATATTTAAATTATTTTGTTCATAAATTTTAGCAGCTCCTATCTTTTTTAAATTTATAGCATTATAATACTGTTGTTTATCTTTATGTTGAAAAGGAATAAAAATAGCTGGTAATCCTACTGCAGTAATTTCACTAACAGTCATAGCTCCTGATCTACATATAATTATATCTGCCCATTTATATGCTTTATGTATATTTTTTATATATTCTCTTAATATAAAATTATTCATTTTATTTTTTTTATATTTATTATAAATTTTTTTAAAATTTCCGTTACCTACTTGGTGAAAAATTAATACTTTATTTTTTAAAATTTTCGATAATTTTACACCTATTTTATTTATTATATTTGATCCTTGACTACCACCAGTAATTAATAAATGAATTGGTTTATGAATTTTTATAATAGATCTTTTATATAAAGATAATTTAATAATTTTTTTACTAATAGGATTACCTACTAATATTCCATTTTTAAATGTATTAGGATATGCTTGCATTTTTATAGTTGCTATTTTAGATAAAATTTTATTAGTTATTCCTAGTACATTATTTTGTTCATGTATTGCTAAAGGAATTTGACATAACCATGCGGCTAAACCACTAGGTCCAGAAATATAATTACCCATAGTTAATATTAAATTAGGTTTATATTTTTTATAAATTATAATTGATTTATAAGTAGATATAATTAATTTAATTATAGTTTTAATTATTGAAAAAATGTTTTTATTTTCAAATTTAAAAAATTCAATTAAACAAATATTTATTTTTTTTTTAGGAATAATTTTAGATTCCATTCTTGATAACGATCCTAACCAACGAACTTTCCATCCTTTTCTAATTAATTTATATGCTATATTTAGAGCAGGATTAATATGTCCTCTTGTTCCTCCGGCTACTATAATAATTTTTTTTTTCATTTTTATATTTTAAAATATTTGTTTAATATATACTAAAATATACAAATAATATAATATATTAAGAAATGTTATTTTTGATATATTTTTTTAACTAATTGAATAAATTCTTTACCACGATGTTTAAAATTTTTAAATTGATCAATGCTAGAACAAGCAGGAGATAATAATACTGTATCTCCATATTTTACTAATTTTATTATTTTTTTTATAGCTTCACACATTGTTTTTACTCTTATTGATTTAGTAAATAAAGATAATATTTTTTTACTAGATATTCCAAAGCAATAAATAATAATATTATTTTTATTTTTTAAATATTGTTTTAATAAATGTAATTCGCAATTTTTGTCATATCCTCCTAATAATAACCAAATTTTTTTTTTTTTATATAAATATTTTAAAGCGACTATAGTACTATTAATATTAGTAGATTTAGAATCATTAATCCAAGTAATTCCATTTTCTTTATGTATAATTTGTAGAATATGATCCATATTTTTATAATTATTTATTTTTTTTAAAGATATTTTTCTAGGAATTTTTAATATATCTGTAATAGCTAAAACAGCTAAAAAATTTAAATAATTATGAATTCCTATTAATTTTGTTTTACTAAAATTTAAAATTTTTTTATTATTTATTTTTAAATATATCATATTTTTATCAAAAAATAATTTATATTGACCATTAACTTTACCAAAAGTTATATATTTTTTTTCTTTATGAAAAAATTTAGGATAACATAATTTATTTTCTATATTATATATACAAAAAGAAGCATTATTATAAATTTTTAATTTAAAATCACGATATTGTTTAATTCCTAAAGGATATCTGTCCATATGATCTTGTGAAATATTTAAAATTAAAGCTATATATACATTAAATTTTTTTATTGTTTCTAATTGAAAACTAGATATTTCTAAAATATAAAAATCTCTTTTAATAGATAATAAATCTAAAACAGGATAACCTATATTTCCTCCAATACTAATATTAAAATTATTTTTTTTCATAATTTGACTAAGCATATTAACGACAGTACTTTTACCATTAGTACCTGTAATAGCTATTACAGGTATTTTATTATAGCGAGAAAATAATTCTATATCTCCTATTATTTCAATACCTTTTTTTTTTGCTTTTAATAATAAGGGATGAAATATCGAAATACCAGGACTTAAAATAATTAAATTAGCATTTAATATCCATTCTTTGTTTAAAGAACCTAAATGTATTGGTACATATGATGGTATTTTTTTTATAAAATTTAAATTAAAATTTTCATCTATAATAGATGGTATTAATCCTTTTTTTAAAAAAAAATTTACACATGAAATACCCGTTATACCTAATCCAATAATAACTATTTTTTTATTCATTTTACAGTATTTATTAATTAAATTATAATTAAAGTAAATAAGACTAATATTAATGATATAATCCAAAATCTAACAATAATACAAGGTTCTTTTAATCCTTTTAATTCATAATGATGATGTAAAGGAGCCATTAAAAAAAATCTTTTTTTATTATATTTAAATTTTATAACTTGAATTATTACAGAAACAGATTCTAGTATAAATATACCACACATTATAAGAAATAAAAATTCTTGTTTTATAATAATAGAAATTATAGATATAATAAATCCTAAAGATAAAGATCCTACATCTCCCATAAAAATTTTAGCTGGATATGTGTTAAACCATAAAAAACCTAATCCTGATCCAATGATTGAGAAACATATAATAATTAGTTCTTTTGTATTTTTTATATAAAGAATATTAAAACATTTAGAATAATATATATCCCCTGAAAAATAACTTAATATAGCTAATCCTAAAGAAATAAATATTATAGGCATAATTACTAATCCATCTAATCCATCAGTTAAATTTACAGAATTACTAATTCCTATAATAATTAAATATATAATTATAAAATATATGATATTATTTAAATGAAATTTAATTATCTTATTAAAAAATGGTATAATTAATTGTTTAAAGTATAACTTTTCAGAATTATTATAATAAATAAATATAATTATAATTATAATAATTGATTGAAGAAAAATTTTTTTATATGGAGTTAAACCTTTTGTATTATTAAAAATTATTTTGTAATAATCATCTATAAATCCTATAAAAGAATAAAATATTGTACTAATAATTATATAAAAAATATATTTGTTTGATAAATTAGACCAAAAAATTACAGATAAAAAAATAGATAATAATAAAATTACTCCTCCCATTGTAGGAGTATTATTTTTTTTAAAATGAGTTATAGGGCCATTAATTCTAATAGTTTGAGAAATTTTATTTTTATTAAAAAAACAAATAAAAAATGGAATTAAATAAAAAGTTATAAAAAATGATGTCAATAGTGTCATTATAGAACGAAATTTTAAACTTATAAAAAAATAATTTAAATATTTTAAATATTTAAATATTATTATTAACATTTTAATTTTTTCAGTAAATTATTAATTAAAATTTCCATTTTATTATTACGTGACCCTTTGAATAAAATAGTATAATTTTTAAAATTTTTTATTATTAAAATTAATTTATCCATTAACATTTTTTTTTTTTCAAAATGTATTGCTCTCATATTTTTTTCAGTAATATATTTACTATATCTACCAATACTAAATATATAATCTATATTAGATTTTAAAATTAAATCTCTAATTTTATAATGATAAAATAAAGTATATGATCCTAATTCTAACATATCTCCAATAACTAAAATTTTTTTATTAGGCATATTTTTAAGTATATTAATAGCTGTAAAAACAGAATTAGGATTAGCATTATATGTATCATCAATAATTAATTGATTCTTACTAAGAATAATTGGATACATTCTTCCTATAATAGGTCTAAAATTTTTTAAACCCTTAGCTATTTCATTTAATGAAACACCTAGTGAAAAAGATAATGCAGCAGATGCTAGTGCATTACTAATATTATGAATTCCTCCCCCTATAAGTAATAGGGTAATTAATATTTTACCAATAGGTGTATTCAATTCAAAATTAATTTTATTTTGTAGTATTTTTATATTTTCAGCATAAAAATCAGTTTTGTTATTCTTTATAGAAAAAGTATAAATATTTTTATGATTATTAAGTATTTTTTTTAAAAATTTTTTTTGATTATAATCATCATAATTAATAATTATAGTTCCTTTTATTGACAAAAAATGAAAAATTTTGCTTTTACTTTTAATAATATTATTTAATGAATGAAATCCTTCTAAATGAGAAGCTGAGATATTATTAATTAATGCTATATTAGGTTTAACTAAATTACTATTATATGAAATATCATTAGTATGACTACCACCTATTTCAATTACAGCATATTTATATTTATTTGTTAACTTTAATAGTGTTAAAGGAACTCCTATATTATTATTCATATTTCCTTGTGTATAAATAATTTTATTTTTTATTTTTAAAATAGATACTGTCATTTCTTTAACTGATGTTTTCCCCGAAGAACCAGTAATTCCTATTATTTTATGTTTAAACTGCATTCTTTTCCATAAACCTATTTTTCCTAATCCTAAAATAGTATCTGATACAATTATTTGAGGAATATTAATATTTATATATTTATTTACCAATAAAGCTAATGCTCCATTATTAATGGCATTTTTAATAAAATTATGTCCATCAAATTTTTTTCCACAAATTGCAATAAACATACAATTTTTTTTAATTATTTTACTATTTATTGAAAAATTTAATATTTTAATATTATTACCTATTAATACTCCATTTACTATTTTAGATAATAATTTTAAATTAATGAATTTAGTCATTTTACGTTTTTAATATTTTTTTAGTATTTTTTTAATAGCATTATAATCTGAATAATTTAAAATTTTATTACCAATAATTTGGTAATTTTCATGACCCTTACCTGCAACTAAAATAGTATCTTTTTTATGAGAATTAAATATTGCATAACTAATTGCTTGAGTTCTATCTAAAATAACATAAACATTTTTTAATATTTTACATCCTTTTTTAATATCGTTAATAATTTTTACTACATTTTCTGTTCTAGAATTATCATTTGTTAAAATTACATAATTTGCATATTTTTCTGCTATATTTCCCATTATAGGACGTTTTCCAATATCTCTTTCTCCTCCGCATCCAAAAATACACCATATTTTCCCTTTACAAAATAATTTTATAGTTAATAGTATATTTTTTAATGAATCAGGAGTATGAGCATAGTCAATAATAATGTTAGGAATAGATTTTTTTTGAAAAATTATTTTTTGCATACGTCCTTTAACTGGATATATTTTTGATACTGTTTTTATTAATTTTTTTAAAGGATATTTTAAACTTAATAATGTTGTCATACTTAAGATAATATTTAAAACATTAAAATAACCTATAAGATTTATTTTTATTTTTCCATTACCCCAGCTAGATTTAAATAAAATAATTGTTTTGTTTTTCAAAAAAATTATTTTTTTTACTTGAAAAAATAAATTTGATTTATATATAATTTCTTGTTTTGTAGTAACAGCTATAGCATTAGGTATTTTTTTAAACCATTTATATCCTATATTATCGTCAATATTTATAATTTGTTTTTTAACTTTATGTTTTGAAAAAAAATTCCATTTAGATAATTCATAATTTTTCATGTTATAATGATAATCTAAATGATCTCTACTTAAATTTGTAAAAATTCCAATATTAAATACTATATCTGCTACTCTAAATTGATTTATACCATGTGAAGAAACTTCCATGATAACAATATCAGCTTTTTTATCTATAAAATTTTTTAATGTAGATTGTATTTCTACAGCAGAATCAGTGGTATTATTTGTTTTTATTAATTTTTTATAAAAACCATTTCCTATAGTGCTTAATATAGCTGGTTTTTTTTTTAAAAAATGTAACCACTGCATTAAAAAATTTGTTACACTTGTTTTTCCATTAGTTCCTGTTATTCCTATAACTGGTATTTTTTTACTTGGATTTTTATATAAAATACCTGCAAAATATGAAATATATTTATGTAAATTAGGTAAATAAATTATAGGAATTTTTTTTTTAAAAAAAATTTTATAATAATATGTAATATCATCTGAATATGATAATACTGCAGCAGCACCTTTTTTAATAGCATGTTCTATAAAATTTCTACCATCTTCTTTATGTCCTTTTATGGCTATAAAAAGACAATTTTTTCCTTTAATTTTTCTACTATCTAAAATAATTTTATTTATTAAAATATTTTTTATTATATCATGACTTATATAATTATTTAATAATTTTTGTAAACTTACTTTATAATTAATCAATTCTAATATCCTTATTATATTATATATAAAATTAACTTTTAAAATATTTATAAAAAATAAAAGTTATTATTTTTTATATTTTTTTTGCAACACGTAATATTGCACTTCTTGATCTTAAATTTTTTAAAATTTCTATTTTATTAGGAAATATTCTATCAATAATTTTTAATTTTAAATTATTATTTTTATAATATAAATTATTTATTTCTATTTCAGTTAATGGAATTTTTTTAAAAATATTTTTATTGTGTAAACTATTTTTTTTCATAAAATTTTTAACAATTCTATCTTCTAATGAATGAAAACTAATAACAGATATTATTCCATTTTTTTTTAATAAATCTAATGAAATATTTAAAGCTTTTTGAAGTTCTTCTATTTCTTTATTTAAAAAAATTCTTATAGCTTGAAAAGATCTTCTAGCTGGATGTTTAAATTTATTTTTTTTCTTAAAAACAGAACATATTGAATGTGATAAATCTTTTGTATTATTTAATTTATTATTTAACAAATATTTTTTTATATTAAATGCTATTTTTTTATGAAATTTTTCTTCACCATATAATTTAAGTATTTCAGATAATTTTCTTTCACTAATTTTTTGCAATAAATTATAAGCATTAATATTTTGATTTTGATTTATACGCATATCTAATGGACCATTAAACATATAAGAAAATCCTCTTTTAGGATTATTTAATTGAAATGAAGATATTCCTAAATCAAATAAGATTCCATCTATTTTACCTATTTTATTATTTAGAATAAATTTTAAATTAGAAAAATTATTATGAATATAAATAATTCTTTTATCTAAAATTTTATATTTTAATATTGTTGTTATATCACAATCTACAGCGTATATACGCCCATTAATACCTAATTTAGATAAAATTAATTTAGTATGTCCTCCACAACCATAGGTTGCATCTATGTATATTCCATTACTTTTAATATTTAAACTATTAATAGATTCTTTTAATAAAACTGGTATATGATTCATTATATGAATGTATATTTTAATTATTATATATTTTATATATTATAATATAATAAAATACTATTTTATTTATTTTAATTTAAAATAATTCGTAGTAATATTAAAATATAAGATATTTAAAAATTTGGTTAAATTTTTTAAAAAGGTATAATTTTATGATAGAATATCCAAATTTTAAAAGTACTACATTAAAAAAAGAAAAATATTATATACAAAAATATATTAGACAAGTATATGGATGGATGTCTTGTGGTTTATTATTAACTGCATTCGTTTCTTGGTATGTAGCTAATACAATTCAAGTTGTAAATTATTTATTAAATAATAAATTTATTTTATTAAGTTTATGTTTTTTACAATTTATATTAGTTTTTACAATTTCTAATCTTTTAAATAGATTATCTGGAAGAATATTAACTACATTATTTATGTTTTATTCTTCACTAACTGGTTTAACAACTGCAGGAATTTTTTCTATATATAATCAAAATACTATTTTTACAGCATTTATTACTACATCATTTACTTTTTTATCTATGTGTATTTGGGGATATTTTACCAAAAAAAATTTAAATAATTTAGGTAATATTGTTATAATGGGTATTTTCGGTATAATTATAGCATCATTTATAAATTTATGGTTACAAAACAATTTTTTTTCATCTGTAATAAATTATATTAGTGTAATTTTATTCACATTACTTGTAGCTTATGATACTCAAAAATTAAAAAATATTGCAAAAAAAATTAGTATAAATATAAATGATAAAGATAATTTAAGAAGATATGCTATTATTGGAGCACTTATGTTATATTTAGATTTTATTAATTTATTTTTTGTAATATTACGTATTATTGGTAATAACAATAATAATAATGATGAAGAATAATGTTTTAATAAAAAAATTATATAGATTAAAATCTTAAAAAAATTATATACAAATATGTCTATATCTATGATGGAACAATATTTTAAATTAAAAAAACAATATCCAAATATCTTGTTATTTTATAGGTTGGGAGATTTTTATGAAATGTTTTATGATGATGCGAAAAAAGCATCAAAATTATTAAATATTGTTTTAACAAAAAGGGGTAAATTAAATGGTAAATCTATTCCTATGGCAGGAATTCCTGTTAATAGTGTAGAAAATTATTTATTGAAATTAGTAAAATTAGGAGAATCAGTTGCTATTTGTGAACAAATAAAAGAGAAAAATACATTATATAAAAAAAAAATTTTAAAAAGAAAAATAGTACGTATTATTACTCCAGGAACAATTAGTGATGATATTTTACTAAATAATTATGTTGATAATTTATTAGCAGCTATTTATCAAGATAAAAAATTTGGTTTTGGTTATGCTACATTAAATATTAGTTCTGGTGATTTCAAAATTATGGAAAATAAAGATTATAATATAATTGCTGGAGAATTACAAAGAACTAATCCTACTGAATTATTATATCCTGAAAATTTTCAGGATATACAATTAATAGAAAAAAGAAATTGTATTAGACGTAGACCATTATGGGAATTTGATATTGATACAGCTTTGCAACAATTAAATATGCAATTTGGTACAAAAAATTTAAAAAGTTTTGGTATTGAAAAATCATTTATAGCTATTAGAGCTGCAGGTTGTTTAATACAATATGTAAAAGATACACAAAAAGTATGTTTACCTCATATTAATAATATTTTATTAGAAAATCATAATGATGAAATTATTATGGATGAAAATACTCGGAAGAATTTAGAAATTATTCATAGTATTTCAGGAAATAAAAATAATACTTTAATTAAAATATTAGATTATACTACTACAACAATGGGTAGTAGATTATTAAAAAGATGGTTAAATAATCCTATACGTAATGTAAATATTATTTTAGATAGACAAAAAAATATTTCTATATTACAAAAATATTTTTTAAATTTTAAAAAAATATTATTAAAAATAGGCGATATAGAAAGAATTATTGCTAGATTAGCATTACGTACAGCTAAACCAAATGATTTAGTGTCTTTAAGACAAACATTAAATTATTTACCTTATTTTCATAGAATTTTAAAAAAAATCAAAAATTGTGAAATAAAATATAAAATTTTAAATTTAGGATTATTTATTAAATTAAGAAATTTATTAGAAAAATCAATAAAGAAAAAACCTTCTTTATTATTAAGAGAGGGAAATGTTATTGCTACAGGATATAATTTATCTTTAGATAAATTAAGAATATTTTCAAAAGATGCAATAAAATATTTATTTCTTTTAGAGCAAAAAGAACGTATTTTATTAAAAATAGATAAATTAAAAATAGGATTTAATACAATTCATGGATACTATATACAAATTAGTAAAAATTGTAATATAAATTTACCAAATAAATATATTCAAATTCAAACTTTAAAAAATTTTAATAGATATATTATTCCTGAATTAAAAAAATATCAAAAAAATATTATATATTCTAAAGAAAAATTATTTAATTTAGAAAAATTCTTATATTATGAATTATTTGATTATATTAATCCTTATTTAAAAAAATTACAAAAAATAGCATTATTTTTATCAGAGTTAGACGTATTATGTAATTTAGCTGAAAGATCGTTAACTTTAAATTATACTTGTCCTATTATTAATGATAAAATAGGAATATCTTTAACTAATTCCAGACATCCTGTTGTAGAAAATATTGTAAAATCATCTTTTATATCAAATGATGTATTATTAACAATTAATAATAATATGTTAATAATAACGGGTCCTAATATGGGAGGTAAAAGTACTTATATGCGTCAAATTGCATTAATTATTATTATGACATATATAGGTAGTTATGTACCTGCTGATAAAGCTATTATAGGACCAATAGATAGAATATTTACTAGAATAGGCTCAACAGATGATATTTCTTCTGGTTTATCTACTTTTATGGTAGAAATGATAGAAACAGCAAATATTTTAAGAAATGCAACTAATAAAAGTTTAGTATTGATGGATGAAATAGGTCGTGGAACTTCTACATGTGATGGATTATCAATTGCATGGGCTTGTGCTGAAAATATAGCAAAAAAAATTAAATCACTTACATTATTTGCAACTAATTATATTGAACTAACTAATTTAGCAACTAAAATAAAATATATAAAAAATGTATATTTTGATGCAATAGAATTAAATAATTCTATTGTTTTTTTATATAAAGTAAAAAATGGATCAATTAATAAAAATTATGGTTTATTTGTAGCATCCTTAGCTGGAATTCCCGAAGAAGTTATTAGTCAAGCGAAAAAAAAAATTAAACAATTAGAAAATTATAATATTTTTTAAATTTTAAAAAATATTTAAAAATAAATAAATGTATTACATGTTAATATATGCAATATATAAAATAATATAATTATTTATAAATAAAATAATGAATATATAACTTATGTAATTAAGTTTTAAAGGATATTTATTTACATGAATTCTTTTGTTAAAGAAATAAAATCAATTAATATTGAAGAAGAATTAAAAAATTCTTACTTAGATTATGCAATGTCTGTTATTGTAGGAAGAGCTTTACCAGATGTAAGAGATGGATTAAAACCAGTACATAGACGTATATTATACGCTATGTATATTTTAAGAAATACATGGGACAAACCTTATAAAAAATCAGCAAGAATAGTAGGTGATGTTATAGGAAAATATCATCCTCATGGAGATAATGCTGTTTATGATACAATTGTTAGATTAGCTCAATCATTTTCATTAAGATATACTTTAATAAAAGGACAAGGAAATTTTGGATCTATTGATGGAGATTCTGCTGCTGCTATGCGTTATACTGAAATTAAAATGACGAAAATAGCTCAAGAAATTATAAATGATTTGGAAAAAAATACGGTTAATTTTTTACCTAATTATGATGGTACAGAAAAGATTCCTGAAATAATGCCTACAAAAATACCTAATTTACTAATTAATGGTTCTTCAGGTATAGCTGTCGGTATGACAACTAATATTCCTCCTCATAATATTACTGAGGTTATTAATGCTTGTTTAGCATATATTAAAAATAATACTATTACTATTAAAGAATTAATGAATTATATTCCTGGTCCAGATTTTCCTACAGCTGGTATTATATGTGGTATTAGTGGTATTGAAAATGCTTATGAAACAGGTAAAGGAAAAATTTTTATTCGTGGAAGAAATAAAATTATTAAAAATAAAAAAAGTAATTATAAAACAATTATTATTTATGAACTTCCTTATCAAGTAAATAAAGCAAAATTAATAGCAAAAATAGCTAATTTAATAAAAGAAAAAAAAATTAAAGGAATTAAAACTTTAAGAGATGAATCAGATAAGGATGGAATAAGAATTATAATTAAAATAAAAAAAGATGTATCAACAAATGTAATTTTGAATAATTTATATTCATTAACATCTTTACAAATTTCTTTTAGTATAAAAATGGTCTCCTTATATAAAGGAGAACCTACAGTAATGTCTTTAAAAAATATTATTAAAGCATTTATTTCACATCGTCGTGAAATTGTTACAAAAAGAACTTTTTATGAAATAAAAAAAGCTCGAAATAAAGCACATATATTAGAAGGTTTAATAGTTGCATTATTAAATATAGAAAAAATTATTAAAATTATACGTTCTTCTAAAATTTTAGAAAATGTAAAAAATGAAATATATTTACAATCTTGGAAAATTCCAAATAAATTAAAGATATTTAATTTAGAAAAAAAAGAAATTTTAAATATTTATCTAACAAATTCTAACTTAATAAAATTTAATAATAATTATCGTTTTAGTTATACACAGATTAAATCTATTTTAGAATTAAAATTAAATAAATTAACTAATTTAGAACATAAAAAACTATGTATAGAATACCAATATTTGATAAATAAAATTTCAAAATTAATTAAAATAATTGAAAATTATAAAAATTTAATGGAAGTAATATATAATGAATTAATTTTAATAAAAAAAGAATTTGGAGATAAAAGAAAGACAAAAATTATTTTAGATAATAATTCTATAATTAAAACAAAAGATTTAATTAACGATGAAAAAGTAATTATTACATTATCTTATCAAGGATATATAAAATATCAAAAAATTACTGAATATAATATACAACATAGAGGAGGAAAAGGTAAATTAGCAATTAAATTAAAAGAAAATGACGTTATTTCTAAAATATTAGTAGCATATACTCGTGATAACATTTTATGTTTTTCTAATAAAGGACGTTTATATTGGTTAAAAGTATATAATATTCCAGAAGCAAGTAGATATTCTAAAGGAAGACCCATTATAAATATTATACCTTTAAAAAACAATGAAATTATTACTAATTTTCTTATAGTTAATAACTATACAGAAAATATGAATTTATTTATGGTTACTTTACAAGGAAATGTAAAAAAAACTAATTTAACTAAATTTAGTAATCCAAGACGTAATGGAATTATTGCAATTAAGTTAAGAAAAAATGATAGTTTAGTAGGAGTATCTTTAATTAGTAAACATAATAAAATCATGTTATTTACTAATTTAGGTAAAGTAGTTAAATTTGATGAATCTCAAGTTAGAACTATGGGAAGAAATACAATGGGTGTAAAAGGAATTAAAATATCTAATAAAAAAAAAGATAGTGTAGTTTCATTAATAGTTATTCAAAGTAAATTTGAAAATAATATTTTTACTATCACAGAAAATGGATACGGTAAATGTACTAATAATAAAAAATTTCCAGTAAAATCAAGAGCAACAAAAGGAATTATTTCAATGAAAATTAATTCAAAAAATGGGAAAATGATAGGATCATTACAAGTAATAAATAAAGATCAAATTATTTTAATAACAAATATGGGGACATTAATTCGTATTAATATATCTGAAATTTGTATCATTGGACGTAATACTAAAGGTGTAATTGTAATAAATACAAAATCTAATGAAAAAGTTGTTGGATTACAAAAAATTTAAAAATAATGTAATAAAATAAATTATATAAAATAAAAATATATTTTTTAAAAGTTATAAAAATATTTTGATTACTTTATTTTTATTAATTAAATACCAGAAATATTTTTAAAATCATCTACTTTATTAAGTTGTTCCCATGAAAAAATATTTCTTCCAAAATGTCCATAAGAAGCAGTTTTTTTATATATTGGTTTTAAAAGATCTAACATTTTTATTAAATTAAATGGTCTTAAATCAAATATTTCTTTTATAAAAGATACTAATTTATTATTAGATACTTTACCAGTACCAAATGTATTTACCATTATTGAAATTGGATTAGAAATTCCAATAATATATGCAATTTGTATTTCACAACGTGATGCTAAAGATGAAGCAACTATATTTTTTGCTATATAACGAGCTGCATAAGCAGCAGATCTATCTACTTTAGAAGGATCTTTACCTGAAAAAGCTCCACCACCATGTCTAGCCATACCACCATAAGTATCTACAATAATTTTCCTTCCTGTTAAACCACAATCACTAACTGGACCTCCTATAATAAAACGTCCAGATGGATTAACAAAAAATTTAGTTTTTTTATTAATCCATATTTTAGGTAATACTGGTTTAATAATTTCTTCCATGATAGCTTCTTGTAATTTTTTGTATGGTATTTCTTTAGAAAGTTGTGTAGATAATACTACAGAATCTATATAAATAATTTTATGATTTTTATATTTAAAAGTAACTTGACTTTTTGCATCTGGCTCTAACCATGATATAATTTTTTTTTTTCTAATTTTCGCTTGTTGATGTACTAATTTATGTGCATATGTAATAGGAGCTGGCATCAAAACATCTGTTTCATTTGTTGCATAACCAAATACAAAACCTTGATCTCCTGCTCCTTGATTATATTTATCTGAATTAGAAATTATTCCTTTTTTTATATCTTTTGATTGTTTACTTATAATATTTAATATTGTACATGTATTTGCATCAAAACCTTTTTTAGGATTAGTGTATCCTATTTCTTTTATAGTATTTCTAGTAATAATTTCTATATTTATTTTAGCTTTAGTTGTAATTTCACCACCAATTAATACCATATTATTTTTAATATATGTTTCACATGCTACACGTGAAGTTATATCTTGTTTTATTATATTATCTAATATAGCATCAGAAATTTGGTCTGCTATTTTATCTGGATGTCCTTCTGATACTGATTCTGAAGTAAATAAATATTCTGTCATTAAAACTCTCATTATATAATTATTATAAAAATAAACATTTATATATTATTAGTATATATTTTTTTAATAAAAATATATATAAAAATTATAAATTTATAATAAATAGATTTTAAAACATTTTAAGTATATATTCCTTTATATAAATAATATTTTCATAAAATAATTTTTAAATAAAAATTCAGGAGTAATAATGCCTTCTAGAAGAGATCTTGCTAATGCAATTAGATTTTTAAGTATAGATGCTATACAAAACTCTAATTCTGGACATCCTGGTGCGCCTATGGGTATGGCAGATATAGCAGAAGTACTTTGGCGTAATCATTTAAATCATAATCCTAATAATCCTAAATGGATAAATCGTGATAGATTTATATTATCAAATGGACATTGTTCTATGTTAATTTATAGTTTATTACATTTAACTGGTTATGATATAACAATATCAGATTTAAAAAATTTTAGAAAATTATATTCTAAAACTCCTGGACATCCAGAATTTGGATGTACTCCTAGTATTGAAACTAGTACAGGACCTTTAGGTCAAGGATTAGCTAACGCTGTTGGTATGGCTATTGCAGAAAAAACTTTAGCTGCTCAATTTAATAGACCAAATTATAATATAATTGATCATTATATTTATGTTTTTGTAGGCGATGGATGTTTAATGGAAGGAATTTCTCATGAAGTATGTTCTTTAGCAGGTACATTAAAACTTAAAAAATTAATAGTTTTTTATGATAATAATGGAATATCTATTGATGGTAATACAAAAGAATGGTGTAGTGATGACACTAAAAAAAGATTTGAATCTTATCAATGGAATGTTATCTCTAATATAGATGGACATAATTTTGAGAGTATAGATACAGCTATAAAAAAAACTAAATCTTTAAAAGAAAATAAACCAACTTTATTAATTTGCAATACAATAATTGCTTTTGGATCACCTAATAAATCTGGGAAAAATATTGCACATGGATCTCCTTTAGGAACAAAAGAAATTATTTTAACAAGAAAACAATTAAATTGGAATTATCAACCTTTTGAAATTCCTATATCAATTTATAATAAATGGAATGCAAAAAATATAGGTAGTATAAAAGAATTAAAATGGAAAAATAACTTTAAAGAATATTCTAATATATTTCCTAATTTAACTATAGAATTAAAAAGAAGATTAAAAAATTTACTTCCTAATAACTGGAATAATGAAACATATAAATTTATTAATAAAATTAATGAAAAATGTACAAATTATTCTACAAGAGAATCATCTCAATATATTTTAAATCAATATTCTAAGTTATTACCAGAATTATTAGGAGGTTCTGCTGATTTATCTAGTAGTAATTTAACTATCTTAAAAAATTCCAAACCAATTAATAAAATTGAAAATGGAAATTATATTTATTATGGAGTAAGAGAATTTGGTATGACTGCAATTGCTAATGGAATTGCATTATATAATGGTTTTATTACTTATACTGCTACTTTTTTAGTTTTTTCAGATTATTGTCGTAATGCCATAAGAATGGCTGCTTTAATGAAGATTAGAAATATCATGATTTATACACATGATTCTATTGGAATTGGTGAAGATGGTCCTACACATCAACCTATAGAACAATTATCTAGTTTAAGATTAATTCCCAACATAAGTATCTGGCGTCCATGTGATAAAATTGAAACAGCTATAGCATGGAAACAAGCTATAGAAAATATCAATAATCCTACTATTTTAGTTTTATCTAGACAAAATTTACCTACGCAAGAAAGAAATAGAGATAAAATATCCTGTATATCATATGGTGGATATATATTAAAAGATTGTTTAGATAGTAACCCTCAAATTATATTAATAGCTACTGGTTCCGAAGTTCCTTTAGCAATAGAAGTATATAAAAAATTATCTATTTTAAAGTATAAAATTAGAATTGTTTCTATGCCATCTACTGATATTTTTGATAAACAGACAAAAAAATATAAAAATCATGTATTACCTAGTAATATTAAATGTAAAATAGCTATTGAAGCTGGATCAAAAAATTATTGGTATAAATATGTAGGTTTAGACGGTGATATTATTGGAGTAGATAGTTTTGGATATTCAGCGTCTGCTAACACATTGTTTAATAAATTTGGTTTTACTACAAAAAATATTATTTCAAAAATAAAAAAAATTTTGAGTTAATTTTAATAAATTATTTTTACTTATAAAATATAGGATTTAATTTACTTATGTTAAATATTTCAGATATCAATCTTAAAAATAAAACTTTATTAATTAGATCTGATTTTAATGTTCCAATTGATTTAAAAGGTAATATTATTTCTAATATTAGAATTAAATTATCATTACCTACTATTCAATATGCTTTAAAAAAAGGAGCTAAAATTATTTTAGCTTCTCATTTAGGTAGACCAATTGAAGGTCAATATAATCCTTTATATTCTTTAAAAAATATCGCTATTTATTTAGAAAAAATTTTACATTATAAAGTAATTTTAGAAAAAAATTATTTAAATGGAATTAATTTTAAAAAAAATACAATAATTCTTTTAGAAAATGTACGTTTTAATATTGGTGAAAAAAATAATAATCAAGAACTATCTCAAAAATATGCTTCTTTATGTGATATATTTGTTATGGATGCATTTGCTACATCACATCGTATGCATTCTTCTACTTATGGAATTATGAATTTTGCTAAACAATCTTGTGCAGGAATGTTATTAATTAATGAAATAAAAAATTTAAAAAAATTTTTAAAAAATCCTAAAAAACCAATAATTTCTATTATTGGTGGTTCTAAAATTTCTACAAAATTTAATATTTTAAAAAAATTAGCAAAATTATCAAATAAAGTTATAGTTGGAGGAGGCATAGCAAATACTATATTATCATTAAATAATGATATTGGTAATTCATTATATGAGCCAAATAGTGTTTTATTAGCACAAAAAATAATAAAAAAATATAAAAATATTATTATTCCAGTTGATTGTAGAGTAGGTACTTCATTTTCAAATAATACTTCAGTAAAAATAAAAAAAATAAACAAAATATTAAGAAATGAACAAATTCTCGATATAGGAGATAAAACAATTAATATAATAAAACATGAATTAAAAAAAGCAAAAACTGTATTATGGAATGGACCTGTTGGAGTTTTTGAATTCCAAAATTTTAGTAAAGGAACTGAAGAAATAATTAATGCTATTACTAATAATAATATTTTTTCAATTGTAGGTGGAGGAGATACTATATCTGCCATAGAATTATTTAATGTTTTCAATAAAATTTCTTATATTTCTACTGGTGGAGGTGCTTTTTTAAAATATATTGAAGGTAATAAATTACCTGTTATATCAAAATTAAAAAATATTTTACTAAAAAATTATAATTAAAAATTAAAATAATAATTATACATAAAAATTTATAATAAGGTAGATATATGTCTAAAATTTTAAATTATGTAAAACCTGGTGTTATTTTTGGTAATGATATACAAACTATTTTTAAAATAGCAAAAAAACATAATTTTGCTTTACCTGCAATTAATTGCATTGGTACTGATTCTATTAATATAGTTTTAGAGACTGCATCTAAAGTAAAATCTCCAGTTATTATTCAATTTTCTAATGCAGGTGCTGCTTTTATTGCAGGAAAAGGATTACAAAATATTAATCCTGAATTAGCTTCTTTAATTGGAGCCATATCTGGTGCAAAACATGTACATCAAATTGCTAAATACTATGGTATACCAGTAATTTTACATACTGATCATTGTCCTAAAAATAAATTATCATGGATTGATAATTTATTAAATGAAAATAAAAAATATTTTTTAGAATATAAAAAACCTTTATTTTCTTCTCATATGATAGATTTATCTACTGAATCTGTTGTAGATAATATTAAAATTTGTAGTAGATATTTAAAAAAAATGTCAAAAATGAATATTATATTAGAAATTGAATTAGGATGTACAGGTGGAGAAGAAGATGGTATTGATAATAGTAAATTAACTAAAAAATTATTATACACGGATCCTTATGATGTTAACTATGCTTATGAAAAATTAAAATTAATCAGTCCTCAATTTACTATTGCAGCATCTTTTGGAAATGTACATGGAGTATATCAAAAAGGTAATGTTAAATTATTACCAAAAATTTTAAGAAATTCACAAAATTTTATTTGTAAAAAACATAATCTTACAAAAAATCCTATAAATTTTGTATTTCATGGTGGTTCTGGATCTTCATCAATAGAAATTAAAGAATCTATAAAATATGGTGTTATAAAAATGAATATTGATACAGATATTCAATGGTCAACATGGGAAGGTATATTAAAATATTTTAAAAAAAATAAACAATATTTATCTAGTCAGTTAGGTAATCCTGATGGTTTTAATAAACCTAATAAAAAATATTATGATCCAAGATCCTGGATTAGAGCATCTCAAATTTCAATAAAAAATAAATTAGAAAAAATTTTTAAGAAATTAAATGCGATTAATACTTTATAAAAAAATTTAATTATAAAAAAGAATATAAATTATCTTATAAAACGGATGATTAAAATATGAATAAATTTACTAGTGTATTAGATTTCATAAAATCATGGATTATACATAATAAAGTTTTTATTTTTTATCAAGGTGAACATTTTTTTTTAGCTGGTATGATTTTATTTTTTGGATTATGGGGAGTAAAAATTACTACTAGAACTATAAAAAATGTTTTCACTATTAGAAATATAGATCCAATAACAATTGGTTTTCTTTCTAACGTTTTAAAATATAGTTTAACAATATTCGTAATAGTTAGCGCATTAAGTAGTATTGGATTAAAAACATCATCTATTTTTGCAGCATTTGGAACTATAGGTCTAGTCGTGGGTTTAGCATGGCAAAGTGCATTAGCAAATTTGGCATCAGGATTATTAATTATTACTTTTCGTATTTTTAAAGTAGGAGATTATATAAACATAGGTAATGTTACTGGTAAAATAACTAATGTTGAAATTTTTTGTACTCTCTTTAAAACATTTGATGGAAGTATTATATCTGTACCAAATGGTAAAATTCTTACAGAAAACATAATAAATTTTTCTAAAGCAAATGAATATCGTAATAAAATTACTTTAGGTGTTTCACGTAATTTAGTACAAGAAGATATTAATATAATAAAAAAAATAATATTAGATACTATGTCGGTAAATAGTAAAATAATAGAAAATTCTATTATAGATGTTATTGTTGATGAAATTACTAATAATTCTATTAATTTTACTGTTTTTTTTTGGATTAATGATTTTAGAAATAAAAAAGAAATTTGCTCAGATTTAATTAATATTTTAAAAAATAATTTAGAATTATATAAAAAATCTTGTGTATTATGGATTATTAATGATTAAACTAGTATTTTATTGAAATACGGTGCGAACGGGACTTGAACCCGTGACCCCCGGCGTGACAAGCCGATATTCTAACCAAACTGAACTATCGCACCATAATATTTTTATATTATATTTTATATATTATTAATAATCAATATTTTTTTATTTATTTTTAAATTATTTTTTTGACCATAAACAAAATCCACATTTTTTTTTAATTAATTTTAATTGTAATTTATGTAATTTTAATTCTTCATCAGAAGCATATATAATTAAATTTTTTTTTTCAATTGATTTTTTATAAAAAAAAGGTAATTTAATATCAATATTATTATTTATTTTTTTTGAAAGTTCTAATTTGAATGTATTTTGTTTAGCAGTCATGAACAAAAAAATTTTTGCTAAAAGTTTTGCATCTAATAATGCTCCATGTAAATGACGTTTACTATTGTCTATATGAAATCTAGAACATAAAGAATTAAGTGAGTTTCTTTTCCCTGGAAATAAATTTCTGGCTATTTTAAGTGTATCTTTTATCTTACAAATATTTTCAATTTTAGGTAAATTACTTTTTAATAATGATAATTCATAATTTAAAAAATTAATATCAAATTGTGCATTATGAATAATTAATTCTGTTCCTTTTATATAATTTAAAAAATTATCTACAATATCAAAAAAAATAGGCTTATTAGATAAAAATTCATTAGAAATTCCATGAATATTAAATGCATCTTGACTTATATTTTGTTTAGGATTTAAATATGTATGAAAATTATTGTTAGTAATATTACGATTAACAATTTCAACCATTCCTATTTCTATTATACGATGACCTATATAATATGGAGGAGAAAAATTCATTCCTGTAGTTTCTGTATCTAAAACTACTTGACGTATATTAATTTTTTTCATATTTGTTATATAAATAAAATAAATTCTTAAAAAGAAAGTTATATGTATAAAAATATAAATATTTTTACAGATGGTTCTTGTATATATAATCCTGGCCCAGGAGGTTGTGCAGCTATTTTACAATATAATAAATATGAAAAAATTTTAACTCAAGGTTTTTTTTTAACTACTAATAATAGAATGGAGTTAATGGCTTCTATTATAGCATTTGAATCTTTAAAAGAAAGCTGTAATATTTGTATATCTACTGATAGTAGATATTTAAAAGAAGGTATTACAAAATGGATATATAATTGGAAAAAATTTAATTGGATACGTAATAAAAAAAAGATAGTAAAAAATATTGATTTATGGAAAAGATTAGATTTAGTGTTATTAAAACATAATGTAAATTGGAATTGGATAAAAGGACATTCATATCATAAAATGAATAATGAATGTGATAAATTAGCTCGTATTTCAGCAAAAAATCCTATAAGTAATGATTTAGGATATACGAAAATAAAAAAAAATAATTATTTTAATATATAAAAAATATCAAAATTATTTTATACTTAAATAATTTTGAAATAAAAAATATTTATTATTTTAATAATAATTTATTTTAGTTGAAATAATATTAAAATTTTATTTAAAATCATTAAAATTAATTTTAAGTAAAATTTTTTATAAAAATTTCAAATTTTTCTAAAAAAAAAGGATATAAAGCATGCTAAATAATAATCGTTTACGAATAGCTATGCAAAAATCTGGTCGTTTAAGTAAAGAATCTAGTAAATTATTAAAAAAATGTGGTCTTAAAATTAATTTTCAGCAACAAAGTTTAATAGCTTTTACAGAAAATATGCCAATTGATATTTTAAGAGTACGTGATGATGATATTCCAGGATTAATTATGGAAAAAGTTGTTGATTTGGGAATTATTGGAAAAAATGTTTTAGAAGAAGAAGTTTTAACTCGTTTATCAAAAGGTGAAAATGCTAATTATTTAATTTTACGTAAATTAGATTTTGGGATATGTAGATTATCAATAGCAATACCTATTAATAAAAATTATACAGGGTTACAATCTCTACAAAATTCTTGTATTGCAACATCTTATCCTAATATTTTAAAAAAATATCTTGATAAACATAATATCTTATTTAAATCTTGTATGTTAAATGGATCTGTTGAATTAGCACCAAGAGTTGGTTTATCAGATGCTATTTGTGATTTAGTATCTACTGGAGCTACTTTAGAAGCAAATGGTATAAAAGAAGTAAAAGTTATTTATAATTCTCAAGCATGTTTAATACAACGTTGTGGTAAAATTAAGGAAATTAAACAAAAATTAATAAATAAATTATTAACTAGAATTAAAGGAGTTATAAAAGCTAGAGAATCAAAATATATAATGTTACATGTTCCTAATAAAAAATTAAAAGAGGTAATTTCATTACTACCAGGTGCTGAAAATCCTACTATTTTACCATTAATTGATAATAATCAAAAAGTAGCAATGCATATGGTAAGTAGTGAAACATTATTCTGGGAAACAATGGAAAAATTAAAATTATTAGGAGTAAGTTCGATCTTAGTTTTACCTATTGAAAAAATTATGGAATAAAAATGACTATTATAAATAATATTATATACTGGAATAATTCTGATAAAATTCAAAAAAAACAAATATTATCTAGACCAATATTTTCAATTAATAAAAAAATTAAACATAATGTAACAGAAATTTTAAATCAAGTTAAAAAAAAAGGTGATAATGCTTTAAAAAAATATAATTTATTATTTGATAAAATTCAAACTAATGAATTAAAAATAAATAAAGAAAAAATAAATAATTCAAAACTTTTTTTAAAAAAAAATATTAAAAATGCTATACAACAAGCATATAATAATATACATAAATTTCATAAATCTCAATTACTAAAAAAAAAAATAATTAAAATTATACCTGGTGTATTTTGTCATCAAATTTATCGTCCTATATCTAAAGTAGGATTATATATCCCTGGAGGTACATCATCACTTTTTTCTACTGTATTAATGTTAGGAATTCCTGCAAAATTAGCATTATGTCCAAATATTATATTATGTTCTCCTCCTCCTATATCTAATGAAATTCTATTTTCTGCATATTTATGCAATATAAAAAATATTTTTCAAATAGGGGGAGCTCATGCTATAGCTGCAATGGCTTTTGGTACTGAATCTATTAATAAAGTAAACAAAATTTTTGGTCCAGGAAATTTTTTTGTTACGGAGGCCAAAAGACAAATTACTAATCAAAATGAAATTTTTTATAAAAATGTTTCTATAGATATGCCTGCCGGTCCATCAGAATTAATGATTTTAGCAGATAAATCAGCAAATTATAATTTTATTATAGCTGATTTATTATCACAAGCAGAACACGGAATTGATTCACAAGTATTTTTACTTACTACTGAAGAAAAAATAGCAAAATTAGTTCAAAACAAACTTTATAAAAAATTAGAAAAGTTACCTAAAAAAAAAATAGCAATAAAATCTCTTAGTAAAAGTTATATTATAATAGTTAAAAATATAAAAGAATGTATTAAAATAATAAATAAATATGCTCCTGAACATCTTATAATTCAATGTAAAAATTATCGTCAAATTTTACCTAAGATTATCAATGCTGGATCAATTTTTTTAGGTAATTGGTCTCCTGAATCTGCTGGAGATTATGCATCAGGAACAAATCATGTTTTACCGACTTATGGACATGCATTAACTTATTCTTGTTTAGGAGTATATGATTTCCAAAAAAAAATGTCTGTACAAAAATTAACAAAAAAAGGATTACTAAATATTTCTAATACAGTAGAAATTATGTCAAAATCAGAAAATTTATTAGGTCATAGTAATGCTATTACTATAAGAAAAAATTTTATTAATAAAAATTTATTAAATACAAAAAAAATTAATATAAATAATATAGTTAGAAAAAATATTTTTAGTCTTAAACCATACCAATCAGCAAGATTATTACATAATAATATTAATAATAATAATACAATTTTATTAAATGCAAATGAATCTCCTATTATTTCTCTTTTTTCTTTAAATAAAAAAACATTTAATAAATATCCAGAACCACAATCTAGTAAACTGATTAATCTTTATAGTAAATATGCAAATTTAAATTATAAAAATATTTTAGTTACTAGAGGAGCTGATGAAGGTATAGATATAATTATGCGTACATTTTGTAATCCTGTAAAAGAAAAAATTTTATTTTGTCCCCCAACATATGATATGTATCGTGTTAATGCTGAAATACTTAATATTAAATATATTATGATCAATAGTTTAAATAATTGGGAATTAAATGTTAATTTTATTAAAAAAAATCTTTATAATATTAAAATAATATTTATTTGTCATCCTAATAATCCTACAGGTAATTGTATAAATAAAAATAATATAATAAAACTCTTAAAGTTAGTTAAAAATAAAATAATTATTGTAATTGATGAAGCGTATATTGAATTTTGTATAAATAAAACTTTAGTTAATTTAATAGATAAATATCATAATTTAATTATATTAAGAACTTTATCAAAAGCTTTTGGATTAGCTGGTTTACGTTGTGGTTTTATACTAACTAATAGTAAAATTATTAATATTTTACAAAAAGTTATTGCTCCTTATCCAATACCTGATCCTGTAATAGATATAGCTATACAAGCTCTATATCCTAAAAATTTAATTATTATGAAAAATAATGTAAAAAAAATTATTGATAATAAAAAATGGTTAATTAATAATTTAAAACATTATAAAATTATAAAAAAAATATTTTATAGTGAAACAAATTTTGTTTTAATAAAATTTTTTAATTCTCATTATGTTTTTAAAGAATTATATAAAAATAAAATAATTGTTAGAAATCAAAATCATGAAAATAGATTAAAAAATTGTTTAAGAATTACAATCGGAACATTTAATGAATGTAAAAAATTAATTTTTGAATTAAAAAAATTATCTTGTTAAAATAATTAATTATCATTATAAATAGAATTTTATATATGTTAAAAAAAATACTTTTTATAGATAGAGATGGTACATTAATATCTGAACCTAAAAATAATTATCAAATTGATCACATAAATAAACTTTTTTTTGAAAAAAATGTTATTACTGTTTTATCAAAATTAAAAAAATTATCTTATTTATTTGTAATTATTACAAACCAAGACGGTTTAGGTACTAAATCTTTTCCTCATGAAAATTTTAATATACCACATAATTTTATGCTTAATATTTTTAAATCTCAAGATATAAAATTTGAAGATATTTTTATATGTCCACATTTTTCATATAATAATTGTATATGCAGAAAACCAAATACAACAATGTTAAAATTTTATTTAAATAATAATTTAGATAAAAAAAATAGTTATGTTATAGGTGATCGTTTAACAGATTTAGAATTAGCAAATAATATTGGTATTAATGGTATTTTATATAATAAAAAAAAATGTAATTGGTTAAATATTTTAAGTAAACTAACACCATCTAAAAGATATGCTATAATAAAAAGAGTAACAAAAGAAACAAAAATATATGTAGAATTGTTTTTAGATAAAAAAGGGAAAAGTGTAATTAATACAGGAATTAATTTTTTAAATCATATGTTAGAACAAATAGCAATACATGGAGGATTTATTTTAAATATTTTTAGTAAAGGAGATTTAAAAGTTGATGATCATC
Organism: Enterobacteriaceae endosymbiont of Donacia versicolorea; assembly: GCF_012570965.1. NCBI lineage: Bacteria > Pseudomonadati > Pseudomonadota > Gammaproteobacteria > Enterobacterales > Enterobacteriaceae > Enterobacteriaceae endosymbiont of Donacia versicolorea. Next base: position 114,295 of record NZ_CP046214.1, on the reverse strand, counting down.
ATACAATAGAAGATATTGCAATTTCATTAGGAAAAGCTTTATCAAAAGCTATTGGTAATAAAAAAGGAATTAATAGGTTTGGATTTTTATTACCAATGGATGAATCACTAGCAAAATGTGCACTAGATTTATCAGGTAGACCATATTTACAATATTATGCTAAATTTAAATATCAAAAAATTGGTGATTTAAGTACTGAAATGGTTAAACATTTTTTTTATTCTTTATCATATTCTATGTCATGTAATATATATTTAAAAGTTGATGGAGAAAATGATCATCATAAAATTGAAAGTTTATTTAAAGCATTCGGATGTACTTTAAAACAAGCAATAAAAATTGTAAATAATATTATTCCCAGTTCAAAAGGAGTATTAAATTGAATATTGTTATTTTAGATACATCTTGCGGTAATTTTTATTCTTTACAATCTACTATTGAAAAAATAGGATTTAGATCTAAAATTACAAATGATAAAAATTTAATTTTGAATGCTGATAAAATTTTTTTACCAGGAGTAGGTTCAGCATATTCTGCAATAAAAAAATTAAAAAATGATAATTTATTAAAATTAATTAAAAATTGTAAAAAAGATATTTTAGGAATATGTTTAGGAATGCAAATTTTAGGTAAACATAGTGAAGAAAATGAAGGAATAAATACTTTAGGAATTTTAGATTATTCAACATATTTAATGAATAATAAAAATGTTCCTATTCCTCATATGGGATGGAACAAAGTAAATATTACAAAAAAATCTCCATTATTTCATAATATATATACAGGATCTTATTTCTATTTTTCTCATAGTTATAATATTCATTTAAATAATTATACTATAGCTGAAACAAATTACGAAAATTTATTTAGTTCTGCTATACAAAAAGATAACTTTTTTGGAGTGCAATTTCATCCAGAAAGATCAGGAAATAATGGTATTCAATTAATTAAAAATTTTTTAAAAATATAAAATAAAAAAATGATTATTCCAGCTATTGATTTAATAAAAGGACAAGTTGTTAGATTACATCAGGGTAAGTTTAATATTAAACGTAAATATTTACATAAACCTTTTTTTTATATTAAAAAATATTTGAAACAAGGAGCTAAAAAAATACATCTAATAGATTTAGATGGAGCAAAAGATCCTAGTAAAAAGCAAATATTTTTATTAAAAGAATTATCTAAAATTAATTTTATTTCTATACAAATAGGAGGAGGTATTAGAACTCAAACAGATATAGATTTTGTTTTCAATTTAATACCTAATGCACAAGTTATATTAGGTTCTTCAATCATAAAAAATCTTAATAATGTTAAAAAATGGTTTAAATTATATAATCCATATTCTTTAATTTTAGCATTGGATATTAAATTTGATAAGAATTATAAAAAAATAGTTTTTATTAATGGATGGCAAAATAAAAGTAATATTATTTTTGAAGATATTATAGAACAATTTTTAAATATAGGTTTAAAATATGTTTTATGTACAGATATTTCTAAAGATGGTACATTATTAGGACCAAATATAAATCTTTATACTGAAATTGTAAAAAAATATCCAGAAATATTTTTTCAAGCATCAGGAGGTGTTTCTACTTTAAAAGATATTAAAAATTTAAAAAAAAGTGGAGTAAAAGATATAATTATTGGAAGAGCTTTTTTAGAAAAAATATTTTCTTTCAAAGAGGCTAATTTATGTTGGCAAAAAGAATAATTCCTTGTTTAGATGTTTATCAAAATAAAGTAGTAAAAGGTAAACAATTTAAGAATCATCAAATTATAGGAGATATTTTGTTATTAGCTTCTAAATATGATAAAGAAGGAGCAGATGAATTAATATTTTATGATATTACAGCATCAATTGATAATAGATTAGTTAATAAAAAATGGATATCTCAAATAGCTAATTTAATTAATATACCTTTTTGTGTAGCAGGAGGAATACAATCAATAAGTGATGCTGCACAAATATTACATTTAGGAGCTGAAAAAATATCTATAAATTCTCCTGCATTAAATAATCCTTCTTTAATTACAAAATTATCAAAATATTTTGGTACACAATGTGTTGTAGTAGGTGTTGATTCTTTTTATAATAGTGTAACAAAAAAATATTATGTTTATAAATATACTGGTAATATAAAATATACTAAAATAACTAATTGGGAAACAATTGAATGGATTAAAAAAGTACAAGATTTGGGAGCAGGTGAAATAGTATTGAATATGATGAATCAAGATGGGTTATGTAATGGTTACGATTTAAAACAATTAAAAAAAATAAGAAAAATTTGTAAAATTCCTTTAATTGCTTCTGGAGGAGCAGGTTCTAAAAAAGATTTTTATAATGTTTTTAATAAAAAAATTAATGTAGATGGTGCTTTAGCAGCATCAGTTTTTCATAAAAATATTATTAATATTCAAGTATTAAAACAATTTTTATACAAAAAAAATATAGAGGTAAGAATATGTTAAAAAAAAATTTTGTAGATAATTTAAATTGGATAAAAACTAATGGATTAATACCTACTATTATACAACATAAAATTTCTGGACAAATTCTTATGCATGCTTATATGAATAAAGAATCTTTAAAAATAACTTTAAATACAAAAAAAGTTACATTTTTTTCTCGAACTAAAAAAAAAATATGGACAAAAGGAGAAACAACAGGTAATTTTTTAATTTTAAAAAATATTACTACAGATTGTGACAAAGATACATTACTCATTTTAGTAGAATCAATTAATAAAACATGTCATTTAAATGAATATAGTTGTTTTAAAAAAATTACATCAAATTTTACTTTTTTATATTTATTAGAAAAATATCTAGATAAAAAAAAAGAAAAGAATAATATGAAACCTTTTTCATATACTTATAAATTATATCAAAGTGGTTTAAAAAGAATCTCACAAAAAGTAGGAGAAGAAGCTATAGAAACTATTATAGCTGCAAATTATGATAATAAAACAGATTTTATTGAAGAAACAGCAGATTTAATATACCATTTAATTATACTTTTAAAATTTAAAAATATTAATTTAAATAATATTATAGAAATTCTAAAAAAAAGAAATAGTTAATATTATTTTAATTATTTAAGATTATTTAATATAAAAATATAATCACTAAATGTAAATGATTAGTATTCATTATTTAAATATAATAATTAATATTTTTATAAAATATATCTGCTAATATCTTCATTTATAATTAGCGAATCTAGGTGTTTACTTACATAAATTTTATCAATAGTAATCGATTTATTATTATATTTATCAATATCGTAAGATATATCTGACATTAAATGTTCAAGAATAGTATGTAATCTTCTTGCTCCTATATTTTCTGTTGTTTCATTTACCTTCCAAGCAGATTCAGCTATTCTTTTAATACCATCTTCAGTAAAAATAATATTTATTTTTTCAGTTGCTAATAATGCTTTATATTGCACTGTGATAGAAGCATTTGGTTCTATAAGAATTCTTTCAAAATCATTACTAGTAAGAGCTTTTAATTCCACTCTTATAGGTAATCTACCTTGTAATTCAGGAATTAAATCAGAAGGTTTAGATATTTGAAATGATCCTGATGCAATAAATAAAATATGATCTGTTTTAACCATTCCATGTTTTGTTGAAACTGTACATCCTTCTACTAATGGTAATAAATCACGTTGTACTCCTTCTCGTGAAACTTCTGAAGATATATTATTATTTCTTCTACAAATTTTATCTATTTCATCCAAAAATACAATACCATTTTGTTCAACTGATTCTATAGCTTTTTGTTTAATATTTTCGTTATTAATTAATTTATTCGCTTCTTCTTCTAAAAGTAATCTAATAGCATTTTTAATTTTTAATTTACGTTTTTTTTGTTTATTACCTCCTAAATTTTGAAATAGTGATTGTAATTGGCTTGTCATTTCTTCCATACCTGGAGGTGCCATAATTTCAATTCCCATAGGAGAACTTGATATATTAATTTCAATTTCTTGATTATCTAATAATCCTTGTTTTAATTTAATTTTTAATTTTTCACGAATAGATTTAATATTATCATCTTGATCCCAATTATTTTTATTAGGTATTAATGCATTAATAATTCTCTCTTCAGCCATTTTTCTTGCTTTATTACAATTTTTTTTAAATTCTTTTATACGTATCATTTTTATCGCAACATCAGTTAAATCTCTAATAATTGAATCTACTTCTTTTCCTACATAACCAATTTCAGTAAATTTAGTTGCTTCTACCTTTATAAAAGGTGCATTAGCTAATTTTGCTAAACGACGAGCAATTTCAGTTTTACCTACTCCTGTAGGTCCTATCATTAATATATTTTTAGGAGTTACTTCTTGTCTTAAATTTTCATCAAGTTGCATGCGTCTCCAACGATTTCTCAACGCAATAGCTACGGCTTTTTTTGCATTTTCTTGACCAATGATAAATTTATTTAATTCATTAACTATTTCTTTTGGAGTCATTTCAGACATAATTAGCATTTTCCTCATGCTTATATATTAATTAGATGGCAATTCTTCAATTGTAAAATTATGATTAGTGTATATACAAATATCTCCTGCAATATTTAAAGATTTTTTTACTATTTCATATGCACTTAAATTAGTATTTTCAAATAAAGCACGTGCAGAGGCTTGTGCATATGGACCACCAGAACCAATAGTAACTATATTATTTTCAGGTTGAATTACATCTCCACTCCCTGTAATGATTAAAGAAGTAACTTTATCTGCAATTACTAATAATGCTTCTAACTTACGTAAAATACGATCTGTTCTCCAATCTTTTGCTAATTCTACTGCAGATTTTATTAAATTTCCTTGATATATTTCTAATTTTTGTTCAAATAATTCAAAAAGTGTAAAAGCATCCGCAGTACCACCAGCAAAACCAGCAATTACTGTATCATTGTATAATTTACGAATTTTTTTTACGTTTCCTTTCATTATAATATGACCTAAAGTTGCTTGTCCATCACCACCGATAACTACATTTCCATTTTTTCTTACACTAACTATTGTTGTCATGAGTTTACATTATCCTCAATTATTATTTTTATATCTCATAACATTATAAATATTTTAATATTTTTAATAAAATTTAACTTAATTACATTAATAATTATTATATGATATAATAATATTATTTAAAATAATAATTTTTTTATAAAAAATAGTTTTAATTTTACCAAAAACAGTAAAATTATAACATAATTTGAATTTTAAACAATAAATTTATATTTAATTAATAATAAAATCTTATGTATAAAAATATTTTAATTATTGATACATCTACTGAATATTGTTTTATTACTTTAAAAAATAAAAATATTATTTATAATGAAATAAAATTTTGTCCTTTTTCACATATTAAATATATATTACACTTAATTCATCATATTTTAAAAAAAAATAATTTATTTTTAACTGATTTAGATTTGTTAGGATGTAATTTAGGTCCTGGAAATTTTACAAGTTTAAGAATAGGTATAGCAATAATAGATAGTATATCTTATGCACTTAATATACCTAAAATAGGTTTATCTCATTTAATGATTATTGCTGAAAAATCTTGGAAATTAACTGGAATTACAAATATTATAACTGTAATAAAATATAATAAAAATTATATGTATTTTGCTTTATATAAAAAAAATTTAAAAGGATTATGGATTGGTAAAAATAGTGAATGTTTATTACATTATGATGATTTTATAAAAAAAATTTTGATACTAAAAGGAATATGGGTATTAATTTCTAATATTGATAAAAATATAAAAATTAATATAAAAAAAATATTAAATAAAAATTTAAAAATATATTTTATTAAAAATTTATTTACTTCATCAGAAGTAATGATTGATATTGTTAATAATATTTTATTAAATAAAAAAAAAATAAAAAAATATTATAAAATTAATTATATTAAAAATATTTTTTAAATTTAAATTAATAAAATTATTATTAAATAATATAGAATAATTTTTTATTACAAAATTTTATTTAATGAATAAAATATATATAGTAATTTTTACTTGTAATTTTTTATATAAAAGTATAATTTATTTATGTATATAAAATTAATATAAATATATTTTAAAAATTTTAAAAATGAATAAGTTATCAAAATTAAATCTTTTATCTTCTAGATTTAGAGGATTTTATCCTGTTGTAATTGATATTGAAACTTCAGGATTTAATTCAAAATATCATGCTATATTAGAAATTAGTATAATAACATTAAAAATGAATAATGGTTGGTTAGAAAAAAATGAAATGTTACATTTTCATATTTTACCTTTTAATGGATCTCATATATCTCATGAAGCATTAGCTTTTAATGGGATAAATATTAATACCTCTTTAAGAGGTGCTATAACTGAAAATAAAGCTTTAAAAATTATTTTTTCAAAAATATCTCAAGATATAAAAAAAAATAAATGTAAAAAAGCAGTTTTAGTAGCTCATAATGCTAATTTTGATCATAGTTTTATTATGGAAGCTGTAAAACGTACAAAAATGGAAAATTATAATCCATTTCATTCTTTTGTTACATTTGATACTGCTTCAATGAGTGGTTTAATTTTAGGACAAACTGTTTTAGCTAAATCATGTCATGCTATGGGAATTTCCTTTGATAACAATCAAGCACATTCAGCTTTATATGATACTAACCGTACTGCTAAATTATTTTGTAAATTAGTTAATAAATGGAAAGAAATAGGAGGATGGCCTCCAAAATTTTTATTTTAGAATATACAAGATCAATTATTTTTTTTTATAGTTTAAAATTATTTTTAATTTTTTTGTATTATGTAATGAATATATAATATCATATCCTCCTATTAGTTCATTATTTACCCATAATTGGGGAAATGTAGGCCAATTAGCATATTTTGGTAAAAAATTTCTAATATCAGGATTTTTTAAAACATCAACATAATAAAATTTTATTTTATAAAACATAATAATTTTTACAGCTTTATTTGAAAAACCACATTTAGGATTATTTGGATTTCCTTTCATATATAAAATAATAGGATTATTTTTAATTTGTTCTTTGATCTTTTTTAAGATTTGCATAAAATTTCCTTAATTTTATTAAATTAATTTAATTATATTAATTATATTAAATAATTTCAAATTTTTTTAAAAATATATTTATATATATATAATATTATGTAAAATTCAATAAATATTAAAAATAAAAAAGGATATATGTGCAAAAATATTTAATTGAAATAAAAAAATTATTTAATCTTACAATACCAATTATTTTAACACAAATAGCATGTATTTTAATAAGTATTATAAATAATATTATGTCTGGATATTATAGTAATATAGATATGGCTATTGTAGCTATGGGTACATCAATATCATTACCAATAATATTATTTAGTCAGGGTATTTTATTACCTTTAATTCCTATTATTACTAAAATTAATGGATCTAATAAAAGAAAAAATATAACAAATTATATAAAACAATCATATTTATTAGTAATAATAATATCTTGTATTATGATATTAATTTTTTATAAAATTGGTTTTTTAATATCATTTTTATCTAAAAATAAATTTATAATTTTAAAAACAAAAATTTATTTAAAAATTATTTCCTGGAGTATACCCGGATATTTATTATTACAAGTATTAAGGTTTCAATGTATAAGTTTATCATTTATTATACCAGATATGTTAATTAATTGGTTAGGTGTAATTTTATATATACCTATAAATTATATTTTTATATATGGTTTAGGTTATATACCAAAATTTGGAGGAATTGGATGTAGTATATCTATTGTTTTTATATATTGGATAATGTTTTTTCTTACTATAGTATGTATGTCAAAATCTAAACTCTTTTATAATATTAAATATTTTAGTTTATTTAATAAACCTAATATTAAAATACTAATGAAATTACTAAAATTAGGTATTCCTATTGGATTATCTATTTTTTTTGAAATAACATTATTTAGTGTTGTTTTTTTATTAATATATTCTAATATGGAAATAGAAAGTATTATTAGTTATCAAATAGCTTTAAATTTTAGTTCATTTATTTTTGTTATTCCTTTATCTTTAAGTATTTCTACAACTATAATAATTGGATTTTATCTTGGTTTAGGTTATAAAGAAAAAGCAAAACTTATTAGTTGGATTTCACAAACTATAGGAATAATAATATCTTTTTTTATTTTTTTTATAAGTATTATTTTTAAAAATAAAATAGCTTCTTTTTATAATCATAGTAAAAATATTATAAATTTATCTTCACATTTAATTTTATTAGCATCTATTTATCAAATTTTAGATTCTATTCAAGTTATTGGATGTGGTATATTAAAAGGATATAAAGATACTAAATCTATTTTTTTAATTACTTTTTTTTCCTATTGGGTAATAAGCTTACCTATTGGTTATTTTTTATCTATTACTAATTTTATTGTATCTCCCCCTATGGGACCTGCTGGTTTTTGGATCGGGTTTATAATTGGGTTAACAGTTTCATCATTTTTAGTTATATTACGTATTATAAAAATACAAAAAATTGACTATTAAAATAAATACATATATTATATGTAATGTTGAAGATTTTATTTATAATATATGCGTTCTTAACTCAGGGGTTAGAGTGTCACTATGACATAGTGAAAGTCAGAGGTTCAATTCCTCTAGAACGCATAAAAATCATAGTTATATTATTTTTTATTTCCAATAAATTAAACAAAAATTTTTTTTCCCTTTTCGTAATAAAGTAAAATGATTAAATTTTTTATGATATTCTGTAAATATAAATGAATTATCTAATATATTTTCATTATTAATATATATTGCACGTGATTTTAGTATAGTAAATGCTTGAGTACGAGATGATACAAATTTACTTAGAACTAAAATTGTTGATAAATCAAATTTTTTGTTTTCTAAATAAAGATTATCAATATTATTTAGTAATGTATAAAATTCTTTTTCTGATAAATTATTTATATTTGTATTAAAAAGTAAATTAGTGATTTTTTTTGATATATTTAATTTTTTTTCACCATGAACTATTTTTGTCATATATTCAGCTAATAAATATTGTAGACTATCTTTTTTAATTTTCTGATTTTTTTGTTTGAAAGAATTAATAAAATTAATTTCATAATTAGTGAACATATATAAAAAATTAAATACTGTAGAATCTGGTATATTTAACCAAAATTGAAAAAATTTATATGGACTAGTTTTTTTAGAATCTAACCAAATAGTTTTATTTTCTGTTTTTCCAAACTTTGTTCCATCATTTTTAACAATTAATTTTGTTGTTAAGCCAAAAACTTTTTTTTTATTAATTTTTTTCACAAGATCAATACCAGAAACAATATGTCCCCATTGATCAGATCCACCAATTTGTAGTATAACATTAAAATTTTTATTTAAATAAGCAAAATCATAGGATTGTAATAAATTATAAGAAAATTCTTTAAAAGATATACCACCTTCTATGTTATTATTTTTCATTCTTTTTTTTATTGCATCTTTATTCATCATATGATTAACATAAAAATGTTTTCCTATTTTTTTTAAAAAAAATAAAATATTCATTTTATGAAACCATTCATAATTATTAATTATACTTGCACTATATTTTCCACAATTAAAATCTAAAAAATTTGTTAATTGTAAACTAATTTTTTGAAACCATTTATTTATAAGATCTATTGAATTATTTTTTCTTGTTTTAAATTTAAAACTAGGATCACCAATTAAACTCGTAGCTCCTCCTAATAAAATAATTGGTTTATGTCCTAATTTTTGAAAATATTGAAGTGTAATTAATTGTATTAGATGACCTATATGTAAACTATCTGCTGTTAAATCAAAACCACAATAAAGATTAATATTCTTTTCATTTAAAATATTATATAAATTATTTCTATTAGTTACTTGGTATAAAATATTACGATTTTCTAATATTTTTAGAATATTTATTTTTTTTTTGTTTATAAACATCCATATTCCTTTAATTTTATTAAATATATTTAATATTATTTTTATGTATTTTTTTTACTGTTTTAACTATAATATAAGCATATAAATCAATTTCAATATTTACATAATCATTAATTTTTTTATTTGATAATGTGGTTCTTAATAATGTTTCTGGAATTATATTTACACTAAATTTGTTTTTTAATTTTTTATCTATAGTTAGACTAATACCATCAATACATATTGATCCTTTTTTAAAAATATAATTCATCTGAAAAATATTATTTGGTTTAATCCATAAAATTTTAGAAAAATTATAATTTTTAATATTAATAATTTTAGCTATATTAGTAATATGTCCTAAAACTAAATGTCCTCCAATAAAATTATTTATTGTTATAGGTTTTTCAAGATTTAAATAATCACCTATTTTAATTTTTTTAAAAGTAGTTATATTAAACGTTTGTTTTAATATGTTAAAAACAATTATATTTTTATATAAATTAATAATTGTTAAACAACAACCATTATTAGAAATTGATTGTCCTATTTTTAAATTTTTTCTAAATTTTTTTTTTATTTGTACATATATAAAATATAAATTTTTTTTATAAATTATATTTTTAATTTGTCCTATAGATTTAATGATTCCTGTAAACATTTTTTAATTAACTTTTAATATTTTATTAACTATATATTAACAAATAATCATTCTTTTTATAATAAAGAACATTAAATTTATTAATTTAAATTAAAATAAATTTTTATTTATTAAAATAATTTAAAATTTTTTTAAATTATATTAGATAATCTGATTTCTTAATAAGATTTGAAATTTTTGTTGTAATGTTAAAATACATTTATGTAAAACAAAATTTATTTCTTTTTCATTTAAAGTATAATTTTTATTTTGAATAAATAAACTTAAAGTAATACTTTTATATCCTATAGGAATATTTTTGCTCTGATATACATCAAAAATATTTATTTTTATTATTTCTTTTAAATTCAATAAATTTAATTCATTTAAAATATCTATAAAATAGATATTTTTATTAATAAAAAAAGAAATATCTCTACGATTAATTGGAAAATTAATATTTTTTTTTATAAAAAAAATATTATTAATAATAATTTTATTAAAAAATAATTCAAAGAAAAAAGTATTTTTATTTTCTATATTAAAATAACTGATAAATCTAGGATGTAACATACCGATATATCCAATATATATATTATTAAAATAGATTGATGCATTTATATAAGGATGTAAAATTGTTATATTACATTGTTTATGAAATTCAATTTTATTTTGTTTGGTAAAAAAATTAAAAATAGATTCTAAATCACCTTTTAAGTCATAAAAATTTATTATTCTATTTTTTTCATTCCAATAATCTTCTTGTATATTACCATTAACTATTCCAGATAATATAAATTTTTGTGATATACCTAATTTTTTTTTAAAATTTTTATAAAAACATAAACCATATTCAAAAAAACGTAAATTTTTTTGTTGTCTATTTTGATTATAAATAATATTATTTATTAAACCATATGATAATGAATTACGCATTACAGATACTTCTTTAGTAATGGGATTTTTAATTTTAATAGAATCTATTTTAGGATACAACATAGATTGTATATTAGGATTAATAAAACTATAATTAATTACTTCGTAATATCCTCTATTAATTAATATATTTTTAATTTTTTTTATACTAATCTTATTATTTTTTAATGTAAATTTATTATTTTTTAAAATATCATTTTTATTTAAATATATTTTTACTTTACTAGGAACTTTATTATATCCATATATACGTATAATTTCTTCTATTATATCTTCTTCTATATTTATATCATTACGCCAACTAGGTATTTTTATAATATAACAATTAACTTTTTCTTTTAAAATAAGGAAATCGAGTTTAACTAAAATATTATCAATATTTTTTTTATTAATATTAAAACCTAAAATTTTTTTTATTTTATCAAATGATAATATTATTTTTTTAGGAATGTAATTAATATTATTTATGTTAAATGAATATATATTACCTATTTTTCCTCCAAATATTTCTGATATTAAATTTACTGTTCTTTTTATTACTTTTTTTGTAATTAATGGATCTAGATATCTTTTATACATATTAAAAATATTATCATAAGCATGATACTTTTTTAAAAGTAAATTAATATATACTTTATTTAAAAATAAACATTCTATTAAAATATTTTTTGTATTTAATTCTACTCTTATTTCTTTATTCTGAGTTATTCCTGGTATAGACAATATTTTATTATTATCTTTAATAATTAAAAAATCATTATTTTTATTATTAATAAAATTAATTTTTTGATTTTTAGTATCAATAAAATTAAATTTATTTTTTGCATTATTAATTATATAAATATTTCCTTTAATTTTATTTAAATCATATAATTGAATAGGATAACCTAATTCTAAAAATATATAATTACGAATATTTAATAATGGATTTTTATGTATATAAAAACCTGATTTATATAATCTATCATTAATAATAATATAATTTTTTTTTTTTAAATCAATATTCTTAATTATACAATAATTATATTTATATAATTTGTTTTTTATATTGTTATCAAAAAAAATATTTATTTTATATTCTTTAGTCTTTTTTATTAAACTATTATAAAAAGTGTTAATAAAAAATTTATTATTTGATAAGGTAGATAAATCTCTTGATAAACCTAATATACTTAAACAATCAGGTCTATTAAATGGGATATTTATATGTAAAATATTATCATAATTTTTATTAGTATAAATAGGTTCAATCTTTTCTACTTCAAAACCTAATTTTGTTAATTTTTGAGATAAGATATTAATATCTTCATCATTTTTTAACCATTCCCGTAACCATAATTCACTAAGTTTAATCATATAAAATTATTTAATTTAAATTGTTTAAGAAAACGTAAATCATTCTTATAAAATAAACGAATATCACTTATATTATAATATAGCATAGTTAATCTTTCTACTCCTATACCAAAAGCATATCCACAATATTTAGATGAATTTATATTAACATTTTTTAATACATTAGGATGTACCATACCAGCTCCTAAAACTTCAATCCATTTTTTATTTTTATTTAAAACATCTATTTCTAAAGAAGGTTCTGTAAAAGGAAAATATGAAGGTCTAAAACGTATTTTACATTTTTTCCCGAAAAAAAAATTTAAAAATAAAGATAAAATTCCTTTTAAATCCACAAAATTTACGTTATTATTAATATATAAACCTTCTATTTGATGAAACATTGGTGTATGGTTACTATCGCAATCGTTTCGATAAACTTTTCCAGCAGTTAATATACGTATAGGAAGTTTTTTTTCTTTCATTATTCTAATTTGTACATTAGAAGTTTGTGTTCGTAACAATATATTTTTATCTAACCAAAATGTATCTTTTTTTGTTCGTGCTGGATGATTTTTAGGAATATTTAATGCATCAAAATTATGAAAGCTATCTTCTATTTCAAGACCTATAACTATTTGAAATCCTATTTTTATAAAAAAATTTTCGATTTTTTTAATAATATAACTTAAAGGATGTTCAGAACCCATTTTGATAGATTTGCCTGGTAATGATATATCTATTTCCTGTGATAAATATTGTTTACTATTTATTTTAAATTCTATCTCTTTTTTACGTTTTTGTATTATTTCTTTAATTATTTTTTTTTGATAATTAATAATGATACTTTTACTAATTTTTTCTTTTTTATTTAATTTTTTTATGAGTAAAAATTGAGAAGATATATAACCTTTTTTACCTAAATATTTAATTTTTAATTTATTTAAATTAATAATATCTTTTGTTTCACAAATTTCTTTTTTAGCATTGATTATTAAATCATCATCAAATTTCATAGAAATATTCTCATTAATATACTAAAAAATAAAAATATAAAAATTTAATAAAAAAATTATTTAATTAATTGAATATTTTATTAATTTATTAAAAGATACGTTATTAGATATTGCCATATTAGCTAAAATTTTTCTGTTTATATTAATATTATGTTTTTTTAAATTATATATAAAATTACTATAAGAAATTTTTCTTTTTCTTACAGCTGCATTAATTTGCATAATCCATAATTGCCTAAATTTTCTTTTTTTTTGTTTTCTATCTCTATAAGAATATTGTCCCGATTTAATAATTGCCTGAAAAGCAGAACGATAAGTCCTAGATTTAGATCCATAATAACCTTTTGCTTGTTTTAAAATTTTTTTATGTCTAGCTTTTGAAGTAACACCACGTTTAATTCTTACCATGTAAAAACTCCTAATATTTTATTCAAAAAATTTATTTCTTCTTTATTATTATAAATAAGGAAGACAAGTTTTTAATGAATATGTATCTCCTTTTTTAACTATTTTTTTTTGTCTTAATAATCTTTTATTTTTTTTACTTTTTTTAGTTAACAAATGTCTTAAATGAGATTGTTTATGTTTAAATTTTCCAGTACTAGTTTTTTTAAATCTTTTTGAAACACTTCGTACTGTTTTAATTTTTATCATATTTTTAACCTTAAATAATTTTTAATAAAAATTTATTTTTTATTAATTTTTATTTTTTTGGAATTAATATCATTGTAATTTGTCTACCTTCGACCTTTTTAGGGAAAGATTCAACTATTGCTAAATTTTCTAAATCTTTTTTTATACGATTTAACATAAAAAAACCAAGTTTAGTATGTAGCATTTCTCTACCTCTAAATCTTAAGGTTACTTTTATCTTATCTCCTTTTTTTAAAAAACGGATTAAATTACGTAATTTAACTTGATAATCTCCTATATCTGTTCCAGAACGAAATTTAACTTCTTTTAAATGTATTATTTTTTGTTTTTTTTTTTGCTCCTTAGAAATTTTATTTTTTTCATATAAAAATTTACCATAATCCATTATACGACATACAGGAGGCATAGAATTAGGACTAATTTCAACTAAATCAAATCCAGTATTTTCTGCTTTTTTTAAAGCTTCTTTTAAGTTAATTATCCCAATTTGTTCTCCTTTTAATCCTATTAATCTTACAATTTTACTTCTAATATTTTTATTTATTTTATTAGGTCGTAATAATTGTAATATTTTTTTTCCACTTTTAATATTTTATCTCCTTAATTTTTTAAACTATAATTAATAATTTCTTTTTTTATTTTGTTAATAATATCATGAATGTTCATAAATCCCAAATTTTTACCAAAACAATTTCTAACAGAAATTGTATTATTTTTAATTTCTTGATCTCCACATATAAAAATATAAGGAATATGTTGAATAGTATATTGTCTAATTTTAAATGATATTTTTTGATTTTTTATATCATATTCTACACGAATATTATTTTTTTTAATTATTTTAAATATTTTTAAAACATAATCATTATGTTTTTCACTAATATTTAATATTATTATTTGAATGGGTGCTAACCAAATAGGTAAATAACCAGAGAATTCTTCAAGAAGAATGCCTATAAATCTTTCTATTGAACCTAAAATAGCACGATGTATGATAATTGGAGTATCATGTATATTTTTCTCATTAATATAAAATAAATTTAAGCATTGTGGTAATGTAAAGTCTAATTGAATTGTACCACATTGCCATTCTCTATTTAAACAATCAAAAAAAGAAAATTCTATTTTAGGACCATAAAATGCTCCTTCACCTATTTTATATTCAAAATTAATATTTAATTTTTTTAAAATATAAGATAAATCATTTTCTGTTTGATCCCAAAGTTTATCATTACCAATTTTATTTAAAGGTCTTGTTGATAATCTAATTAAAAATTTTTTAAAACCAAAAACACGATAAATATCATACATCATATTAATACAATTTTCTATTTCTTGTATAACTTGATTTTTTGTACAAAATATATGTGCATCATCTTGAGTAAAATTTCTTAATCTCATTAAACCATGTAGAGATCCTGATGATTCATTTCTATGACAAATACCAAATTCTGCAATTCTTAATGGTAAATCTCTATATGATTTTAATTTTTGTTGAAAAATTTGTATATGTCCAGGACAGTTCATAGGCTTAATACAATATTTTCTATTTTCGGAATAAGTAGTAAAAATTGCTTTTTTATAAATTTTCCAATGTCCTGTATTTTCCCATATAGAAATATCAGTTATTAAAGGAGTTTTTACTTCTATATAATTATATTGATTTAATTTTAAACGTAAAAATTTTTCTAATTCACGAAAAATAATATAACCATTATTATGCCAAAAAACCATTCCCGGAGATTCATTTTGAAAATGATATAAATCTAATTTTTTCCCTATAGACCTATGATCCTTTTCTAATAATTTATTTTTATTAAATAAATCTAATTTTTTATCTATTTTTTTTAAATTATAATTTTGTTGCATTTTTTTTTTATAATAAAATTATTACTTAATAATAACAAAATTTTTTTATAAAATATATATAAAATACTAGAATAATATTTATTATTTCTTATTTAGTATAAAATATACTTAATTACTAAAAAAATTTTTATAATAATTAAATTTTTAAAATTTTTTAATTTATAATTTTTTGTCCACATATAACTCTATTATATCCTTGTATATCGGTATATTGATTAATATTTTTAAAATTTTTTATTTGAAACATTTTTTTTATAATATATCCTTGTTTATATCCATGTTCTAATATTAACCAACCATAATTATTTAAATATTTTAAAGATTTTGAAATAATATAATTTAAATCTTCTGTCCCTTTTTTAAGAGAAATTAATGATGTAAAAGGTTCAAATTTTAGTTCTTTTTCTAAAAAAAAATATTTGTCAATACTTATATATGGAGGATTACTAAAAATAATATCAAATTTTTTATTTTTTAATTTACTGAACCAATTACTTTTTAAAAAAGTAATATTATAAATATTTAATTTTTTAGCATTATGTTTTGCTACATTAAGTATATTTTTACAAATATCAATAGCGATAATATTTAAAAAATTAAATTCAAAAGCAATTGCAATAGCAATTGCACCGCTACCAGTACCTAATTCCAATATTTTTTTAGTATTATCATCAATTTTTTGTAAAATAATATTTACTAAGATTTCAGTATCTTTACGAGGTATTAAAACACAAGGAGAAACATAAATTTTTAATGACCAAAATTCACAAAAACCTAATATATATGCTATAGGTTCTCCTTTAATTCTTCTTTGTAATAAATTTTTTAATATTTTTAATTTTTTATAATTTATTTTTCTTTCACAAAAACCATAAATCCATGATTTAGATTTTTTTAAAATAAAAGATAATAAAATTACAGATTCTAGATGATATAATAATATCTTATTTTTTTTTAGTAAATTAGCTGAATATTTTAACCATTTTTTAATAATCATTTATTTTTTATTATATTTGATAATTTATTAGTATTATATTTTTGTATAATAGGATTTATTAATATATCTAAATTTCCATTCAAAATTTCATTTAATTTATAAATTGTTAAATTAATACGATGATCTGTTACTCTTTTTTGAATAAAATTATATGTTCTATTCCTATCTGAACGATCTCCTGTACCTAATAATATTTTTTTTTTTAGTGCATGATGTCTATTTTTTTTTGCAATTTCTATTGCATTAATTCTAGCTATTAAAACTTCTAAAGCTTTAGCTTTATTTTTATGTTGAGATCTTTCATCTTGACATTCAACTACTATTCCTGTTGGAATATGAGTAATACGAATAGCTGAATCTGTTGTATTTACATGTTGTCCACCTGCTCCAGAAGATCTAAATGTATCAATTTTTAAATCTTGACTATTTATTTCTGGAATTTCTTTTTTTAATAATTCTGGCATAACAGCAATAATACAAGTAGAAGTATGTATTCTACCCTGTGATTCTGTTTCTGGTATTCTTTGTACTCTGTGTCCTCCTGATTCAAATTTTAATTTTCCATATACTCCAATACCAGTAATTTTTAAAATAATTTCTTTAAAACCTCCATGTTCACTATAATGTATATGAATAATTTCTACTTTCCATTTTTTAGATTCAGCATATCTAATATACATTCTAGAAATATCACTTACAAATATTGCTGCTTCATTTCCTCCTGAACCAGATTTTATTTCTAGAAAACAATTACGATTGTCTTTTTCATTTTTAGAAATAAAAAAATTTTTTATTTTTTTTTCTATTTTTTTTTGTTTATTTTTAATATTTTTTATATCTTCTAATACTATAGAATATATTTCTTTATCATTTAATAGTGATTTACTATTTTTTAAATTTAATTTGATTTTTTTCCATTTGATAAATAATTTAATGATGTTAGATAATTTTGCATGTTCAGTTGATAAATTACGCAAAGAATTATAATCATTATATAGTTTATAATTATTTAATTTTTTTATTATATAATTATATCTTTTTTGTAATATATTAAGTTTTTTAATAATATAAGGATTCATAAAATTTATTTTAGTATTTTAAGCACAAATATAATATTATATATTATAAATAATGTTTTATTAGTATTCTAATATAAAATATATTGTATATACATATATAATTTATATATAAAAATTTATTTATATTATTATAATTTAGTATTAAAAAAAAATTAATTTTATAATTATAGAATAGGTGGTTAATTCGTGTCTAATATGAAATTATTTTCTGGAAATTCTGTTATAAAATTAGCAACTAAGATTGCTAATCATTTATATATTAATTTAGGTAAAATATTTGTAGGACGTTTTAGTGATGGAGAAATATCTGTTAAAATAAATGAAAATGTAAGAGGAGATGATATTTTTATAATTCAATCAACTTGTAATCCTACAAATGATAATTTAATTGAATTAATCATTATGATTGATGCTTTTAAAAGAGCATCAGCTGGTAGAATAACAGCAGTTATTCCATATTTTGGTTATGCTAGACAAGATCGAAGAATTAGTTCTGCTAGGGTTCCAATTACTGCTAAAGTAATAGCTGATTTTTTATCTAAAGTAGGAGTAAATAGAATACTAACAGTAGATTTACATGCAGAACAAATTCAAGGATTTTTTAATATTCCTGTAGATAATATATTTGCTAGTCCTATATTTTTAATGGATATATTAAAATATAAATTAAATAATCCAATAATAGTTTCTCCTGATATTGGTGGAGTAGTTCGTGCAAGAGCAATGGCAAAAAAATTGTTTAATGGAACCATAGATATGGCAGTAATAGATAAAAGAAGAACTAATAATAATATAACAGAAATTATGCATATTATTGGAGATGTTAATAAACGTGATTGTATTTTAATAGATGATATTATTGATACAGGAGGAACTTTATGTAAAGCAGCTGAAGCATTAAAAAATAATGGAGCCAAAAAAGTTTTAGCATATGTTACACATGCTATTTTTTCTGGTAATGCAGCTAAAAATATTTTTAGTTCTGTAATAGATAAACTTATTGTATGTGATAGTATTCCATTAAATGAAAAAATACAAAAATTAAATAATATTAAAGTATTATCTTTATCTCATATGCTTTCAGAAACAATAAGAAGAATTAGTAATGAAGAATCTATTTCTATAATGTTTAAATAAAAATAATAAATAGGTTAATATTTGAATACTTATATTAAAATAATTATAGGATTAGGAAATAATATAAATAATAAATTTATTGGATCTCGTCATAATTTAGGTTCTGATTATCTTATTAAATTATCTAAAAAATTTAATGTAAAATTTAAAAAAATAAAAAAATTCGATGGTTATGTTAGTGAAATTTATATTGCAAGATATAAACTAATTTTATTTATTCCTAATTCTTTTATAAATAATTCAGGTAAATCAATATTTACTATTATTAATTTTTATAAAATTTATTTTAAAAATATTTTGATTATTCACGATGAATTAGATTTTTTACCTGGAATAATAAAATTTAAATATGGAGGGAGTAGTGGTGGTCATAATGGATTAAATAATATTATTAAAATTTTTAATAGTAATTCTTTTTATAGATTACGTATAGGTATTGGACGTCCATATAATAAATCAGAAATAAATAATTTTGTATTAAATTATCCTACAGAAATAGAAAAAAACAAAATTAATTTTGCTATTAAAAATAGTATTAATGCTTTAATACTTTTAATTAAAACTAAAAATTATAATAAAGCTATTAATTACTTACATTCTAAAAATAATAAGGTTAAATAATGGGATTAAAATGTGGTATTATAGGCTTACCTAACGTAGGTAAGTCGACTTTATTTAATATATTAACTAATTCTAATGTAGATGCTTTAAATTATCCTTTTTGTACAATAAAACCAAATACTAGTGTAGTTACTGTACCTGATGATAGATTATTTTATTTAGCTAAATTAGCTAAGTCTAAAAAAATTATACAATCTATAGTAACTTTTGTAGATATTGCAGGATTAATAAAAGGAGCTTCTAAAGGAGAAGGATTAGGTAATCAATTTTTACATAATATATCAGAAGTTGATGCTATTCTTCATGTAGTCCGTTGTTTTAATGATAAAAATATAATAAACTTATCATTTGATCCTATAGAAGATATTAATATAATAAATAATGAAATTATTCAATTTGATATTAATTTAATAAATAAATTAAAAAATAATATCTTGAATAAAAATTTTTATAAATGGAAATATTTATTAAAAATTTGTTTAAATTATTTAAAAAAAGGAAAATTACTTAATTTTTTAAGTTTAAATTTAAAAGAAAAAAAATTTTTACAAAATTTAAAATTATTAACAATAAAACCTATGATGATTATAGCTAATCTAAGCATAAATAAAATTAAAAATAAATTTTTTTTAGAAAAAATTAATATTTTAATTAAAAAATATTTAGTTTGTAAAATATGTTTAAAAATTCCTCAAAAAGAAAAAAAATTAATTTTTTTCAAAAAAAATATTAATTTAAAAAAAATAATAATTTTAAGTTTTAAATTATTAAACTTACATACTTTTTATACTGTAGGAATAAAAGAAACAAAATCATGGAGTATTTTAAAAGGGACTACAGCATTAAATGCTGCTAAAAAAATTCATAGTGATATTCAAAAAGGTTTTATAAGAGTTAAAGTAATTCATTTTAAAGATTATATAATTTATAAAAATGAAACACAAATCAAATTAGCAGGTAAAATTAGAATAGAAGGTAAAAAATATGTTATTTTAGATGGAGATATTATACATTTTCTTTTTAAAGTATAAAAAATTTAAAAAACTTAAGTTTTAAAACATTATATTTTAATATGATTAATTTTATGAATTTCTTACATAAAATATTATTATATATTCATATATTTATAATAATTTATATTATAATTAGAATTTTTATAAGATATAAAGACATAAATCTTTATATATTATGGTTTCTTACCTTATATATTTTCCCTACTGTTGGAATAATTTTTTATTTTATTTTTGTAGAAATTTATTCTAAAAAAAAATTTAAATGTAAAAAATCTAAAAAAATATGGTTTCATTATACCCAATTATTAAAAAATTTACAAAAATATTATCAATTATATTATAAAAATAAAAATACAATTTCAGAAATTAGATCATTATTTCAATTATGTAAAAACCAACAAAATATTTTAGGTATGTCTAATAATTCAATCAAATTAATAAATTCATCTTTTAAATTAATTAAATTATTAATTAATGATATTAATAAGGCAAAAAATAGTATACATATTGTTTTTTATATATGGATACCAGGAGGATTAGTTGATAAGTTTTCAAAATCTATAATAATGGCAGCGAGAAGAGGGGTCAAATGTTATATTATGTTAGATTTTATTGGAAGTAGAAAATTTTTTTATAGTTCTTGGTATAATATTATGTTAAAAGTAACAGGTATTTTTATTGTTAAATCATTAAAAATTACAATTTTTAAATTTTTTTTTTATCGTATAGATTTAAGACAACATAAAAAAATAGTTTTAATTGATGATAAAATTGCTTATGTTGGTAGTATGAATATGATAGATGTTAAATTTTTTAAAAAAGATATTAAAATAGGAAATTTAATTGATTTAATGATTCGTATAAAAGGACCAATAGTTAATACAATAAGTATTATTTATTCATATGATTGGAAAATTGAAACAGGTAAAAATATTTTATCTATTAAACAACTAAAAAAAAATTTATTTAAATATAAAAATATAAAAAAAAATAATATTAATAAAATACAAGTTGTTTTTTCTGGATTAAAATTATCAACACAAATTATACATCATTCTTTAATTACAGCAATATATTTATGTAAAAAAAGTTTAATTATAACAACTCCATACTTTATTCCAAGTAATAATTTATTATTAGCAATTTATATTGCTGCTAAAAGAGGAGTAAATGTAAAAATTATTATACCAAAATATAATGATTCAATTTTAATTTATTGGGCTAATAAATTCTTTTTTTATAAACTATTAAAATTTGGTGTGAAAATTTATCAACTAAAAAAAGGTTTTTTGCATACAAAAAGTATTATTATAGATAAAAAAATTAGTTTTATAGGTACTGTAAATTTTGATATACGAAGTTTATATTTAAATTTCGAAATTAATTTAATTATATACGATATTATTTTTAATAATTCACTTTTACTTACACAAAATAAATATATTTCAAAATCTAAAAAATTAGAATATAATTTATGGATAAAAAGACCATATTGGCATAAATTAATAGAAAAATTGTGTTTTTTATTTAAATATATATTATAAAAATGATAAATATTTTACTTATAAAAAATATACTATATAAAATAGTAATTTTAAGAAACTTAAATTATTATGAAAATTATCTCATTTAATATTAATGGATTAAGAGCTCATATACATCAATTAAAATTAATTATAAAAATTTATAATCCTGATATTATTGGTTTACAAGAAATAAAAGTTAATAATGACCATTTTCCTAAAAAAAAATTATCTAAATTAGGTTATAATATTTTTACATACGGTCAACAAAAATATAACGGTGTTTGTTTATTAAGTAAGATTAAACCAATTAATATAAAAAAAGGATTTTTAAAAAATAATGATGATGACCAAAAAAGATTAATAATGATTGATTTAAATAGTTCTATTGGTAATATAAAAATAATAAATTGTTACTTTCCTCAAGGAGATAGTAAAAAAAATATTATAAAATTTAAATATAAAATGAAATTTTTTAATAATTTATATCTTTATATTAAAAAAAATTTAAATCCAAATAATCATATTATAGTTATAGGTGATATTAATGTGAGTATTACTGATTTAGATATTGGTATAGGAGAAAAAAATCGTAAAAAATGGTTAGAACAAGGAAAATGTTCTTTTTTACCAGAAGAAAGATTTTGTATTTATCAACTACTTGATTGGGGATTATTTGATATTTGGCGTTTAAAACATCCTTTAACAAAGAATAAATTTTCTTGGTTTGATTATAGAAATAAAGGATATATTATGAATAAAGGATTAAGAATTGATAATATTTTAATAACTAAGTCATTAATTAAATATTATATTAATTCTAATATGGATTATTCTATTCGTAATTTAATTAAACCTTCAGATCATGTTCCTATTTGGGTAAATTTTAAAATTAATTAATAAATTTATATTTTTTTAATAGGTGAAAAATGATTAAATTTTTTAGTTTAATAAAATTTTTTTGTTGTTCTTTATGGTCATTGATTAATTTTACTAGAATACTAATTATAAATATAATTTTTATATTATTAGTTTCTATAATATTTTATTACATACATAATATAAAACATAATAAAATCATTAATAAAACATATAAAAAAAATAATCAAGTATTAGAAATTAATTTTGAAGAAAATATTAATAATGATACTGTATATAAAAATAGTTTCTTATTTAATTTATTTAATAAATATATACAAAAAAAAAAAAATTATTCTATATTAGATATAGTTAAATCTATTAATCATGCAAAAAAAAATAAAAATATTTCTGGAATTGTATTAAAGTTAAATAATTTTAATATTCATGATATGTCTACATTACGTTATATTGGAAAATATTTAAATGATTTTAAAAAATCAGGTAAAAAAATATATGCAATTGCAGATATATATGATCAAAATCAATATTATTTAGCTAGTTTTTCTAATAAAATTATTATGTCTCCTTTTGGTTATGTAAAATTACATGGTTTTGAAACAGGTAATTTTTACTATAAAAATATGTTAGAAAGATTAAAAATAAAACCTAATATATTTAAAATAGGAGAATATAAATCAGCTTTAGAACCTTTATTAAGAAATAATATGTCTAATCATAATAAAATAATCATGCAAAAATTACTTAACGATTTATGGAATGATTATTTAACAACTATTTCTAATAATAGAAATATAGAACCAGAAAAAATTTTTCCATCTGATAAAAATTTTTTACTATCTTTAGAAAAATATCATGGAGATTTAGCTTTATTTGCATTAAAAAATGGACTGATAGATAAACTTAATACTAATTCTGAATTTGAAATAGAAATGATTAAAAAATTTGGATGGAATAAAACAAAAGAAACATATAATAAAATTAGTCTTAATGACTATATAAATATATATAAATTAAATAATATAGAAGAAAATAATGGTAATATTGCAGTTATAACTGTAGATGGATTAATGCAGTACGGTAAAAATACAAGTAATATAATTAGTGGTGAAATACATAAAGTCTATAAAAATCCAAATATTAAAGGATTAATATTAAAAGTTAATAGTCCTGGAGGAGATATAATGGCTGCTCAGGATATTTATAATGAACTAAAGTTATTAAGAAAAGCTCATAAACCAATAGTAGTTTTAATGGGTGGTATGGCTACATCAGGAGCATATTGGATTTCTACAGCAGGTGATTATATCATTAGTGATCCTACAACTATAACTGGTTCTATAGGTATTTTTAGTCTTGTGACTGATTTTAGTGGAATTTTAGAAAAATTAGGTATAAATAAAGATGGAGTGAATATATCAGATAGATTTAGTATCGTTATGAGTAAAAAAATGCCATATGTAGCAAAAAGAATGCTTAAATTAAATATACAAAATGGCTATGAAAAATTTATTAATCTAGTTTCTCAGAGAAGAAATAAACCTATAGAAGAAGTTAAAAAAATAGCCAATGGTATAATTTTTACAGGAAAAGATGCTATTAAACATGGTTTAGTTGATGCATTAGGTGATTTTGATTATGCAGTATTAAAAATATCTCAATTAACAAAAATTAAACATGTTAAATTACAATGGGAAAATGTCCAGACTTTTAATTTATTAAATTTTGTTATTCAATCACATAGTTATATTTTATCTAATATTATTAATATTTACATAAAAAATTTCTTTAAAGAAAATTTTTTATCATTTAATGATAAAAATTATAGTTTAAAAGAAACATATTCTTTATATTTTATATAAAATATAAAAAATTTTATTATATTTTTATTTTTAGGAGATAATTAAATGTCTATTAGAATTGCTATTAATGGATTTGGTAGAATAGGTCGTATTTTTTTTCGTATTGCTCAAAAAAATACTAAAGTAAAAATTATAGCAATTAATGATTTATTAGAAATAAATTATATGGCTTATATGATAAAATATGATTCTACACACGGACATTTTAATGGAAAAATTAAAGTTAAAAATAATAATTTAATTATAAATAATAAAGATACTATACAAATTTTTTCTGAATCAGATCCTAGTAAATTAAAATGGGGTGATTTAGATATTGATGTTGTAGTAGAATCTACTGGTATTTTTTTAACAAAAAAACTTGTTAATAAACATATTTTTGCCGGTGCAAAAAAAGTTATTATTACAGCACCTCCTAAAGATAATTCTATTCCTATGTATGTAAGTGGAGTTAATTTAAATAATTATAAAGGAGAAAAAATTATTTCTAATGCTTCATGTACTACTAATTGTTTGGCTCCTTTAGCTAAAATTATTAATGATAATTATATTATTGAAAATGGATTAATGACAACTATTCATGCAGTAACTTCTACACAAAAAACTGTAGATAGTCCTTCTAAAAAAGACTGGAGAGGTGGTAGAGGAGCTTATCAAAATATTATTCCTTCAAGTACTGGAGCAGCAAATGCTGTTGGTATAGTTTTACCAGAATTAAATAATAAATTAACAGGTATTTCCTTACGAGTACCTGTAGCTAATGTTTCTGTAGTAGATTTTACAGTTAAAGTTTTAAAAAAAACTACATTAGAAAATATTTATGAAGTTGTTAAATTTGCATCAAATAATTATATGAAAAATATTATTGGTTATACAGAAGATGATGTTGTATCAAGTGATTTTAATGGATCATTATTAACATCTATATTTGATAAAAAAGCAAGTATTAATATTGATAATAATTTTTTTAAATTAATTTCTTGGTATGATAATGAAACAGGATATTCTGCAAAAATATTAAATTTAATATTACATATTTTTAAATAAAAATAACTTTTAAAAAAATTACTGCTATGTATTTAATATAAATTTATTAATACATAGCATAATAAAAATTATTAGTTACAAAATATTATTTAATTTTTTTAAATATTTCTTAAAAAAAATTTTTTATACCTTGTCTTCCACCTAATAAGTGCATATGTAAATAAAATATTGTTTGACATCCATGTTTATTACAATTAATTACAATTCTATATCCTTTTTCAGAAATATTTTTTTTTTTTGCTATTTTAGATGCAACAAATAACATTCTTCCTAATATTAATTCATCATTTTTTTTAATATCATTAAGAGTATTTATAAAAATATTAGGTATAATTAAAATATGAATTGGAGACTGAGGATTTATATCATTAAAAGCAGTCACTAAATTGTCTTGATAAATAATATCAGTAGTAATTTTTCTAGATAAAATTTTTTGAAATATATTTTTTTTATTCTTCATAAAATTTATTTTATAGTAATTTATCTTAATTTTTATTTATTTTATTTCTTTTTATAAAATCTTCCATTTCTGTTTTTATATTATCAGATTTAGTTCCAAATATAGCTTGAATTCCATTACCTGAAATAAAAACAGCAGAAGATCCTAGTAATTTTATTGTTTTTTTATCAACTTTATTTGTATTTACAACACTTATACGTAATCTGGTAATACAAGCATCTAAATTAGTAATATTATTAATTCCTCCAAAAGCATTTACTAATTTTTTAATATAATTTTTTGATAATAGATTATTATCTTCGTATATATCGTTTTTTATTTTTTCTCTACCAGGAGTTTGTAAATTCAATTTTTTTATTAATATTTTAAATATACTATAATAAATAATAGTATAAATAATACCTATAATAGGAAATAACCATATTTTACTTCCATTACCACTTAAAATAATAAAATCTATTAAACCATGAGAAAAACTAGTTCCATTTCTCATACCTAATACAATACAAATAGGGAAAGATAATCCAGATAAAATAATATGAATAATATATAATAGAGGTGCTGTATACATAAATGAAAATTCTATAGGTTCAGTAATTCCTGTAAAAAATGATGTTAATGCTGCAGATAACATTAAACTACCAATTTTTTTCTTATTTTCTTTTTTTGCTGTATGCCATATTGCAATGGCAGCTCCTGGTAATCCATACATTTTAAATAAAAAACCTCCTGCTAACTTACCTGCAGACGGATCTCCAGCTATGTATCTTGCAATATCACCATGGTATGTTAATTTAGTTACCGTATTAACAAATGAACCAATTTCCATTTGAAATGGTACATTCCATATATGATGTAAACCAAAAGGTAATAATGTTCTTTCTATTATGCCATAAATACCAAATGCAAATATTGGATTTTGATAAACGGCCCAATATGAAAAATTTTGTATTAATTTACCAATAGGTATCCATATTAAAGATAATAATAAACCTATAAAAATAGATATTAATCCAGAAATAATAGGAACAAAACGTATTCCAGAAAAAAAACCAAGATACTCAACTAATTGAATTTTATGAAAATGATTAAACATATAAGCAGCAATAGAACCAGCAATAATACCTCCTAAAATTCCCGTATCAGAAAGATGTTTTTGCATTATTATTTCTTGTGTAATTTTATTATGTAATAAAATAGGAATTACTACTTCAACAGTTTTTGTTAAAATACCATAAGAAACAACTGCTGCTAATGCAGATGTACCATTATTTTTAGTAAATCCTAAAGCTATACCAATAGCAAATATTAATGGCATATTTGTAAATACAGAACTACCTGTTTTTTCCATAATATTAGAAATAATTTGAGGCAACCAATGGAAATGAGCTGATCCTATACCTAATAATATACCAGCTATAGGTAATACTGATACAGGTAACATTAAAGATTTACCAATTTTTTGCATATTAGAAAATGTATTTTTAAACATTTTGAAACCTTAATTTAATTACATTTGAAAAATATTATTTATTTTTATAAATTTTTTCTAAAGATAATAATAAATTAATTAATACTAATTCATGATTAATTATATTAATTTTTATTAAAATATTACGATAATATAATATTTTTTTTATCATTAATAAAATTTTATCTATAAAAATTAAATTAGATATTTTATTTATAAAAATAATTTGATCTAAATTATAAAAATATTTTTTTTTTATTTTAAGATGTAATTTTATTGTATCTAATAAAATTAGATATATCCAATTTAGATATAATAAAATATTTTTATTATTTAATATATATAATAATTTCATTATATCTTCTTCTAAAGAAGAGATAAAAATATTATATAAAGTTTTTCTATCGTTCCATATTATATTGTTTAATAATTTATATGCATAAATTGGAGCATGATTACATAATCGTAATGCTGTTTTTATATATTTTTTTTTAAAAATTATTTTATTTTTAAATTTATTTTTTAACCAAAATATACCTAATTTTTCACTAGGAGGGTATATATACCAAAATTGACATCTACTATATATTGTAGATAATATTTCATATTTATTATTACATTGTAAAAAAAACCAAGTATTTATAGGAGGTTCTTCTAAAATTTTTAAAATAGCATTACTAGATGATATATTTAACTGTTTTGCATAAGGAAACCATATAATTTTACCTTTATCTTGATAAGGAGAATTATAAATATTTTTTATTAAATCTCTAATTGATTCTATACTAATACTTGTTTGATTTTTATCACATTTAATAATATGTAAGTCTGGATAATTATTTTCTTTTATTAATAAACAATGATGACAAATACAACAACTATATAAATCTTTTTTATTTATACAAAAAATCCATTTGATTAATTCATATACTAAATAAATAGTACCTAAACCATTTATTGAACAAAAAGTATAAGTATTATAATTTGTCTTGCTTAAAAATTGATAAATTATTTTTTTATAGAAAAAATCTAACCAAGGATAAGGAAGTTTATTCATTTTTATATTTCTGTAGATTTTATTAATTTTATAATTATTTTTTTAACTAATAATTTAACACTTTTTAAATTATTATTCGCATTAACTATTCTAATGAATTTATTTTCTTTTACTATTTTTAAATAATAATTACGAACTCTAGAAAAAAAATCTATAGATTCATTTTCAATTCTATCTTTTTTTTTAAATTTAATTCTTTTTAAAGCTATTATAGGATTTACATCTAAATAAATAACAATATCAGGTTTTATGTTATTTTTAATAAAATTTTGTAAAAAAATTATATAATTTTTATTTAGTTTTCTTCCTCCAATTTGATAAGCATAAGAAGATAAATCATATCTATCAGATAATATCCAATGTGTATTAATATTAGGTCTTATAATATTATTTAATAATTGTAATCTAGAAGCATATATTAATAATAATTCTGTTTTATAAGAAAAATTTTCTTTTTTTTCAAATTTTATAATATTTCTTAATTTTTCTGCAATAGGAGTACCTCCAGGTTCATGAGTTAATATAATATTTGTAATATTAAAATTTTTTAATAATTTTACTATATAATTACAAATTGTTGTTTTTCCAGATCCATCAATACCCTCTACTACAATAAATTTATTATTTTTCATTTTTTTTATTAAAATTTTACTACAAAAATAGTATTATATTTAAATATTTTTTAAATAAAAATTAATTATATATAATATATATATATTATTAATTATTCAAATATTATTGAAAATGTTAAATATCTTTTATTATTTAAAATTTTATTTTTAATAATATATTATATTTTTTTAAAAATTAATGACGCATTAGTACCTCCAAAACCAAAAGAATTACATAGTACATATTTCATATTATTTACATTACGAGAAAAATGAGGTACAAAATCTAAATTTAAATCTTTATCAGGATGATCTAAATTAATTGTCGGTGGAACTATTTGATTTTTTAATGATAAAATAGAATAAATAGATTCAATTGCTCCTGCAGCACCTAATAAATGTCCAGTAATAGATTTAGTAGAACTGACAAATAATTTAGAATAGTTATGTTTGAAAACTATTTTAATAGCATTTGCTTCTGCTATATCTCCTAATATAGTAGATGTGCCATGTGCATTTATATATTGAATTTTTTCAGGATTAATATTTGCATCTTTTAATGCATTTAACATAGATAACTGAGCTCCTTTACCATTTAAAGGAGGAGAAGTTATATGATATGCATCATTACTCATTCCAAATCCAATTAATTCAGCAAAAATATTTGCATTTCTTTTTTTTGCATGATTATATTCTTCTAAAATTAATATACCTGCTCCATCTCCAATTACAAATCCATCTCTATCTTTATCCCATGGTCTACTTGCTTTTTTAGGTTGATTATTTCTTTTAGATAAAACTTTCATAGCACAAAAACCACCTAAACCTAAAGGAGTAACAGCTTTTTCTGATGCGCCAGCAATCATAATATCAGCATCATTATAAGATATTATCTTAAAAGCTATACCAATATTATGAATTCCTGAACTACAGGCTGTACTAATTGATAAACTTGGACCAGTTAATTTATAGTCAATTGAAATATTTCCTGTTATCATGTTTATTATAGTAGATGGGAAAAAAAAAGGACTTATTTTTTTTAAACCTTTTTTATTTAAAATATAGGAATTTTTTTCAATTAAATTGATACCACCCAATCCTGAACCAACAGAAACACCAAATCTTGGATTATAATTTTTCTTAAATATTATGCCAGAATTTTTAATAGCTTCTTTACAAGCAACTAATCCATATTGTATAAATAAATCAATATTCTTTTTTTTTTTATTTATAAAATAATTTTTATATCTAAAATTTTTTATAAGACCGGCAATTTTAGTTTTATATTTATTAATATTAAAAGTATTAATTAAATTTATACCACTATTTCCATTTATAAGATTACACCAATTAGATTTTATTGAATTACCTATAGGAGTAATCATACCAATACCAGTAATTACTACTCTACGTTTATACATTAAATTTTTATCTATATAAAAAATATATAATATTTTATTAAAATAAAAAAATTAAATATTTTATTTTTTAAATTAATTTTGATTTTCATAATTATTAATATAATTAATTACTTCTTGAATAGAAGTAATTTTTTCAGTATCTTCATCTGAAATTTCAATATTAAATTCTTCTTCTAATGACATTATAATTTCAATAGTTTCAAGAGAATCAACATTTAAATCTTTAAAAGAAGTATCATTTTTAATATTTTTTTCTTTAATTTCTAAAACATTAGCAATAACTTTTTTAACTCTTTTAATAATAGAATTATTTTTATTCATTATATTTCCTAGTAAAATAAAAAATTATTTCATATATAGACCACCATTAATATGTAATGTTTCTCCTGTTATATATGATGCTTTTTCAGAAACTAAAAAAATTACAGCATCAGCTATTTCTTGAGGATTACCTAAACGTTTAGATGGAATTTTTAATTTTATATTATCACGATATTTTTTTTTTAGTTTTAATATCATATCAGTTTTTACATAACCAGGAGATATAATATTTACAGTAATACCTTTATGTGCTACTTCTAAAGCTAAAGATTTACTAAATCCTATAATGCCTGCTTTAGTTGCTGCATAATTAGCTTGTCCTATACCACCAATAGTACCTATTACAGAACTAATATTAATTATACGACCAAATGATTTTTTTAGCATATAATAAATAACTTCTCTACATATTCTAAAAACAGAAGTTAAATTAACTTTTAAAACATTATTCCATTGATAATCTTTCATATTTAATACAAGTTTATCATATATTATTCCAGAATTATTAATTAATATATCTAAACTTTTAAAATTTTTAATGATATATCTAATAAGATTATTAATAATATATGGAGAATTATTTTTTAAATTAAGAATTAAACCAATACCATTTTTACCTAAATAATGATTTATTATTTTTATCCCATTAAAATTAGTAGATGTACCAATAACATAAGCTCCATACATAGCTAATGTATTGGCTATATTATATCCTATACCTTTACTTGCACCAGTAACTAAAGCTATCCTACCTTTAAGGTTAATATTCATTTTTATAAGATTAAATTTTATATTTTTTTAATGTTGTTAGAAATGATTTTGAATCATAAATTGAATTTATATTAAAATTTTTTAAAATTGGTTTAGATATTTTTTGAAATATTTTTTTAGGAGTAAATTCTATTATGTTAGATATATTTTTTTTTTTTAGAAAATTTATACATCCTACCCAATTTACAGTAGAATATAATTGCTTGACCAAATAATTTTTAATTTTTTTAGGTGATTTTTCATATTTACAGTTAATATTATTAATAAATATAATTTTTGGTTTGTGAATAATAATTTTATTTAAAAATTTTTTAAATTCATATACTATAGGTTTCATTAATAAACAATGTGAAGGTACACCTATATTTATAGGTATAATATGTGCTCCTAAGAATCTAAATATTTTTATAGCTTCAATTATAGCTAATTTATTACCACTAATAGTAATATTATTATATGAATTATAATTAGATATTGATACAAAATTATTTTTAATAGAAATTTTTGTACAAATATTTTCCACTATTTTTTTTTTATTCCAATAATTGTTTGCATATAATATCCATTTTTATTATAATCTTTTAGATTAGATGATAACTTATGCATTAATTTACCTCTAAATCTTACTATTTTAATAGCATCAGAAAAATTAATAATATTACTGCAAACCATTGCAGTATATTCTCCTAAACTATAACCCATAACTATATTAGGTAATAATATATTATTATTTTTTTGTAACCATAATTTATATATAGCTATAGATGATGTTAAAATTGCTGGTTGTGTATGATAAGTTTTATTTAATTTTTTTAATGAACCATATTGAATTAAATTCCATAAATCATATTCAAGAATTTCAGAAGCATAATTAAAAGTTTTTTTTATAATTTCATAATTATTATATAAAGAAGATAACATACCTATAAATTGTATTCCTTGTCCAGGAAAAATTGCAGCATATTTTTTATAATTTATAATATTTTTTTTATTAAGAAAATTCATAATTTTTATATTATTAAAATAATATTAATTATTATTTTTAATAATAATTTGTTTACCTCTATAAAAACCATCATCATCTATATGATGATATAAATGTTTTTTACCAGTTTTTTTATCAATTAATAAAATTTTATTACTATATAATTTATCATGAGAACGTCTCATACCACGCTTAGATCTAGATTTTTTATGTTTTTGTACAGCCATATTTATTTTTAAATACCTTTTTATTGTAAAATTTTTTATATATTTAATTAAATTATGTTAAAATTAATTATATTCTAGATATTTTTTATTATATATGCAATATATATATTAATAATTTATTTTTGATAAACAATTATTTAATTCTTTACTTAAAGGAGCATATATATTAATTTTTTTATTATTTATAGGATGTATAAATTTAATATTTTTAGCATGTAAAAATAATCTATTTAAATTAAAGATTGTTTTTAATTTTTCATTAAAAATTTGGTCACCATAACGTTGATCAAAAAGTATAGGATGACCTATATGGGACATATGTACTCTAATTTGATGTGTTCTACCTGTTAATGGTTTTATTTTTACTAACATCATATCTTTATAATTTTTAATAATTTTAAATTTTGTTTCTGAATATTTTCCTATATTATTATTTATTTGTACTTTAATTTTTTTATTAAAATTATTTTTTAATAAATAACTTTTAATATAATGATATTTTTTTTTAAAAAAATTACCTTTAACTAAAGCAATATAATTTTTAGTTATTTTTTTTTCTCTCAATTGTTTTTGTAATATTTTTAGTACTGATCTTTTTTTAGCCATCATTAAGACTCCAGAAGTTTCTTTGTCTATTCTATGAACAAGTTCTAAAAAAAAATTTTTTTTAAATAAAAATCGAAAATTTTCAATAATTCCATAATTGATACCACTACCTCCATGAACAGCAATACCAGAAGGTTTATTTATAGCTAAAATATATTTATCTTCAAAAATTATAGTTTTTTTAAAAAATATTTTTTTTTCTAAACTTAAATTATGTTTAATAGGATTAATTTTATTAATATATATAAAAGGAATTTTGATTATATCTTGAGATTTTATTTTAAAATTTGGTAAAATTTTTTTTTTATTAACTTTTATTTTACCCTGTCTTAACATACGATAAATCATACTTTTAGGAACATTTTTAAATTTATTAATTATAAAATTATCTATTCTTTGTTTATCAATATTTGAAGGAACAGTTATAAATTTCATTTTTATTATTTTATACATACTATTATAAATTAAATTAATAATTTTATTAATATAATTAAAAATTTTTATAAAAGATAATAATATATTATATATTTAAAAGAAAATTATTATTAAAAATAAAATTTTATGTTAATATTTATCTCTAGTAAATAATTTTATTAAAATTTTAATAAATAAATTAAAGTATAATTAATTATTATAAAACATATTTTAATAATTTTAATTATTTATAAAAAATTATAATATAATTTTACTATTTTTTAATAATTAATAATTTCAATAAAAAATAATTCATAAAATATTAAATACAATTTTTTATTATACCGTTTTTAAAATTTAATATATATTAATTAGTTTATAAAAAATATATGAGTAAGTTATTATGAAAAGAATGTTAATAAATGCTACTCAACATGAAGAATTACGTGTTGCTCTAGTAAATGGACAAAAATTATATGATTTAAATATAGAAAATATTAATCATAAAAAAAAAAGATCTAATATATATAAAGGAAAAGTTGTACGTATTGAACCAAGTTTAGAAGCAATTTTTATAGATTACGGAGTAAATAAACATGGTTTTTTACCAATAAAAGAAATTACAGAAGAATATTTACCTAATTATTATAATAAAAATATATATAATAAAACAAATATTAAAGATTTTTTACCAATTGGGAAAGAAATTATTGTACAAATAAATAAAGAAGAAAGAGGAGATAAAGGAGCATCATTAACAACATTTATTAATTTAATAGGAAGTTATTTAATTTTAATGCCAAATAAATCAAATTCTAGTGGAATATCTAAAAAAATTATTGGAGAAGATCGAAAAAAATTAAAAAAAATTTTATCATTATTACATTTACCTCATAATATGAGTCTAATAATTCGTACAGCAGGATTAGGTAAAAATATTAAATTACTTACTTCAGATTTAAAATTTAGATTACAACATTGGAAAAAAATAAAAAAAAAAGCTAAAAATAAGTTAGCTCCATTTTTAATACATGAAGAAAGTAATTTAATTGTTAGATCTTTAAGAGATAATTTATGTCAAGATATAAATGAAATTTTAATTGATGATCCTAAAATATTAAAATTAGCAAAAAAACATATTAATATCTTAGGAAGATTTGATTTAAATCATAAAATTAAATTGCATAAAAATATTATTCCTTTATTTCATTATTATCAAATAGAATCACAAATAGAAACAGTTTTTCAAAGAAAGGTATGTCTTTCTTCAGGAGGTTCTATTGTTATAGATACAACTGAAGCTTTAACATCGATTGATGTAAATTCATCAAAAGCAACTAAGGGAATTGATATAGAAGAAACTGCACTAAATATTAATTTAGAAGCTACAGATGAAATTATTAGACAATTACGTTTAAGAGATATAGGTGGATTAATTGTAATAGATTTTATAGACATGTCTTTTTTAAAAAATCAAAAAATTGTAGAAAAAAGATTACTATATAAAATACGTAAAGATCGAGCTAAAATAAAAATAGGTCATATTTCAAAATTTGGTTTATTAGAAATGTCTCGTCAAAGATTATGTTCTTCTTTAAATGAATCTAGTTATTATTTGTGTCCTAGATGTTTAGGTAATAGAACTATAAGAGATAATAGATCTTTATCTTTATCTATTTTAAGATTAATAGAAGAAGAATCATTTAAAAAAAATACAAAAGAAGTATATGCAATAGTACCGATTCAAATAGCATTTTATTTATTAAATGAAAAAAAAGATGCAGTTAATACAATGGAAAATAGGAAAATTAGAATATTTATTATTCCTAATACTAAACTTAATACACCAAATTATTATGTGTTACGTATTCAACATGGTGAAGATAATAAAATTATTCATTCTTTTATAAGTAAACTTAATGAACTAAATTTAAGTAAACATAATAATTATTATTTTAATAATAGATTTATTCAAAATAATTTAATAAAACATAATGTTAAAAATAACAATTTTGGTATTTATGATAAAAAAATAATAAAAAGAAGAAATTATTTTTTTTTAAAAATAAATAAATTATTTAATTTTATTAATATAAATAAGTACAAATTTTTTAGTTTTTTAAAAAATTTCTGGGAAAAATTTTTTTACATAAAAAAAATAATTAAATTTTTTTTTAAAAAAAAATTTTTTATAAATAAAGTTATATTAAATTATTATAATAAAATTTTTTTTTCTTATCCAAAAAATTATGTAAATAAAAAATTTAATAAAATAAATAAGATTATATTTTTTAATAAAGATAAAATTATTCCTATTTTTAGATTAAAAAAAATAGAAAAAAATCAAAAAAAAATAGATAATAATTTATTACTTAATAATAAAAATAATAATCATAATTTAAATAATATTAGATTAAAAAAAATTTTAAATATAAAAAATATTCATAATGTAGATAATATAGATAATAAAAAAATTAATTTATCTAAAATTTCTATATCTATAGAAAATAAAATAAAATTAGATAAATTTAAAAATCATATAAAAATTAATAAAATAGTACTAGATAAAATTAGATTACATACTCATAAAAATATCATTTTAAAAAAAAACACAATTATCTCTAATATTGTAAGTAAACATCAATCTAAAATAAAAATAAAAAATAATTATTTATTAACAAAAAAAAAAATGTATAAGTATTATCTATCATCGAGCAATAAAAAAATACAAAATACTTTTACAAATTGTTATAATAATAAATTAATTAATCATTCAATTAATTTAAATAAAAATAAAGGTGCTGGTGCACATGCAGCAAAAAGATATGCTACTTCTCCTATTAAAAGATTGTAATATTTTAATATTTTGTAAAATAATTAACAAAATTTTTTATACGATTAATAAAATTTAAAATTATTCAATAATTAATTATATTTTAACTCATAATAATCTTTTTTTATTTTAATATTTAAGAGAGTAAAAAAATGATTCTGGAAAAAAAATATAATATAAAAAATATAGATTTGAAAAATTATATTATTGATTGTAAAAATTGTTCTACACATAAATTATGTATCTTTTATAAACTTTATAAGTTAGAATTTCAAAAAATTATTAAAATAATTAAAAGAAAAAAATTAATAAAAAAAGGAGAAATATTATTTCGATCTAAAGATAGAATGCATTCTTTATTTACTGTAAAATCAGGAACTATAAAAAGTTATAATTTTACTAAAAAAGGAACTGAACAAATAATTAGATTTTATTTAACAAGTGATCTAATTGGATTAGATACCATTAATAATGGTATTTATCATAATTTTACGAAAGCATTAGAAACGTCTATGTTATGTGAAATTCCTATATCACTATTAAATAGTATTTTTTTTAAAATACCTTCTTTCGGGGAAAAAATTATTAATTTAATGAGTAAAGAAATAAAAATAGGATATTATTTCATATCACTTTTATTAAAAAAAAATGCAGAAATTAAATTAGCTACATTTATATATGATTTATCTAAAAAATTTAAAATAAGAGGATATTCACCAAAAGAATTTAATTTATCTATGAATAGAAGTGATATTGGTAATTATTTAGGACTTACAGTAGAAACAATTAGTCGTATTTTAAATAAATTTAAAAAAAGTAAAATGTTAATTATACATGGAAAACATATAATTATTAATAATTATTTAAAATTAATTAAATTAATTAATTAATAATTTTATATTTATTAAATTTTTATAAAGTTTACTCAAGTATTTAATTTAAATTTATACAACGAGTAAACTTTTTTCTTACATTATCTCTAACATTTTGTTTATTGTATCTTTAGCATCACCAAATAACATATAACTATTATCTTTATAGAATAAAGGATTAGTAATTCCTGAATATCCCTTATTCATACTTCTTTTTAAAATAATTACATTGTTAGCTTTCCATACTTCTAATATAGGCATTCCAGATATTGGACTATCAACATCTTCTTGAGCAGATGGATTTACTGTATCATTAGCTCCAATTATTAATACTGTATCTGTATCGGTAAAATCTTTATTAATTTCTTCCATTTCTAATACTAAATTATATGGAATATTAGCTTCTGCCAATAAAACATTCATGTGACCAGGTAAACGTCCTGCTACTGGATGAATAGCAAATCTAACATTAATATGTAATGAACCTAATTTTTTTATCATGGTAGAAAGTGGATATTGTGCTTGAGATACTGCTAATCCATAACCAGGAACAATAATAACACTATTAGAACTTTTTAATATTTCTACTGTGTTACCAATAGATATATTTTTATAATCTTGTGTATTTTTATTAATAATAATATCATTATTTTGTTCAAAATTTTTTTTTACTCCTCCACCAAGTAAAACATTAAGAAAAGATCTATTCATTCCTTTACACATTAAATATGAAAGTATAGCTCCTGAAGAACCTACTAAAGCTCCGGTTATAATTAATAAATCATTAGTTAACATAAATCCTGAAGAAGCAGCTGCCCATCCTGAATAAGAATTTAACATAGATATAACTACAGGCATATCAGCTCCACCAATACTCATAATTAAATGAAACCCAAATAATAATGAGACTAAAAACATTAATCCTAAGGATAAAATTTGTAATTTAATATTATGTATTTTTAAAAAAATAATCATTAATATAAATGATATTAATAATAAAAAAATATGTATTTGATTTTTATATTTTATATTGAAAGTTTTTGATTGTATAAATCCAGATAATTTATTAAAAGCAATAATAGATCCTATTAAAGTAACTGAACCTATAAAAATACTAATAAATATTTCTACTAATTGCATATTATTATTATTATTAAATATAATATTATTATATATCAATAATAAATAATTATTAAAACCAACAAGAACTGCAGTTAATCCAACAAAACTATGTAATATTGCAATTAATTGAGGCATTTTAGTCATATCAATTTTTTTAGATATATTAATTCCTATAATTGCTCCACAAATAATTGCTGTTATTACATAACCAATATTATTAATTTTTGATTTTAATATAGCTATAATAATAGCAATAATCATACCAATAATGGCAAACAAATTACCTTTTCTAGAAGTTTCTTGTTTAGAAAGATTTGCAATACTTAATATAAATAATATTGCTGATATAGTATATGTAAAAATTAATGACCTATCAGACATTTATATATTCTCCTTAATTTTTATTAAACATTTTTAACATACGTTGAGTAATAGTTAATCCTCCGAAAATATTGATACTAGACAATAAAATTCCAAAAAAAGCTATTATAATTATAGTAAAATAATCACTACTAATTTGTAATATAGAACCAATAACAATAATACCAGAAATAGCATTTGTTACAGACATTAAAGGTGTGTGTAATTTATGACTTACATTCCATACTACATAATATCCTATTATACAAGATAATAAAAAAATTATAAAATGAGGAATAATTTCACTAGGGATATATTTAGTTATATAATAAAGAAAAAATAATCCTAAAGTATATAAGAAATATTTATTCATTAAAAAATATGTATTTTTTTTTTTAGTTAAATTTTTTTTTATATTTATAAAATTATTTATTTTTTCTACATTTTTTTTTTTAGAAGATATAGGTGCAGGCCAAATAATTTTATTATTATAAATAATAGTCATATTTCTAATAATTTCATCTTTTAAATTAATATTAATTTTTCCAAAATTATTTCTAGATAATAAATCTAATAAATTTATAATATTTGTACTATATAATTGAGAAGCTTGTGATGATAATTTACTTGGTAAATTTGTGTAACCTAAAATTTTAATATTATTATTAGTTATAATCATTTTATTTTTCTGTGTTAATTCACAATTACCTCCATTTTCAATAGCAAGATCAAAAATAATACTACCTGGTTTCATTTTTTCAATCATTTTTTTTGTAATTAAAATAGGAGATTTTTTATTTGGAATAATTGCAGATGTAATAATAATATCTGTTTTACTTACTATACTATTAAAAGATTCTTGTTCTAATTGTATTTTATTTTTTGATGAAATAGTTTTATATTCATGAACATCATTATTATCTTGTTCACTTTTTAATTCTAAAAATTCAGCACCCATACTATGAATTTGTTCTTTCACTTCTTTTTTTTTATCAAAAGCAACAACTATTGCTCCTAAACTTTTTGCTGTACCAATAGCAGATAAACCAGCTACTCCTGCTCCAATTACCATTACTTTTGCAGGAAGAACTTTTCCTGCAGCAGTTATTTGACCGTTTAAAGTCCTTCCTAATAAATATGC
The DNA here is from genome assembly GCF_012570965.1 of Enterobacteriaceae endosymbiont of Donacia versicolorea. Lineage (NCBI taxonomy): Bacteria > Pseudomonadati > Pseudomonadota > Gammaproteobacteria > Enterobacterales > Enterobacteriaceae > Enterobacteriaceae endosymbiont of Donacia versicolorea. Next base: position 72,995 of record NZ_CP046214.1, on the reverse strand, counting down.
TGATTCTATAATACTTCTATATCCAATTAAATTATTCATTGAACTTAAAGCATCTAAAGATTGAGCTCTTGAAATTCTAGGAACAGTATCCATTGCAATTGTAGTTATATTTTTTAATGCTAAAATATTTAATAATTTACTATTTTTATAAGGCCAAATAAAACTAATTAATATACTATTTTTTTTAATTAATTGACTTTCTTTTTCATCAAGTGGATGAATTTTAATTATTATATTTGCTTCCCAAATTTTTGTATTATTTACTATTTTTGCACCTTCATTTTTAAAATCTTCATCTTTAAAATAAGAAAGATCTCCTGCTCCTTTTTCAATATATACTTCAAAACCTAATTTTATTAATTTTTTAATATTTGAAGGTGTTATTGCTATTCTTTTTTCTTTAAAATATTTTTCTTTTAATACTCCAATTATCATAATTAATCCTTTTTTATAAAAATATATAATTTTATACGAAATTAAATTTAATATTAACTAAATTTTAAAATTATCATTTATTAAAATATTTATCAAATTAATATAATTTATAATTATTAATTATTTCCAATTATTTGTATACTAAAACCAGAGTCTAAATTAATTATTTCTCCTGTAATTCCTAATGATAAATCGGAGGCTAAAAAAGTAGCTACATTACCTATATGATTAATAGTAATTTTTTCTGATAAAGGACTATTTTTTTTATATAATTTTATTATATTATTAATATTTTTTATTTTTGAAGATGCAATAGTTTTTATTGGTGCAGGAGAAATACCATTAATTCTTATATTTTTATTTCCAATATTACATGCAATATAACGAATATTAGCTTCTAATGAAGCTTTTGCTAATCCCATAATATTATAATTTGGTATGAATTTTTGTGCACCTAAATAAGTTAAAACTATTATTGAAGATTTACTATTAAGTAAATGTAAACATTTTTTTATCATACCTAATAAACTATAAGAACTAATATCATGAGATATTTGAAATTCTGTACGAGAAATATTTTTAATAAAATTATTTTTTAATGTGTTAAAAGATGCAAATGCTATAGCATAAACAAAACCATCAAATTTATTCCATATTTTAGATATTTTTAAAAATAAAAATTTAATATCTTTATCTTTTGATACATTACATTTTATAATTGGATATTTTGTCATTTTTTTTACTAATTTTTCTATTTTATTTTTATTTTTTTTTTCTTGATATGTAAAAATTAAATTTGCTTTATTTTTATACATAACTTGGGCTATACCATATGCAATAGATTTTTTATTTAAAATTCCAGTAATTAATATTTTTTTACCAAATAATAAATTCATAAATTTTATCTTAAAAAATATTTATTTTATCAATAAAATTTAATAAATTTGAAAAAATAATAAATATTTGAGATAAGTTTCTTAAAAAATATTTAAAAATTCGATATTTCTCACTTTTTTGATTTGTTTCACTAGACAAATGAACTATTAATTGATGTACTTTTAAATGACACAATTTTAGTGTCTATTTTTATGTAAAGGTAATAATTGATGTCCAAGATTAAAGGTAACGTTAAGTGGTTTAATGAATCTAAAGGCTTTGGTTTCATTACTCCTGAAGATGGTAGTAAGGATGTTTTTGTACATTTTTCTGCAATTCAAAGTAGTGGTTTTAAAACATTAACCGAAGGCCAAAGAGTCGAATTTGAAATTACTAACGGAGCCAAAGGACCTTCTGCTGCTAATGTTGTTGCACTTTAAATTAATTTAATTAGCAAAAAAAAGGTTTAATATATATTTGCCTCTGATAAGATTAAAAATTTTTATATTTAACTATTTATAATTAAATTTAAAATAATATTTTAAATAATTTTATAAAAATTATTTTTTTTCAGAGGCAATTTTTTATATAAAATTATTTTAATTAAAATAATTTTTTTGTGCATTATAAGAAGAACGTATAAAAGGGCCACACATTACTTTTTTAAAACCTATTTTTATAGCTTCTTCTTTAATTTTAATAAATTCTTGTAAACTATAATATTTACATACAGGTAAATGTTTTTTGCTAGGTTGTAAATATTGTCCAATAGTTAAAATATCAACTCCATTAAATTTTAAATCTGATATAGTATCATATAATTCTGTATTTGTTTCTCCTAGTCCAACCATTAGACCAGATTTAGTTATAATTTTTGGAAATAAATTTTTGAACTTTTTTAATAATATTAAAGACTTTTTATATTTACCAAAAGGTCTTATTTTATAATATAAATTTTTTACTGTTTCTATATTATGATTAAAAACATCAGGTAATGAATACTTAAATATATTTAAAGCTTTTTCAATACAATTTCTAAAATCTGGTACTAAAATTTCTATTTTAATATCAAAATTTTTTTCACGTATTTTTTTTATACAATTAACAAATTGTTTAGCACCTCCATCATGTAAATCATCACGACTTACAGAAGTAATAACAACATATTTGAGATTTAATTTTGAAATAGTATTTGCTAAATTAGATGCTTCATTTTTATTATATTTTGTTATAGGTCTACCATGAATTACATTACAATATGGACAATTTCGAGTACATATGTTTCCCAAAATCATAAATGTTACTTGTCCTTTTCCAAAACATTTTATTAAATTAGGACAAGATGCTTCTTCACAAACTGAATATAATTTGTTTTTTTTTAAAATAGATTTAATTTTTTGAATTTTATTATTATTTAATGGAAATTTAATTTTTATCCAATCAGGTTTTTTTAAAAATTTTTGTTTCATATAATTATAAAGAATTATTTTAAAGTAAATAATTTAATATTATAAGTAAAAATTTTTTAAAAAAACTATTTTAGTTAAAATTAATTACTACAATTATTTATTAATAAAATAAATTCTTTTATTAATAATTTTTTAATTTTAAATATTTTTATATTTGGAATAAAATTTTTTAATTGAGTCATTTTTAATTTTTTGAAGCCACATGGTTTAATGTATTTAAAAGGTAATAAATCCATATTTATATTAAATGCTATACCATGTGTAGAACATCCTTTTGAAATTTTAATTCCTATAGATGCTATTTTTTCATTATTAATATATACACCAGGATTAAAATGATAAGTATCAGGAATAATTTTAAAATATGATAAAATATTTTTTACTGTTTCTTCTAAAATAAATATTAAATTTTTAATATTTATTTTTCTTCTTTTTAAATTAATTAAAATATACATAATTTGTTGTCCTGGAGCATGATAAGTAATTTTACCTCCTCTATCAGTATTAAATATTGGTATATCATGATAATAATATAAAATATCTGAAATATTATATGTTTTACCTTGAGTAAAAACAGGAGTATGTTCAACTAACCATATTTCATCTAATGTATTATCATATCTTTTTAAATTAAAATTATTCATTTTCTTATAGGTTATATACCAAGGTTCTATTCCTAAATTTCGTATGATAAAATTTTTTTTATACATAATAATAACTATTAAAAATTATTTTTATTGATGAATCCATTTACTTATTAATAATCTTATATAATCTAGTAAACAAATAAAAATATTTCCTTTTGAAACATTTTCTAAAGAAACTAATGAATATTTTCCAATTATATGATTATTAATTATAAAAGTCATACTACCTAATACTTGATTTTTGTATATTGGAGCTAATATTTTATTATTTTTAATATGATATAAAATTTTTATTTTTTTTTCCTGATTTTTAAGAATTGTTAAATAAACATTATTTTTAATTCCTACTCTTACAGAACTATATTTTCCATATAAAATAGGGATAGATGCAATTTTTTGATTTTTTTTTATAGGATTAATTGTACGAAAAGTTTCAAAACCCCAATTTAATAATTTTTTACTATTTTTCCTTCTATCTTGTTCTGTTTTATCACCTAAAATAACAACAATTAATCTCATGTTATTTTTTGTGGCAGAAGCTATAATATTATAGCCAGCATTTTCAGTATGCCCTGTTTTAATACCATCTACATTTAAAGTATTATCCCATAATAATAAATTACGATTTTTTTGAAAAATATGATTAAAAGTAAAACTTTTTTGTTTATAAATAGAATATTCATAAGGAAAATCACGAATTAATACTTTTCCCATAATAGCCATATCTTTTGCTGTAGTATATTGTCCAGATTCATCTAATCCATGAACATTTTTAAAACAAGTATTTTTTAATCCTATTTTTTTTGCATAAAAATTCATTAAATTTACAAATTTTTCTTGATTTCCAGATATATATTCTGCTATAGCTACACAAGCATCATTTCCTGATTGTAAAATAATTCCTTTTATTAAATTTTCTACAGAAATATGATCTCCAATTTGTAGAAACATTAATGAAGATCCATTAAATTCTTCATTACCTGTTGCCCAAGAATTCTTACTAACAACAACATCATCATGACGATGTATATTTCCTTTTGATATAGCTTGAGAGATTACATAACTAGTCATAATTTTTGCAAGACTAGCTGGTTTATGAAATTCATCACTATTTTTTTCTGTTAAAATAACTCCTGTATTATAATCTATTAAAATATATGATTTAGCACCAATACTTGGTTGCGGTAAAATATTGAATATATTTTCATGAGCATATATTATTGTAGAATATATTGTAAGTATGGTAATAATTAATTTTGTAATTTGATTAATTTTTTTGTTAATTTTTTTACGTATTTTCATTATATTTTACTCATATATAAGTATATATTATATTTTTTATAATTAAGATTATCAAAAATGATTAAATAATGTTTATTAAAAATGTTATTTTATATAATTTTAAAAAAAATGTAACTAAAATTTTAGTAAAATAAAATTTTGAAAAAATATGTAGGTATAAATAAAATAATGATAAAAATTGAATCTCAAAAAAAATATAAGTTTGCATTAGGAGTTGAATATAATGGTAAAAATTATTATGGATGGCAAAAACAAAAAATATATTATCAAAAAACTATACAAGAATGTGTTGAAAATGCTATTTCAAAAATTGCTAATCATAATGTAAAAATTATTTGTGCGGGTAGAACTGATATAGGTGTTCATAGTTTAGGACAAGTTATTCATTTTGAAACAAATATTTTTAGAAAAAAAAAATCTTGGATTTTAGGGATTAATAGTCTTTTACCAAAAGACATAGTTATAAATTGGTTAATATCAGTAAAAAAAGAATTTCATGCAAGATTTAGTGCATTATCACGTAGGTATTTTTATATTATATATAATAATTCATATAGATCAGCTGTTTTAAATGGTTTAGTTACTTCATACAAATATAATTTAAATATTATAAAAATGAAAAATGCAATAAAATATCTATTAGGAGAACATGATTTTACTTCTTTTAAATCTAGTAATAAACAAAATATATCTTCTTTTCGTAAAATTATTAATTGTAATATTAAAAAATATGGCAACTATATTTTAATTGATATAAAAGCAAATGCTTTTTTATATCATATGGTTAGAAATATTGTAGGTAATTTATTAGAAATAGGACTAGGGAAAAAAGAAGAAAATTGGATATTAGAATTAATTAAAACTAAAGATAGAACTAAAGCTGCTGCAACAGTTAAACCAGATGGATTATTTTTAGTAGAAGTTGAATATCCAAAACATTTTTGTATTCCTTATTTTAATTGGAATTCATATATTTTTTTAAAAAAATTAATTTAATTATTAATATTATTTTTTTAAATAAAATAATATTTTTTATTATTTTAAAATAAAAATATATAAAAATATAGAATTTTATTCTAAAATAAAATTCTTATTTAAAAAAAATAAAATTATTTGAATATTAAAAATTTTTATATTCTTTTGAACATTAAAAAGATAAAATAACTTAATTATAATTTTAAATATAAAAAAAAATATGTTTATGATTGATTATTTATTTATATTAATAATAATATTATCTTCATTATTTAGTTTTTTTAGAGGTTTTATAAAAGAAATATTAACGATATTAATTTGGTTTATATCGTTTTATTTATCTAAAAAATATTTTTATCATTTATTTTATATAAAAAATACAATAATTAATAATTTGTATTTTAAAAAAATTTTTTTATTCCTTATATCATTTATATTATCTTTATCATTAGGGTATATAATTAATAATTATGTAAATAAAAAAATAAAATATTATAATTTAAATATATTTAATAAAATATTAGGATTATTTTTTGGATTTTGTAAAGGATGTTTTATTATTTTATTTTTTTTATATTCTTTAAATAATTTTGATAAAGATTTATATAATGATATTTTGATTAAACAAAAACCATTAGTATTTATTTATTTTCATAATATTTTACAAAAGTATAAATATTTTTAGTAATATATTTTATACCCAGAGCGGGAATTGAACCCGCACAGCAATAACATGCCGAGGGATTTTAAGTCCCTTGTGTCTACCAATTCCACCATCTGGGCAAAATTCTTAAATATTTAAAAAGGCGCATTCCGGAGTTGAACCGAAATAAAAGGATTTGCAATCCTCTGCATAAACCATTCTGCCAATGCGCCATATTATTATTTATAATAACTTATATTAAAAATTATGTATATATTATTTTTATTTTTAATCCCAAAAAATAATATATATTATATTAAAAAATAATATATATATATATTATTTTTTATATATAATAAAATAATACATTAATAATTATATAATACTTTTTTAGGAAAATATATGTTAAAAAAATTAGTATTTGTTATTAATTGTGGTAGTTCTTCTTTAAAATTTTCAATTATAAACCCTTTAAAAAAAGAAGTATTATTTTATGGTTTAGCTGAATGTTTTCAAAATAAGAATTCTTATATTAAATGGAATACTAAAAATATTAAAAAAAAAGTAAAATTTAATAAAAAAACTAATCATAAAATAGTATTGAATTATTTAGTAGAAAAAGTTTTAAAAAAAAATACATTATTATATAATAATATAATAGCAGTAGGTCATCGTATAGTTCATGGAGGAGAAAAATTTACACATTCTGTAATAATTAATCAAAAAGTTATTAAAGCAATAGAAAAAGCATCAATTTTTGCTCCTTTACATAATCCTATTCAGTTAATAGGTATTAAAGAAATAATAAAACTTTTACCTAAATTAAAAAATAAGCAAGTTGCTGTATTTGACACAGCTTTTCATCAGACAATACCTGAAACATCGTTTTTATATGCTTTACCTATAAAACTTTATAAAAAATATAAAATACGTCGTTATGGAGCTCACGGTACAAGTCATAAATATGTATCTATGATAGCTGCTAAAATGTTAAATATACCTTTTAATATATTTAATTGTATTTCATGTCATTTAGGTAATGGGTCTTCTGTAACTGTTATAAATAATGGTAAAAGTATTGATACTTCTATGGGGTTAACTCCTTTAGAAGGTTTAGTAATGGGGACAAGATGTGGTAATATTGATCCTGCAATTATTTTTTATATGAATAAACAATTATCTATTAATATAGATAAAATTTATAAAATTTTAACTGAAAAATCAGGTATGTTAGGTTTAACAAATATAACCAGTGATTTTAGATATCTTGAAGAAAATTATTTAAAAAATCTAGAAATAAAAAAAGCTATTAAAATATTTATACATTATTTATCTAAATATATAGCTTCTTATAGTATTTTAATAAAAAAAAAAATTAATGCAATTATTTTTACAGGAGGAATAGGAGAAAATAGTATTTTAATAAGAGAAAAAACAATAAAAAAATTAAAAATTTTAAATATTTTTCTTGATAAAAAATTAAATAATAAAATGATACATGGTAAATCTGGTTTAATTAATACTGTAAATAGTATTCCAATACTAGTTATACCTACAAATGAAGAACTTATGATTGCACAAGATACATTTAAAATTATTAATAATTAACAAGATTAATTTAATAAAATTTATAAAATGAAAAAAGGTAAACAATTATGCTAAAAAAAGTAATTATGTCTATACCTCTAAATATAGATGAACATTTTTTTACTAGTATAAACTTAGGATTATTAAATAATATACAAAATAAAAAATTAAAATGTAAATTTTTTAAACCAATTTCTCAAATAGAAAAATATAATTTTAACCATACTAATTCTATTTTAAAAAAATATTATCCTAATATTAAATTAATAAATTCTTTAAAAATAAATGATATTAATTTATTTAATAATACTATTAAATATAACAATATTATAAATGATATAATTAAAAATTATTTTCAAAATATAAATAATACAGATATTTTTTTTATAGAAGGTATGCATTCTATATATATAGAACAATTTTTATTTAAATTAAATTGTGATATAGCAAATATTTTTAATCCAGAAATAATATTTATTACATCTATATTTTTAAAAAATGAGACTTTAAAAAAAATTAAATCTAAAATTAATATTTTATTTAAAAATAATTTATTTAATTACAATATAAAAAAAATTTCTTTTTTTATTAAAGAAGTATATGATGATCAAAATTATAATCCTTTTTTTTATAATTTAAATATATTTAAAGAAAATAAATTAAAAAATAAAAAAATTATTCATAATACATTGATATCATTAAATGATAATATAGTATGTATTCCATGGTTAAAAAATTTTATATTTGGAATTAATTTAAAATATATTTGTAATTATTTAAAATGTAGTACAATTAATATTGTATATAATAGGATTAAATATATTTTGTTCTTTAATAAATTTTTTTTTATAAAAAAAAATTTTTTTAATAAATCTTTATTTATCATTTCTATAAATGATATAGAAAGTATAAAAAAAATTTATAATATAATATCTAAAAATATTTTTTGTAATAGTATATTATTTACTGATATTACATTAGTTAATAATACCAATTATTTTTTTTCAAAAATTATAAAACTTGCTAAAATTAATAAAATAACTATTTTATATATAAAAAATAACATCTATGATATATATTCAAAATTACAAAATATTTACAAATATTCCTTTCCTATATATGATAATAAATTAATATTTAATATTATTAAATATATTTCACCATATATTCCAGAAAAATTTTTTTTAAAAAAAAATAAAAATTATAAATTTTATATATCTCCATATATTTTTAAATATAATTTAATAGAAAAAGCCAGTAAATTAAAAAAAACTATTTTATTACCAGAAGGTGATGAAATACGTATTCTTCAAGCTGCTTCAATATGTTCTCAAAAAAATATTGTTAATTGTATTCTTTTAGGTAAAAAAGATAAAATTTATAAAATAGCTAAAATATATAATCTAAATTTAACTAATATTAATATTATTGATCCTGATTCTATTAGGAATAATTATATAGAAAAATTAATGTATATAAGAAAACATAAATCATTAAATGAAGTAGAAGCAATAAAATTATTAAAAGATAATATGGTTTTATCTGCTATGATGTTAAAACAAAAAGAAGTTGATGGTATAGTTTCTGGAGCTAATACTACAACTGCTAATACTATTAAACCTGCATTACAAATTATTAAAAATTTACCAAGATTTTCTATAATCTCATCAATATTTATAATGTTATTACCTAAAAATATATTAATATATGGTGATTGTGCTATTAATCCTAATCCTAATTATAAACAATTAGCAGAAATTGCAATACAATCTTGGGAAACTAGTAAAATATTTAATATAACTTCTCCTAAAATAGCAATGATTTCATATGCTACAGGTAATTCTAGTAAAGGTATAGAAGTAGAAAAAGTACGTAAAGCAACTGAACTAGTAAAAAATAAATTTCCTACATTAATGATAGATGGTCCATTACAATATGATGCTGCTGTAATAGAAAAAATTGGAAAACATAAAGCACCATATTCTTTAGTTGCTGGTAATGCTAATATTATTATTTTTCCAGATCTTAATACTGGAAATACTACTTATAAAGCTGTACAAAGAACATCTGATACTGTTTCTATAGGACCTATATTACAAGGTATTAATCAGCCAATTAATGATTTATCAAGAGGTTCTTCAGTAGAAGACATAATCTATACAATAGCAGCAACAGTTATACAAACTAAATTAAGAAATTAAATATAATTTATATATCATTTAAATAATATTTTTTTTGAAATTTTAATTGATTATTAAATTCGAAAATAATAGGACTACCAGTAGGTATATTTAAATTTACAATATCTTTATCATTGATATTTTCTATATATTTAACTAGAGCTCTTAATGAATTTCCATGTGCAACAATAAGAATACGTTCTCCATTTATAATTTTAGGTGATATATCATTTTTCCATATATAAATTACTCTTTTTAAAGTCGTAGATAAACTTTCTGATAAAGGTAATTGATAATCATCTAATTTTGCATATTTAGAATCAAATCTTTCCCATTTAGGATCATCTATTGATAATAATGGTGGTTGAGTAGTAAAACTACGACGCCATTTTTGAACTTGTTCTTTTCCAAATTTTTTTAAAATTTGTTTTTTATTCATTCCTTGTAAAGATCCATAATGTCTTTCATTTAATCTCCATGTTTTTTTTACAGGAATCCATAATTGGTTTAATTCTTTTAAAACAAACCATAAAGTATATATTGCTCTTTTTAATACAGAAGTATAAGCATAATCAAATTTAAAATTAAAGTTATTTAACATTTTTCCTGCTTGTATTGCTTCAATTTTTCCCTCTTTTGATAATTTAATATCACGCCAACCAGTAAATAAATTTTTTTTATTCCACTCACTTTGTCCATGACGTAATAATACTAATTTTGTATTAGACATAAATTTTTATCCTTTTTTTAAAATCTATATTTTTATATTAAATATCAAATGAAGAACCACAACTACATGTATTTTTCATACGTAAATTTTTAATAATGAATTTAGATTCTTCAATATTTTCAATATAATCAATTACACTCCCGTATAAATATTGAATACTTATTTTATCTATTACAATATTTATTCCTAATGTATTTGTGATAATATCATTTTTTTTTATTTTTTTATCTAACATAAAATCATATTTAAATCCACTACATCCTCCTCCTATAATAAATATTCTAAAATTAACATTTTTATTATTATAAAATAATTTTTTTATTTTTTTTAAAGCTCTTTTAGTTAAAATTATCGGTTCATTAATTAATTTATTTTTCATTATTTTAATATATAAAAATTAATAATAATTAAGTAATATTCATAATTTTGTTATATAATTTAGATTTATAACGAGATGCTTTATTTTTATGAATTAACCCTTTTTGTACTTGTCTATCTAAAATAGATTGTGTTATTTTAAATATTTTCTGGGATAATTTTATATTTTTATTAGATATAGCATTATTAACTTTTTTAATAAAAGTACGTAACATAGAACGATAATTAATATTATATTTTCTTTTTTTTTCAGATTTTAAAATTCTTTTTTTAGATGATTTTGTATTTGCCATATAAAAAACCTTTAAATTTCTAATTTATTTATTAACATTTTATAAAAATTATATATTTACATAATATAGTATTATATATAATATCTTTATATAAATAAAATTAATTTTGTATTTATTAATTTTTTTATTAAATAAAAATTTATATTATTTATTAATTAATATAAATAATATTAAAACATAATTTTTAAAATATAAAATATTTAAAGATGATTAGAATGAAAAATCAATTTGATTTAAATTTACCAAAAACAAAATTTCCAATGAAAGCTAATTTGGTAATAAATGAATTAATTATATTAAAACAATGGAAAAAAGATAATTTATATAAATTAATATTAAATAGTAAAAAAAATAAAAAAAAATTTATTTTGCATGATGGTCCTCCATACGCTAATGGAAATATCCATATTGGACATGCTTTTAATAAAATTTTAAAAGATATTATTATTAAATCTAAAAACATGGATGGATATTATACTATATTTATACCTGGTTGGGATTGTCATGGATTACCTATAGAACAAAAAGTAGAAGAAATATTAAAAAATAAAAAAATTTCTAAAAGACAATTTAGAATTGAGTGTAGAAATTATGCTTTAAAACAAATTATTCAACAAAAAAAAGATTTTATTAGATTAGGAATAATTGCTGATTGGGAAAATTCATATTTAACTATGGATTTTAAAACTGAAGCAAATATTATTCGTACTTTAGGACAAATGATAAAAAATAAACATATATATAAAGGGAAAAAACCTGTATATTGGTGTACAAAATGTCTTTCTTCTTTAGCTGAAGCTGAAGTTGATTATATTAATAAAACATCACTAACTTTTTATATTAAATTTAAAATTATTAATACAAAATTTTTAGATAAAATTTTAAATAAAGAAATTAAAAATTATAATATTTCATTTTTAATATGGACAACTACACCTTGGACTATACCAGCTAATAAAGCTCTTGCTTTAAATCCTAAAATTTATTATCAATTTATTAAAATTGATGAAAATATTATTATAATAGCAAAAAATTTAGTTAGCACAATTATGTTAAAAGCTAAAATTAAAAATTGGGAAATTATAGGAGAAATAAAAGGTAAAAATTTTATTAAAAATAATATTAAAGCAAAAAATCCTATTAATAATAATATTTCGTATATAATTACTAGTAATAATGTTTCAGAAAAATCTGGAACAGGTATTGTACATATGGCTCCTAATCATGGATTAGAAGATTATAATATATGCAATAAAAAAAATATAAAATGTTTAGATAAAAATATTATTGATAAAAAAGGATTTTTTATAAAAAATATACATCCTGAATTAGATGGAAAAAATATTTTTTTTTCAGAAAAAATAATTAAAATAATTTTAGAAAAAAAAAATTCATTATTTTTATTAGAAGATTATACACATCAATATCCATATTGCTGGCGTCATAAAATACCAATAATTTATATTTCTACACCACAATGGTTTATTAGTATGGATCAAAATAATATTAGAGAATTAACAAAAAAATTAATAAAAAAAGTAAAATGGATTCCTGATTGGGGATTTAATAGAATGTTTAATATGTTAGAAAAACGACCTGATTGGTGTATATCTAGACAAAGGACTTGGGGTATTCCAATTCCTTTATTTATTAATAAAAAAACACAAAAAATACATATTAATTCTATAGAATTTATAAAAAAAATAGCATGTATGGTAGAAAAAAAAGGAATACAAGAATGGTGGGATTTAGATATTAAAAAATTTTTAGGTAAAGATGCTATCTTTTATGAAAAAGTTACTGATATTTTAGATGTTTGGTTTGATTCTGGATCTAGTTATAATGTTATTATAAAAAAAATAAATGGATTATATAAAAAACAAGTTGATATATATTTAGAAGGAACAGATCAATATAGAGGATGGTTTATTTCTTCTTTAATTATTTCTGCAGCTATAGATAAAATTTCTCCTTATAAAAAAGTTATTAGTCATGGATTTACCGTAGATGATAAAGGGAAAAAAATGTCTAAATCTTTAGGAAATATTATTAAACCACAAAATATAGTTAATATTTTAGGTAGTGATATTCTAAGATTATGGGTAGCATCTACAGATTATTATAATGAAGTAAGTATTTCTAAAAATATCTTACAAAGAATTACAGAAATTTATAGACGTATTCGTAATACAGCAAGATTTTTATTATCTAACTTATATGATTTTATACCTGTAAAAGATATAATAAAAGAAGAACAAATGTTAATTTTAGATAAATGGATTATCCATAAAACTAAAATGGTTCAAAAAAAAATTATTTATTTTTATAAAAATTATAACATACAAAATGTTATTCAAGAAATTATGCAATTTTGTTCTATAGATTTAGGTTCTATATATTTAGATCTTATTAAAGATAGACAATATACATTTAAAAAAAAGAGTATAGAAAGATTAAGTTGTCAAACAAGTCTATATATGATTATTGAATCATTAGTTAGATGGATATCTCCGATACTTTCTTTTACAGCACATGAAATTTGGAATTATATACCTGGATTAAGAAAAAAATATATTTTTACAGAAGAATGGTATTCTAAATTATTTTATTTATCATCAAAATCTTTAATGAATAATGATTATTGGAATGATATTTTTATTTTTAAAAATGAAATAAATAAAATTATTGAATATGCTAGAAATAAAAAAATTATAAAAAGTTCTTTAGAAGCTGATATTACTGTGTATGTAAATCATGATATTTATAAAAAATTAATTTTATTAGGTAAAGAATTACGTTTTTTATTACTAGTATCTAAAATTAGATATTTTAAATATGCAGAAAAATTTAGTATAAAATTAATAAAAAAATTTAAAGTTATAAAATCTAAATATTCAAAATGTAAACGATGTTGGTATTATACTAAAAATATTTTTGATGATATTTGTGATCGTTGTAAATTAAATACATTAGGAAATGGTGAAAAACGTTTATTTATTTGATAATTTTCTTAAAAAAATTAATTTATTAAATATATTTAATATAATTATATTAGTTACAATAGATATTATTAGTAAAAATTATATTATTAATAATATAAAATTATATAATTGTTATTATGTTAAATCTTATTTAAATTTTATTTATTTACAAAATTATGGAATAATTTTAGGTCTTTTTAAAAATAATTATTTTAATAATATTTTTTTAATAATAAATATTATTATTTTAATTATAATTTTTTTTTGTATAAGATATAAAGATAATTCATTATCTTATAATTTTATAATTAGTGGATTATTAGGTAATATAATTAATAGGATTAATTATGGTTTTGTAATAGATTTTATAGATTTACATATTTATAGTTATCATTTGCCAATTTTTAATATTGCAGATATTTTAATATTTATTGGTATATTTATTTTAATGATTAATTATTACATATCACAATAAAATAATATAATAGGTTTTTTATTATGAAAAATAATCAGATTCGTTTAGCAATATCGGGTATTAATGGACGTATGGGACAAAGTATATTAAAAGTTTTAAATAATGAAGAACAAAATAATATTTTATTAAGTTGTCTTTTAGAAAAAAAAACAAAATTAAATTTATTAAATAAAATTTTATATAAATCAAATTTTATAAAAATAGATTATAATATAATGAATATTATTAATAAATTTGATGTTTTAATAGATTTTACAAATCCATATTCTACAATAAAAAATATTAATATATGTAAAAAATATAATAAAAAAATTGTTATTGGAACAACTGGTTTTAATAACGAACAAAAAATAATAATAAAAGAAATATCAAAAAAAATAGCGGTTGTTTTATCTTCTAATTTTAGTCAGGGAATTAATATTTTATTTAAAATAATAGAAAATATAACTGAAATTTTTTGTAAAAATAAACAAAAAGATCTAGATATAGATATAATCGAAAAACATCATAAAAATAAAGTAGATTTACCATCTGGTACTGCGTTATCTATAAAAGATATTATATTACATGTTTTAAAAAAAAATAATGTTATAAAAAAAATTAATTTTCATTCTATTAGAGCAGCTGATTTATATGGTGAACATAATATTTTATTTTCTTTTATAGGAGAACAAATAGAACTAACACATAAAGCATCAAATAGAATATCCTTTGCTAAAGGAGCTATACAAGCAGCTATTTGGATAAGTAATAAACAAAAAGGTATATATAATATGCAAGATATATTAGAAATATAATTTTCTTATTTAAAAAAAATGATTTAATAATTAAAATTTCTTATTAAATAAATAAAAAATCTATGTGATAAATTTTAGTAGTTTTATAAGGATGATATTGAATATCCATAATTTTTACTTTAAAAATTTCATTCTTTTCATTTATTAATTTAAATTTTTTTTCAAAAAAATTTTTAAAATTAATATTTATTATTTCACTATTATTAATAAAAATTGGTATTTCTTTCATTTTTTTACCATAAATAATAGCTGGAAACTTATTATTAATTCGTAATTTTCTACTAAATTTTTTTCCTGTATTTATTCTTTTAAAGAAGTGAATATTATTCATATATATCTCTATTTATAATTTATTAATTTTATATTAAAATAATTTTTTAGCTGTATCTAATAAATCTTTCTTAAAAATTTTTTTCATGTTTAAAATAGCATCAATAATATCATGGTGAACCATTTTATCATTTTGTACTCCTATACATCTACCTCCATAACCTTTAAATAATAATTCAACAGAATAATTACCCATACGAGATGCTAAAATACGATCAAATGCAACTGGAGAACCACCTCTTTGTATATGTCCTAAAACTGTAGTTCTAGTTTCACGTTTAATTCTAGTTTCAATATATTTAGCTAATTTATTAATATCACAAATAAATTCTGTAATCAATACTATTGCATGTTTTTTCCCTCTAGCTATACCTAATTTTATTTCTTTTACTAAATCATTTTTATTATAATTAATTTCTGGTAGAACAAAAAATTCACAACCTCCAGCAATTGCTGCTGATAAAGTTAAATCACCACATTTTCTTCCCATAATTTCTACAATAGATATTCTTTGATGTGAAGTAGATGTATCTCTTAATCTATCAATAGCTTGTACAATAGTTTCTAAAGCTGTAAAATAACCTATACTATAATCAGTTCCTACTACATCATTATCAATAGTACCTGGAATCCCTATACATGGAAATCCCATTTCTGTTAATAATTTAGCCCCCATATATGTTCCATCACCTCCTATTACAACTAATGCGTTAATACCGTGTTTTTTCATATTATTTATAGCAATAGAACGTATTTTTTTATCTTTAAATTTAGGAAAACGAGCTGAACCTAAAAAAGTTCCTCCTCTATTTATAATATCAGAAACACTATGTCTATTTAATTTTATAATATTATTATTATATAAACCTAAGTAACCATTACATATACCAAAAACTTCGATATTATTTACTATTGCTGTTCTAACAACACCTCTTATAGCAGCATTCATTCCTGGAGAATCTCCTCCACTAGTAAGAACACCAATTTTCTGAATCATATTATATTACCTCAATAATATATAATTATTATATGAATTTTAATTATTTTTTAAAAAATCCTTTATACTTTTTAGATACAATAGAATATGGATCTTGATGAATAATTATATCTGAGTAAGGAAATTTTTTATTTAAAGCATTCTCTATTTTTTTTGAAATTGAATGCGATTCTAATAAAGGTAAATTATCTTCTAAAACTAAATGAAGTTGTATAAAACGAGTAGGACCAGATTGTCTTGTTTTTAATTGATGTGCACCCATAACTTTAGGCCAAGAAGTTATTATATCTATTATTATTTTTTTTTCATTATCTGGTAATGATTTATCTAACAAAGATTGTATTGCTTTATATCCTACTTTAAAAGAATTAA
This sequence comes from Enterobacteriaceae endosymbiont of Donacia versicolorea, assembly GCF_012570965.1. Classification (NCBI taxonomy): domain Bacteria; kingdom Pseudomonadati; phylum Pseudomonadota; class Gammaproteobacteria; order Enterobacterales; family Enterobacteriaceae; species Enterobacteriaceae endosymbiont of Donacia versicolorea. Next base: position 55,528 of record NZ_CP046214.1, on the reverse strand, counting down.
AAAAAATAAATAAACTTATAATTAATGCTATTATTGAATCAGCTTGTTTAATATTAAAAAAATTTAAAATTAAAGCAAATAAAATAGCACTATTAATTAAAATATCTGATTCATAATGAATCATGTCAGCATGAGTTGCTTGACTGTTTGTTTTTTTAATTACTTTTTTTTGAAAAATAACTAAAATTAAAGTTAAAAAAAATGAAATAATTATAACTAATATACCTATAATTGGATAATATAATTCTGCAGGATGAGATATATATTTTAAACTATTTAAAAATAAAAAAATAGCTGTTATACAAATAAATATACTTTGTGCCAATGCAGATAATGATTCTGCTTTTCCATGACCAAATGTATGTTCTAAATCCGCTGGTTGTAAAGAATAATATATAATTAATAAATTAATTGTTGAAGACATAATATCTACTAAAGAATCCATACAAGCAGCTAACATACTTACCGATTTTGTTTGCCACCAAGCTATTAATTTTAAAATTAATAATGTTAAAGATAATAATATTGCTAAATTTGTTGCTTTTGTTATTAATTTATTATATTCATTTTCACTTTTTTTAAAAGATATTTTTTGAGAAATATTACTCATATTTATACTTTATTCCTATTAAAATTTTATAATTTACTATAAATAAATATTTTTTAAACTTTAAGAATAATAGATTACTTTAACATTAATTTTTATTCTATAAAAAATATGTTAAATTTTAATTTATATTTTTTTATAAAAAATTATATATAATAATTAAATTATTATTTAAATTTTAAATTAATTTTAAAAAAATGAAAAATTAAATGAAAAAATTAAATGAAAAAACATTTCAAGGAATGATATTTATTTTACAAAATTTTTGGTCAAAACAAGGTTGTAATATAATTCAACCTATTGATACAGAGGTTGGTGCCGCAACATCACATCCTATGACATGTTTATATACAATAGGTAAAAAACCTATAAAAATTGCTTACATACAATTATCAAGACGACCAGCAGACGGGAGATATGGAAAAAGTTCTAATAGATTACAACAATATTATCAATTCCAAGTAATAATAAAACCTCCTCCTAGTAATATTCAAAAATTATATTTAAAATCTTTAGAAAAATTAAAATTAGATTTACAAAATAATGATATTCGTTTTATAAATGATAATTGGGAAAATCCTACTTTAGGTGCTTATGGTATTGGATGGGAAATATGGTTAAATGGAATGGAAATAACTCAATTTACATATTTTCAAAAAATGGGTGGCTTAATATGTAATCCTATAACTGGAGAAATTACTTATGGTTTAGAAAGGTTAAGTATGCATTTACAAAATGTAAAAAATATATTTGATTTAATTTGGAGTGAGAATAAAAGTTCTTATACTACTTACGGTGATATTTTTAAACAAAATGAAATAGAACAATCTATTTATAATTTTAAATATGCAGATATAAATTTTCTTATTTATTCTTTTAAACATTACGAAAAAGAGATAAATTATTTATTAAAATTAAAATTACCATTAATATTACCAGCATATGATAAACTTTTAAAAGCATCTCATTGTTTTAATTTATTAGAATCAAGACATTTTTTATCACATACGGAAAGACAAAGATATATTTTAAAATTACATAATATGACAAAATTAATTGTAACAAAATATTACAATTATATAAAATAAGAAATTATTAATTAGGTAATATAATTATTATGAATAAAAATACATTATTACTAGAAATAGGAATAGAAGATATACCTTCTATCTATTTATTAAAAATATCTAAAATAATTAAAAAAAATTTTGAAAATGAATTAAAAAAAAATAATTTTAAATATAAAATTCTAAAATGTTTTGCAACTTCAAGAAGAATTGCTATACAAATATTTCATTTAAATGTTATACAAGAAAATTTTATTAAAATTATTAAAGGTCCTTATATTTCTAATGAAAAAAATATTTTTTTAATTGATAAAGTGCAATTTTGGATAAAAAAACAAAAAATACATGATATAAAAAATATTTTTTATAAAAAAAATTATGTTTTTTATAAAAAAATAATAAAAGGATTACATATTAAAAATTTATTAACAAAAATGGTTATAAATTCTTTAAAAAAAATTTCTTCTATTCCTAATTTTATGTATTGGGATAAAGATATTTTTAAATTTATTAGACCCATTAGAAATTTAGTATTTGTTTTAGATAAAAAAAATATTAGAAAAAATATATTAAATATTAAATCTAATAATATAATTTTAGGACATAGATTTATGTGTAAAAAAAAAATAATCTTAAAAAATGCATTAGATTATGAAAAATTATTATTTGAACAAGGTAAAGTAGTAGTTGATTTTATTAAGCGTAAAAATATCATTATTAATAAAATTAAAAAAATCACAAATAATTTAAATAGTTATACAAAGATAACTAATATTTTTTTAGAAGAATTAACTTCTATGGTTGAATGGCCAATTTTATTATTAGGAAAATTTAATAAAAAATTTTTATTTTTACCATCTGAAATATTAGTATATGTTATGGAAAAATGTCAAAAATATATTCCTTTATATGATAAAAATAATCATTTATTATCTAATTTTATTGTATTAATAAATATTGAAACAAATAATTATAAAATGATTATAAATAGTCATGAACAAATTCTTAAATCAAAATTTAAAGATGTTAAATTTTTTTTTGAAAATGACTTAAAAATAAAATTAGAAGTATATTTAAATAAATTAAAAAATATTATTTTTCAAAAAAGTTTAGGTAATTTATTTGAAAAAACTCTTCGTATAGAACAAATATCTAAATATTTAGCAAAAATATTTAATGTTAATATAAAATATTGTGTTAGAGCTAGTAAATTATTTAAATGTGATTTAGCGACACAAATGGTTTATGAATTTCCTGAATTACAAGGTATTATAGGAATGTATTATGCAAAATATAATCAAGAAAATAAAAATGTAATAAAAGCTATTAAAGAATTATATAAATATCAAAAAAATTATTTAATTACTAAAAATATTATTTCTTGTATTTTATTTATTTCAGATAAAATAGATACTTTAGTAGGAATTGCTAGTATTTCATTATTACCAACGGGTAATAAAGATCCTTTTGCTTTAAAAATAATAACATTAAATGTTATACGTATTATTATAGAAAATAAATTACAAATTAATTTAAATAAATTAATTTATTTGAGTTTATTTTTATATAAAAAAAATTTTAATAATAAAAAACAAGTATTAGAAAAAATAATAAATTTTATAAAAAACAGATGTAAAAGCTGGTATTTATCATTAGGTTATAATAAAAAAATTATTTATTCTGTTTTAAATTATAAAATTAATGAATTAATTATTTTAGATTATAAAATAAAAGCTTTAGATAAATTTTTTAAAGTAGAAAAAAAACAAAGTATTTTATTAATTTTTATTAATAAAAGAATTAATAAAATTTTATTAAAAAATAAAAAATACGTTAACTATAATTATCAAATTAATTATTCTTTACTAAAGATAAAAGAAGAAATTATCTTAGTCAATTATATCAAAAAATTATCTAAAATTTTAAAATTTCAAATTAAAAATTATCAATATTATAATATATTATTAATTTTATCAGAACTTTATTATCCTATAGATACTTTTTTTAAAAAAGTAATAATTAATCATAAAAATAAAATAATTAAAAGTAATAGAATTACAATATTATATAATATAAAAAAATATTTGTTAATAATAACTAATCTTGAAAATTTATATTAAATTCAATTCTTTTAATGTTATTTTAATAATTTTTTTATTACACTTAGTAAGTGGAGTCATTGGTAATCTCATTGTATCATTATTTATTAATCCCATTTCTTTTGCAACCCATTTTACGGGTATAGGATTAGATTCAATAAATAATTGATTATGTAATTTAATTAAATCTTGATTAATTTTTTTTGCTTTATCAAATTTTTTTTCTTTTATATAGTCACAAAATTTCTTCATTATTTTAGCTGCAATATTTGCAGTAACTGATATAACCCCATCTCCACCTAATTGCATAAATTCAAAAGAAGTTTTATCATCTCCACTAATTAAAAAAAACTTCTTTTTAATAAGATTTTTAATCTTATTTATTCTTGACAAATCTCCTGTAGCTTCTTTTATACCCACTATATTTTTAATTTTGGATAATTTATAAATTGTTTCTGGTAACAAATCACATCCAGTTCTGATTGGAACATTATATAATAATTGTGGTAATTTAGTATTATTTGCAATTTTTTTAAAATGCTGATATAAACCTTCTTGTGTTGGACGATTATAATATGGCGTAACATTTAAACATCCTATAATACCAGAATTTTCAAGAATAGAAATCATTGCTATACTTTTAGATGTAGCATTAAATCCAGTACCAGCAATAATAGGTATTTTATTTTCTGAATAATCTAATGCATACATTATTACCTTAATATGTTCATTATATGTTAAAGTAGCTGATTCACCTGTTGTTCCTACGACAACAATTGCTTTTGTACCACTATTAATATGATATTGAATAAGTTTTTTTAAACTTATTTTACAAATGTTACCTTTAATATCCATTGGAGTTATAAGTGCTACAATATTTCCGGTGAACATTTAGATCATAACCCATTTTCATATTTATTATTTATTTATAATAACAAATTTAAAATAAATAAACAAATTATTATGTTTATAAATATTTAATTATTAATTTAATTAATTAAAATTAAATTTTTTTTATTTATTTTCTTTAATTAAATTTAAAAAATTATTTATTTTTTTTTGTACATTTAAAATAGATGACATATTATTTATTTTTTTATAAAAAAAATTTTTTTTAAATAATTTTTTTTTATAAAAATAAATTAATGGTTTAGTTTGTATTAAATATTCTTTTAAACGATTATTAATTGTAATAATATTATCGTCTATTCTAGTTATTAATTTTTCTCCTGTTATATCATCTCTATTTTTAATTTTTGGAGGATTTAATATCTTATGATATATTCTTCCTGAAGGTTCATGTATTTTTCTACCTAAAATTCTTTTTATAATTTGATTTTTTGGTATATAGAATTCAATAATAATATTAATTTTTATACTTTCTTTTATTAAAATATTTGCTTGTAAAATATTTCTAGGAAATCCATCTAATAAAAATCCTTGTTTACAATCTATATTTTGTAATCTTTTTTTAATTATTTTAATTATAACTGAATCAGTAACCATTTTTCCTTGATTAATGAATTTTTTTATTTTAGAAGTTAAATAAGAATTTTTATTATTTAAAATAAAATTTCTTAATATATTTCCTATAGAAATATTAGGTAAATTATATTTTTCAGATATAAATCTAGCATAAGTTCCTTTACCTACTCCAGGAGGTCCTAATAAAATTATACGCATTTTATAAATTTCTTATATTTTTAAAAAAAATTAAAATATGTTTTTTCAAACATGTAAATTTTTTTAGAATGTTTCATAGTTAAATCTATTTGATCTAAATCATTTACAATAAAATTGATTATTTCTTTATTAAGATTAAAGCTAAAAAATTTATTATTTATTTTAATTTTTTTAGAAATTAAATTAATATTACAACTAATTCCAGGATATTTATTTACAATACAAAATAATTTATTAATTATTACTTTTTCTAAAGTTATTAACAATAATTTATTATTAATTGCATTACTATAAAATATATCTGCATAACTAGATGCAATAATAGTATGAAAACCAAAATCTAATAAAGACCATGGAGCATGTTCTCTTGAAGATCCACAACCAAAATTTTCTTTAGTTAGTAAAATTTTTGAATTTTGGAATTCTTTTTTATTTAAAATAAAACTTGGATTAATTATTTTATTATTACTATCTAAATATCTCCAATCATTAAAAAGATATTTGCCAAATCCTTTTTTATCATTTTTTTGTAAAAATTGTTTAGGTATAATAACATCTGTATCAATATTTGAAATATTTAATGGTGCAATAATACCATTATATTGAAATTTTTTTTTCATAATTTTTTATTTTTTTATAAAATTTTATTTATATCTACAAAACAACCATATATAGCTGCTATTGCAGCCATAATAGGACTAACTAAATGTGTTCTACTATTTTTTCCTTGACGTCCTTCGAAATTTCGATTACTTGTGGAAGCACATCTTTCACCAGGTTTTAATTTATCATTATTCATTGCTAAACACATTGAACAACCAGGATATCTCCATTCAAAACCAGAATTTTTAAAAATTTTATCTAATCCTTCTTGTTCAGCTTGTTTTTTGACTAAATTAGAACCGGGAACTACTATAGCTGTAACATTAGAAAAAACTTTTTTACCAAAAACTATTTTAGCAGCTAATCTTAAATCTTCGATTCTAGAATTTGTACAAGAACCAATAAAAACTTTATTAATTTTTAAATTAATTAATTTTTTACCTTCATATAAATTCATATAATTTAAAGCCTTAATTGCTAATTTTTTCTTATTTTTATCTTTATAAGAATTTATTAAAGGTATATATTCATTTATACTAATTGATTGTTCTGGATTAGTACCCCAAGTAATTTGAGGAGATAAATTTGAAATATTAATATTTATTATTTTATCAAATTTAGCATTTACATCACTATATAAAGTTTTCCAATATTTTACTGCTTGTATCCATAATTTATTTTTAGGTGAAAATTTTTTATTTTTTAAATATGAAAAAGTAGTGTTATCAGGTGCAATTAATCCTGATTTAGCTCCCATTTCAATAGACATATTACAGATTGTCATTCTTGATTCCATACTAAGTTCTTTTATTACATTTCCAGAAAATTCAATAACATATCCATTACCCCCACTAATACCTATTTTTTTTATTATTGATAAGATGATATCTTTAGCAGTAATATTATTTGGTATACTTCCATTAATATTTATTAACATGTTTTTAGAAATATTTTGTTTTAAAGTTTGTGTTGCTAAAACATGTTCTACTTCTGTAGTTCCTATTCCAAAAGCTAATGAACCAAAAGCTCCATGGGTAGAAGTATGTGAATCACCACACACAATAATCATACCAGGTAATGTAATTCCTTGTTCAGGACCTATAACATGTACTATTCCTTGTAAAGGATGATAAATATCATATAGTCTTATCTTAAAATCATTACAGTTTTGTATAAGTATCTCCATTTGTTTTTGTGCTATATTTCCCGATGCTTTAATATCTCTAATTTTAGTTGATACATTATGATCCATAGTAGCAAATGTTTTATTTGGTTTATAAACTTTTCTATTTTTATTTTTTAAACTTTGGAAAGCTTGTGGTGAAGTAACTTCATGTATAAAATGTCTATCAATATATAATAGATTTGTATTATTTCTTATATTTAAAATAATATGTCTATTATAAATTTTTTCATATAATGTTTTTCCCATATTTATATCCTATATAATAGATTCCATAATTAATGTTCCCATATCATCTGTTGTAACAATTTTTTCATTTATACTATTAGTTAATAAATCTTTAGTTCTATAACCTAGATCTAATGTTTTTTTTATAGCATTCTTAATTTTTTGAGATGAATATTTATCTTTTAAAGAATATTCAAGTAACATTGATAGTGATAAAATTTGTGCAATAGGATTAGCTATATTTTTTCCAGCGATATCAGGTGCAGAACCACCTGCAGGTTCATATAATCCAAAAAAATTTTGATTAAAACTAGCTGAAGGTAGATTACCTACTGATCCTGTAATCATAGCACATTGATCAGAAATTATATCACCAAAAAGATTCGGACATAATATTATATCAAATTGTGAAGGTTTTTTCATTAATTGCATAACAATATTATCAATATACATATGTTCTAATTTTACTAATGGATATTGTTTAGACATATTTACTATAACTTCTCTCCATAATATGGAAGTATTTAACACATTTGCTTTATCAACAGAACAAATTTTTTTTTTTCTTTTTAAAGCTATATTAAAAGCAATATGTGCTATTCTTTCTATTTCAAATCTTGAATAAATTTCTGTATCAAATGCATATTCATTAATTCCTTTTCCTTTTCTTCCATTAGGTAAACCAAAATATATTCCACCAGTTAATTCTCGAATACAAATAATATCAAATCCTTTATTTAAAATTTTTTCTTTTATAGGACTTAAAGAATTTAAATTTTTATAAAAAAATGTAGGACGTATATTAGCAAATAAATTAAAATGTTTTCTTAATTTCAATAATGCACCTTTTTCTGGTCTTTTATTTAAAGATAAATGATCCCATTCTGGTCCTCCAACAGATCCAAATAAAATAGCATTAGAATTTTCACAACCATGTAACGTTTTTTTAGGTAAAGGATTACCATATTTATTAATAGCTTTACCACCAACAGCATATTCATTGATTACAATTTTTGTATTTAAATATTTTTCAATTTTTTCTAATATTTTTATTGTTTGTTTCATTACTTCTGGTCCAATACCATCTCCTGGTAAAACAGCTATTGTAAATATATTAGACATAGTAATTCCTCAATAATTTTAAAATTTATTTCTGTTTTAATATATTTTTTTTTATTTGTTGAAATCTCCAAATGTTATTAACACTATTAATTAATGCAATAATAAAAGCTTTTATTATATTTTTAGATAAACCAATTCCATTAAAAATTTTTTCTCTATATTTTAATTTAATATTAACTTGTCCTATTAATTTTTTAATATTATTTTTAGTAATTAATTTATATTTAATTAATTTTATATCATAATTTATAATCTTCATTATAGCTTTATATATTGCATCTATAGGACCTAATCCGGTTGCTGCTTTTAATTCAATTAATTTACCACATTTTAATTGTATAGTTGCAATAGATATATTAGAATTTGATTGTATATTAAAATATATTAATGAATAAAATTCAACATAATTATCTACTTTATTATTAAAAGCTAATGATTCTAAATCATAATTAAATATTTGTCTTTTTTTATCAGCTAATTTAATAAAATTATTATATAATTTATTAATATCATATTCATATTTTTTATATCCCATTAATTCCATGTGATATTTTACAGCTGCTCTACCTGATTTTGCTGTTAAATTAAATTCAGTTTTTTTTAAACCAATAATTTTTGGATCTAAAATTTCATATGTTTTTTTATTTTTTATCATACCATCTTGATGAATTCCAGAAGAATGGGAAAAAGCATTTTTTCCTACAATAGCTTTATTTATAGATAAAGGAATATCACAAATTTCACTTACTATTTTACTTGTAATATATATTTTATTATAATTAATATTATTATAATAATTCATATTTTTTTTTCTTGTATATAATGCCATAATGACTTCTTCTAAAGCACAATTTCCAGCTCTTTCTCCTATTCCATTAATTGTTCCTTCTATTTGTTTAGCACCTGCATTTATAGCTGTAATTGCATTTCCTACGGCCATTCCTAAATCATTATGAGTATGTACTGAAAGAATACATTTATCGATATTATCTACTTTATTTTTTAAAGTAGAAATAATATTGTAATATTCTTGAGGAAAAGTATAACCTACTGTATCTGGAATATTAATAGTTGTAGCTCCAGCTTTAATTGCTTTTTTTACAATTAGACATAAATTATTAATGGGAGTTCTACTAGCATCTTCGCAAGAAAATTCAATATCATCAGTATATTTACGAGCATATTTTATCATAAATACTATTTTTTCTATAACTTCATTTAAATTTGTTTTTAATTTTGTAATAATATGTATGGGAGAAGTTGCTAAAAAAATATGAATTCTAAAATTTTTAGCTTTTTTTAAAGATTTATATACCATATCTATATCTTTTTCTTTACATCGTGCTAAACCACATAATTTACTATTTTTTATAATTTGTGATATTTTTTTAGACGTTTTATAATCTTTTGGAGAAGAAATAGGAAAACCTACTTCAATAATATCAATACCCATATTTTCTAATGCTATTGCGATTTTTATTTTTTCTTTAGTATTTAAATTAAATGTTAATGATTGTTCTCCATCACGTAATGTAGTATCAAAAAGAATAATTTTTTTTTTCATATAAATATCATCTCTTAAAAATTTTATTAAATAATTTATTTGTAATATTTTACAATTTTAAAAAATTATTTTTATATATAGTAATATTAATAATTAATTAATTTTTGTAAATTTTTATTTAATTTTATGTTAATAATATTTATAATATGAAATTATCAAAATTAAAATTAAAATTTATAATTATTAAAATATTTTATTAAAAAATTATTATTTTAATTTATATTTTAAGGTTTATTATGTATTTAATAGATAAATTTTATATGTTACGTGCAATTAAATTAGCTAAATTAGGTATTTTTACTACTACTCCTAATCCTAATGTAGGTTGTATTATTGTAAAAAATAAAAAAATTATAGGTCAAGGATATCATTTTAGAACAGGAGAATCTCATGCAGAAATTAATGCGTTAAGGATGGCTGGAAAAAATACTAAAGGATCAACGGTTTATCTAACGTTAGAACCTTGTAATTATTCAAATTTAACACCTTCTTGTTGTCATGCATTAATTAATGCTCAAATAAAACGTATAGTAGTAGCAACTAAAGATCCTAATCCTAAAATTAATGGTAAAAGTTTAAAATTATTACAATTAAAAGGAATTCTAATTACAAAAAATATTTTATCTCAAGAAGCTAAATCTATTAATAAAGGTTTTTTTAATAGAATGAATAAGGGTATTCCTTGGATACAATTAAAACTGGCATCTTCTTTAGATGGTAAAATTGCATTATTTAATGGTAATAGTAAATGGATATCATCAAAAATTGCTAGAAAAGATGTACAGGAATTAAGAGCAAAAAATTCAGCTATTTTAAGTACAAGTAAAACTGTTCTACAAGATAATTCTACTTTATTAGTTAAATGGAGTAAATTAAATTATCATATTAAAAAAATTTATCCTAAAAAATTTTTAAGACAACCTATTCGTATTATTTTAGATAGATTAAATAAAATAAAACCTAATGATAATATTATAATTAATCCAGGAAAAATATTTTTAATAAAATCTAAATATACTTTAGAAAAATGGCCTAATTACGTAAAACAAATTATTATTCCTAAAATAAATGGTTATTTTAATTTAAAAAACTTATTTAAAATATTAGGAAAAAAGGGTATTAATAATATTTTAATTGAAGCTGGTAGTATTTTATCAGGATTTTTAATTAATTATAATTTAATAGATGAGTTAATTTTATATTTAACACCAAAATTATTTGGAAATATTGCATTAAATTTATGTAATATTAAAAAATATGTAAATATTATTGATGTACCAAATTTTTATTTTACAAAAATAAAAAGAATAGGACCAGACTTAAAATTAATATTAAGACCTGTAAAATAATTTTTAAATATAAAAAATATAAAGGATATTATAACTATGAAAATAATAGATGAAAATATTATGGCATCTAATGCAACAATAGCTATTGTTGTATCAAGATTTAATACATTTATAAATAAAAATTTATTATGTGCTACTATAGATACCCTACAAAGAATAGGAATGGTACAAAAAAAAAATATAACTATATGTTGGGTACCTGGAAGCTATGAAATAGCATCAGTAATTCAATTATTAATACAAAAAAAATTTTATGATGGTATAATAGCTATTGGAACTATTATAAAAGGTAAAACACCTCATTTTAAATATTTATCAAAAGAAGTTTGTTTCCAAATATCTAATTTATCAGTTAAAAATAATATTCCAGTTTCTTTTAGTATTTTAACAACAAATAATATTGAACAAGCAATAGAAAGATCTGGAATAAAAATAGGAAATAGAGGTACTGAAGCTGCTTTAACTTTATTAGAAATGATTAATATATTTAAATCAATAAAATTATTAAATAAAAATATAAAGGAAATTAAGTGAAATTTACAGATAGATATCAAGCAAGAAAGTATGCTTTACAGGCTATATATTCTTGGCAATTATCAAAGAATAATTTTCATGATATACAATATTATTTTTTAAATGAGTCTATACAAGATATTAAAAATATTGATATTGATTATTTTAATGATTTAATTAATGGTGTAATAGTTAATAGTATTTATTTAGATAATGTAATGAAACCATTTTTATCTCGTAAATTATTTGAATTAGGACAAATTGAAAAAGCAATTTTACGTATATCATTATATGAATTAATAAATCGTTTAGATGTACCATATAAAGTTGTTATAAATGAGAGTATTTATTTAGCAAAAAGTTTTGGTGGAGTTGATAATAGTTATAAATTTATTAATGGTGTATTAGATAAAATAGCAAATAAATTAAGAATTTAAAATATTTTTTATATTATAATTTTAAATTAATTTTTTTAAATTAAATTTAAAAAAATAATTATAATTCTCTTTCAATTTTTAAAGAAATTTTTTCTCCTAAAATAATTTTTACTAATTTTAAATTAAATTCAATAGCATATTTAACACTTTGAGCTGTTAATAATTTATGTTTATCATCCCAAAAAATTGGATATTTTGACCATTGATATTTTGGTATTAAAGATTTAAAATTTAAATATCCAGTCATTTTTGCTGTAGGAAAAATATTATTAGAAGCAATAACTATTGCAGGAGATGCACATATTGCACCAATTATTCTTTTAGTTTTTTTAAATTTTTTTAAATATTTTAATAAAAGAAGATTTTTACTAAAATGTTTTGATGCTTTTAAACCACCAGGAAGTAAAATTGCTTTTATATTTAAATCATCTTTTAATTCTTTTAAAAAAATATTACTTATAATATTAGTACCATGTGCACATGATATTTTGTATTTATTATTTGTACTTACTAATATAACATTGATATTACTTCTAGTTAATATATCTATAGAAGAAACTGTTTCTATATCTTCTACCCCGTCTGTAACACAAAGAAAAACAGAATAATTTTTTGTCATAAAAATATACCTTATTTAAAAATAAATTTTAAAATATAAAAAATATTTTTGATAAAATAAAATTTTATTTTTTATATACAGGAAATAATTTACATAATTTAATTATATTATCTTTTATGTTTTTAATATATATATTTTTTTTATTTATAATATTAATTATATAATTAGATAATAATAATATTTCTTTCTCTTTAAAACCTCTTTTTGTAATTGCAGGAGTTCCTATTCTTATCCCAGAAGTAATATTAGGAGGATTTATATCATCAGGAATACTATTTTTATTTACTATAATATTATATTTTTCTAATAATTTTTCTGCTTCTATACCAGTTATTTTTTTATTTGTTAAATCTATTATAAATAAGTGACTATCTGTATTATTTGATACTATTTTATAGTTATATTTTTTAAATATTTTTACCATTAATTTTGCATTTTTTAATACTTGTTTTTGATATGTAATAAATTTTGGTGTTAATGCTTCTTTAAATGCTACTGCTTTAGCAGCTATTACATGCATTAATGGTCCTCCTTGTATACCTGGAAATACTGCTTTATCAAATTTTTTAAATAGATGTTTATTTTTTTTTGTAGATAAAATAATACCTCCTCTAGGACCTGATAATGTTTTATGTGTTGTGCTTGTTACTACATGTGCATAAAATAATGGATTTGGATATATTTTTGCAATAATTAATCCAATAATATGTGAAATATCTACTAAAAAATATGATCCTACTAAATCAGCAATGTTTCTCATTTTCTCCCAATCACATATTCTAGAATATGAAGAAAATCCTCCAACAATAATTTTTGGTTTATATTTTTTTGCTAAAAATAATAAATAATCATAATCAATTATTCCCTCTTTATTAATTTTATAAGATATATTTTTATAAATTTTCCCTGAAAAATTTACTTTAGATCCATGTGTTAAATGTCCTCCATGTGAATTTTTTAATCCCATAATAATATCTCCAGGATTTAATAAAGCTAAATATACAGCAAAATTAGCTTGAGATCCTGAATGTGGTTGTACATTTACATAATCTGCATTAAATAATTTTTTAGCTCTATTTATAGCTAATTTTTCTATTTTATCTATATATTTACACCCACCATAATACCTATTATTAGGATATCCTTCTGCATATTTATTAGTTAATTGAGATCCTTGTGCATACATAGTATTAAAAGATGCATAATTTTCAGAAGCTATTAACTCAATATTTTCTTCTTGTCTTATTTTTTCTTTATTTATTAAATTAAATAATTCTATATCATGTTTTAAATTTTTTTTCAAAATTAATAAACCTTTTTGTTAAAAAATTGTTTTTTCTTTTTTTATTAAAAAAATTTTTTATAATATTTGTAGATTTGTTAATTAAAATACCAGAACTAATTTTTAGTTTATGATTAATATCATAAATTTTTAATAAATTTATAAAAGATCCTAGTTTATAATTTTTTCCATTATATTTTTTATTATATGAACTAAATACTAGACGAGTAATTCTACTAATAATTATGGCTCCAAAACACATTAAACATGGTTCTAATGTTACATACATAGTTGTATTTAATAACCTATAATTTTTTAAAAACTTTCCTGCTTTTCTTAAAGCTATTATTTCAGCATGTGCTGTAGGATCATTTTTTTTTATTGAATTATTATAACCGTAAGAAATAATTTTATTATTTTTAATAATAATAGCACCAACTGGTATTTCTCCAGCGTTTTTAGCTAAAATAGCTACTTTTAAAGTATATTTCATCCAATAAATATCATTATTCATTATATAAATTTTATATACAATTATATTAATATTTTAATATATTATAAATATAATATATTATATTTATTCATTATTATAGTTATAAAAATAAAAAATTAAAATAAATAAAAATATTTATTTTCTCATTTCATGTTTTAAAATATATTAAATTTTACTAAATAATATTAATATAACTTAAAATTTAATTTAAATTAGTATTTATATTAAAAGAGTATTTTATAGTGATAAAAAAAATTACTGCTGTTCACGGTATGCATGATTGTTTATTTCCAGATACTTTATTATGGGAAAATATTGAGAATATTATTAAAAATACTTTAAAAAATTATGGTTATCAAGAAATTAAATTACCTATTTTAGAAAAAAGTAAATTATTTAAGAAAACTATTGGAGAATCCACAGATATTATAGAAAAAGAAATGTATAATTTATTTGATAAAAATAAAGATTCGTTAACTTTACGTCCAGAAGGAACTACAGGATTTCTACGTTCTATAATAGAAAATAATATTTTTTATAACAATAGACGTTTTTGGTATAATGGACCAATGTTTAGATATGAAAGACCTCAAAAAGGACGATATAGACAATTTAATCAAATTGGTATAGAAATAATTGGATTAAAATCTCCTTATATAGATGCTGAAATAATTATTTTAACAAATAATTTATGGAAAAAATTAAATATTACAAATAATATTTTTCTAGAAATTAATTCTATTGGTTCTATAATAGATAGACAAAAATATATAACAGAATTAATATTCTTTTTTAAAAAAAATTTAAAATTTTTAGATTTTAGTTATCAACAAAAAATATATAGAAATCCATTAAGAATATTAGATGCTAAAAATAAAAATATTCAAAAATTATTAAATTATGCTCCTAAATTAAAAAATTTTCTTAATGAAAAAAGTATAGATACATTTAGAAAATTATGTGAAATATTAAATTTTATGAATATAAAATTCACTATAAATAATTATTTAGTTAGAGGATTAGATTATTATAATGATATAGTATTTGAATGGAAAACTAATAATTTAGGTACTTCTAAAACTATATGTGGAGGTGGTAGATATGATAAATTAATTAATAAAATGAGTTTTAACAGAGATAAAAACGGAGTTGGATGTGCTATTGGAATGGAACGTTTAATTTTATTAATCAAAAATACTGAGTCTATAAAATTAGATACAGATTTTTTAATAGATATTTTCTTAATTCCAATGGAAAATAGTTATACTTTAAAAAAAATTTTAATTATTGGAGAATTAATTAGAAAAAATTTTCCAAAATTAAGAATATTAACTAGTTATCTTTTTAAAAATTTAAAAAAACAAATTATTCAGGCAATTAAATATAAATCCCATTTTGTAATTATAATAGGTTTAAAAGAAATAAATAATAATTCAATTATAATTAAAAATTTATATTCTAAAAAACAAGTAACTATACCAGAAAATAAATTAATATTAAAATTAGAAAAAATTTTTAAAAATATTTAAATTAAAGTTTGTTATATTTATAATAATATTCATTATGTCATGAATAAAATTTTTTGTTACTAAATACTGTTTTTTTAATTAAAATAACGAGTAAAACATGAAGTTATCAAAATTTATAATTTTAATATTTATTTTTTCTACTTTTTCTTTTATATCTTGTATATATAAAAAAAATTACTTTTTTAACAAAAAAAAATATCAAATATCTAAATTAGATACAATAAAATTAAAATTAATTTGGAAACAAAAAATAAAAAATAATAATATTAATTATACAAAATTATATCCTATATATAAAAATAACTTATTATATATAGCTAATGAAAATGGAACAATCTATTGTATAAGTATAAAAACAGGAAAAATTATTTGGAGTTTTAATTTAATAAAAAATTTTTGTATTTTTTCATATTGTAAATATAATCTTTTCACTAGTGGACCTATTATATCTAATAATTGTTTATATTTAGGCAATAAAAAAGGTGAAATTTTTGCTTTTAATATTAAAAATAAATCTATAATTTGGAAACAAAAAGTTTTTAATGAAATATTATCTAGTTTTGTTATTAAAAATGATATTTTATTAGTAAATAATATAGATAATATTTTACAAGGATTAAATAAAAATAACGGACAAATTTTATGGACGGTAAATTTAGGTCATTCAAATAAATTTTCTATTAAAGGTGTTTCTACTCCGGTAATTTTTTTTAATAATGTTATAATAGGAAGTGATAATGGTATAATTAGTTCTCGTATAATTACTAATGGATCATTAGTCTGGGAACAACATTTATTAAGATTTAATAATAAAGATGATTTTATTAATATTAATGATATTGATATAAAACCTATTATATATAATGGTATTGTTTATGCATCCTCTTATAATGGAAATTTTGTAGCTTTAGATTTAAGTACAGGAAAAATTATTTGGAAAAAAATATATTTTACTCATAAAAATTTTATTATATATAAAAATATTATTTATTTAATAACTTCTAAAAATGAAATTTATGCATTAAATGCAAATAATGGTAATTTAATTTGGAAACAAAATAAATTTCAAAAAAATTCAATAGATAATTTATTTTTTTATAAAAAATATATTTTTTTTACAAATAAAAAAGGATTTATTTATTGGATAAATTATAGATTAGGTAATTTTGTTGGAGAAAAAAAAATTGATAAATATAAAATTAGGTTTATTTTTTTAATAAAAAATAAATTAATTATACAAACTATATATAATAAGATTTATTTATATAGAATTGAAATAATATAATTAAATTAAGAGATAAAAAAATGATATTTAAATATCCTATTATTTCTATTTTAGGTGGTAATAATGTAGGAAAATCTTTTTTATATAATATTTTAACAAAAAAATATACTGCTTTAGTTAATAAAATATCAGGTTTTACAATAGATAAAAAATATGATAATGCAAAAATTAAAAATTTTAAATTTATTTGTGTTGATACAATAAGTTATTCTAATTATAACAAAAAAAATGATCAAAATGATTTTTTAATTAAAGAACAAATATCAAAATCAATCCAAGAATCAGATTTAATTTTATTAATAATAAAAGGAAATAAGCTTAATACTATAGATTACCAAATTATTAACAAAATAAGAAAATATGGTACAAAAATAATTATATTATTAAATATAAAAAATAAAGTTTTTTTAGATCAAGAATTTTACTTATTAGGTATTGATTTTTATATAATTAATTTTATTAAAAAAATTGATATTGTAAAATTAAAAAAAATATTACTTTTATATATAAAAAAAATTTATATATATAAACATTATATAAATGAATCAATTTTTCATAAGGAGAAAAAAAATAATAAAATAAAATTAGCTATTATAGGACTACCTAATGTAGGTAAATCTACTTTAGTTAATAATATTATTAATGAAAAAAGAATGGTTACTAGTAATGTTCCCGGAACAACAAGAGAAAGTATTTCAATTCCAATTGATAATTTTAGTAATATACATAAAAATATTATTTTAATTGATACAGCAGGTATAAAAAAAAATAATCAAATTAAAAATAAAATAGAAAAGCTTTCAATTCTAGAATCTTATAAATCAATGAAAAAATCTGATATTATATTATATATTATTAATGGAGAAAAAAAAATTTTTTGTAATAAAGATATATCGATAATACAAAATATTATTTCTAAAGGTAAATCTATAATTCTAATTATTAATAAATCAGATTTAATTACATTAAATGATATTAATAATTTAAAAAAACTTATAAAAGTAAAATTTAATATTTTTCCTGTTATTTCTATATCAGCTAAATTTCTTAAAAATATAAATTATATTTATAATATAATATATAAAATATATAATATTTCTAATAAAATTTATAATACTTCAAAACTTATGAAAATTTTATATTTAGCAACTAATTTAGTGCTACCTCCAATATATAATGGAAGACGTATAAAATTAAAATATATAAGTCAAATTAAAAAAAATCCTTTAATATTTAAAATACATGGTAGTCAAGTTACAAAGTTAAACAAAAACTATAAACGTTATTTATTAAATTTTTTCTATAAAAAATTAAAATGTATAGGAAATATCATAATTTTAAAATTTCAAGAAAATAAAAATCCATATAATTAAATTTTCTGTATTAAAAATAATATTTATATAAATAAAGAAAATTTTTTTATACTTATTTTATATATTATATATAATTAATTATAAACATGAAAAAAAATATTCCATATTTTAGATTTGAAGTAGCTCCTATGTTAAAAAAAACAAATAAATATTGTAGATATTTTTATCGTCAATTAACTAAAAAATCACTTTTATATACTGAAATGATACATATTAATAAAATTAAAAATAATGAAAAAATTTTATTAGAAAATTATAATGTAAATAATATAGTATTACAATTAGCTGGTAATCAACCAAAATTATTATCTTTATATTGTAAAAAAGCAGAAAAAATAGGTTATAAGGAAATTAATTTTAATTTAGGATGTCCTTCTTTGAAATCTCAAAAAGGAAATTTTGGTGCATGTTTAATGGAATATCCACATATAGTATCAAATTGTATAAAATCTATGAGTGATAGTGTTTCAATACCAATTACAATTAAAATGAGAATTGGTATTAATAATAGTAGTAGTTATACATTTTTATGTGATTTTATTAATTTACTTATAAAAAGTGGTTGTCAAAGATTTATTATTCATGCCAGAAAAGCATTACTGTACAATAAAATTAATACTAAAAAAAATTTAATAATTCCAAAATTAAATTATAAAATTGTTTATAAAATTAAAAAAGAATTTCCAAATACAAAAATATCTATTAATGGTGAAATTAAAAATTTATTAAATATTAAAAAACATTTAAAATATGTTGATGGAGTTATGATTGGTCGTGAAGTTTATAAAAATCCTATAATTTTAACAAAAATAGATAATTATATTTATAATTGTAAAAATAAATTTATTACACAAAATCCTTTAATAATAGTAAAAGAAATGTTTCCATATATAGAAAAACAATTAAATAATAAGATTTCTTTGATAACTATTATTACTCCTTTATTAAATATTTTTCGAGGTATTAATGGATTACATAAATTTAAAAAATTTATTTTTAATAAAAAAAATTATCTTAACTCTAAAAAAATGGAAGTTTTAACCAATGCATTATCTTTTATAAAAATAAAATAATATGTTTTATTTAGATTATTTTATAAAATTAAAAAATTATATTTAAATATGGTATAAAAATAATTTAATGAAACAATTTAAATTAAAAAAAGATTTACAAATTGAAAAAATAAAAATACCTCCTTATTCTTTAGAAGCAGAACAATCAATATTAGGAGGATTAATGTTAGATAATAATCAATGGGAAAATATTATAGAAAAAATAATAACAGAAGATTTTTTTATTTTATCACATAAAATTATTTTTACTGAAATGTATTATTTAATAGAATTAGGAAAACCTATTGATTTAATTACACTTTCTGAATCTTTAGAAAATAAAAATAAACTAAATAAAATAGGAGGATTTGCATATTTAGCTGAATTATCAAAAAATATTCCAAGTATATCTAATATAGGTGCTTACGTAGATATTGTTCATGAACGTGCTATTATTAGAGAAATAATATCTACTGCAAATAAAATAGCAGAAGCAGGATATTATCCTAATGGAAGAACTAGTGAAGATTTATTAAACTTTGCAGAATCTAGTGTATTTAAAATTGCAGAAAAACGTTTAAATAAAGATACTAAACCAAAAAATTTGGAAGAAATTTTAGAAGTTACAATATCTAAAATTGAATCTTTTTATAAAACACCTAAAAATGGTGTTACAGGTATAGATACTGGTTATCATGAATTAAATAAAAAAACAGCAGGATTACAAAAATCAGATCTTATTATAATTGCTGCACGTCCATCGATGGGTAAATCAACTCTTGCCATGAATATTTGTGAATATACAGCTATATCTCAAAATAAACCTGTATTAATTTTTAGTTTAGAAATGCCTTGTGATCAAATTATGATTCGTATGTTAGCATCTCTTTCTAGAGTACATCAAAGTAAAATTAGAACAGGGCAATTAAATGATGATGATTGGAAAAAAATTTCTACTACTATGGGTATTTTATTAAAAAAAAAAAATATATATATTGATGATTCTTCTGAATTAACACCAACAGAAATTAGATTACGTTCAAGGAGAATATTTAGAGAACATAATGGATTATGTTTAATAATGATAGATTATTTACAATTAATTAAAGTTCCTAATTTATCTTTTAATAGAACATTAGAAATATCTGAAATTTCTCGTTCTTTAAAAGCTCTAGCTAAAGAATTACATGTTCCTGTAGTAGCTTTATCTCAATTAAATAGATCTTTAGAACAAAGATCTGATAAACGTCCTATGAATTCTGATTTAAGAGAATCTGGTTCTATAGAACAAGATGCTGATTTGATTATGTTTATTTATAGAGATGAAGTATATAATGAAAACACTAATTTACATAGGATTGCTGAAATTATTATAGGTAAACAAAGAAATGGTCCTATTGGAACTATAAAATTAATTTTTAATAATCAAATTGCACGTTTTGATAACTATTCTAGTTATTATGATAAAAGAAATATTTAAAAAATATTTAGTAAAATTTTTTATATAATATTATTGTGAGAAAATAAATGTTAAAAATTTTTAATACATTAAGTAAAAAAAAAAAAAAATTTTATCCTATAAATAAAAAAATAGTAAAAATTTATGTATGTGGTGTAACTCCATATGATATTTGTCATATTGGTCATGCAAGAACATTTATTATATTCGATATTATTATTAGATATTTAAAATTCTTAGGTTATAAAACAAAATATGTAAGAAATATTACTGATATTGATGATAAAATCATAGATATAGCTAAGAAAAAAAAACAAAATATTAATAATATTACAAAAAAAATAATTAATAAAATTTCTCAAGATTTTAATAAATTAAATATCTTAATTCCAGATTTTGAACCTAAAGTAACTGATCACATTAATGATATTATAAAAATAATAAATATTTTATTAATTAATAATAGTGCTTATATAGCTAAAAATGGTGATATTATGTTTTCTATTAAAAAATATTTAAATTATGGAATATTATCAAAACAAAAAATAAATTTATTAAAATTAAATAAAAAAATTAAAAATATTTTTATTAAAAATAACTATAAAGATTTTGTTTTATGGAAATTAACTTGTAAATCAGATATAGGATGGATATCCCCTTGGGGGTATGGTAGGCCTGGTTGGCATATAGAATGTTCTACTTTAAGTCATAAATATTTAGGTAATTTTTTTGATATACATGGTGGAGGAAATGATTTAATTTTTCCACATCATGAGAATGAATTAGCACAATCTTCTTGTATTAATAAATCATTTTATGTTAATTATTGGATTCATACAGGGATGATAATTACTAAAAATAAAAAAATGTCTAAATCTTTAAATAATACTTTTAAAATAAAAGATATATTATTAAAATATAATAAAGAAATTATTAGATATTTTTTAACAATTACTCATTATCGTAGTCCAATAATATATAGTGAAGATAAATTAAAACAAGCAGAACTAGCTATACAAAAATTGTATATTTCTATGTATAATATTAGTTATAGATATAATTATAAAAATATAGAAACTAATTTTTTTTCATTAGAAAATCAATTTTATAATGCTATGAATGACGATTTTAATACTCCTAGAGCTTATAGTATATTATTTAAAATATCACATAAAATTAATATTGCTAATAATAATAAAAAATATTTAATAGCTAACTATTTTATATTAAAATTAAAAAAATTAGGTAATATTTTAGGATTATTATTTTATAATCCTAAAGATTATTTAAAAAATAATGGTAATTTAAATGATTATTATAATAGATATGAAATTGAAAAATTAATTAAACAACGTAATATTGCTCGTAATAATCATTTATGGAAAAAAGCAGATTACATAAGAAATAAATTAAAAAATAAAAATATTCTTTTAGAAGATACAAATAATGGTACTATATGGAAAAAAAAAATTAAATAAAATTTTTAAATTTTATATTATTAAATTAATAAACATTTTATATAAAATACATAAAATTTTCATTTATAAAAAAAAAATACTTAAATTACATAAAATAATTACCAACTATAATTATAGTTATTATATATTAAATAACTCAAATATTCTGGATTATCAATATGATAATTTAGTATTAAAATTAAAAAAATTAGAGAAATTATTTCCCTATTTTAAAAATAAGTATTCACCAACTCAATTAGTTGGTGTACCTTTATCATCAATATTTTTTCAAAAAATACGTCATAAAAAACCGATGTTATCATTAAATAACGTTTTTCATATAAAAAATTTATTAAAAAAATTTTTATGTCCATTAAAAAAAATTATTAATAAATTAAATTTCTGTTGTGAATTAAAATATGATGGAATAGCTGTTAATTTATTATATAAAAATGGTTTTTTAATAAAAGGAGCAACAAGAGGTAATGGAATTATAGGAGAAGATATTACAAAAAAAGTATTTCGAATTAATAATATACCTCATTTTTTGAAAAAAAAACATTTTCCGAAATTATTTGAAGTTAGAGGAGAAATATTTATAACTAAAAAAAATTTTGATATATTAAATCAAAAAATAATATCAAAACATAAATTATTTAGTAATACACGTAGTGCAACTTTAGGTATTTTAAAAATAAATAAAAAAAATAATAAAATGATGTATTTATTAAGTTTTTTTAGTTATGGAATAGGTTTTATTAATGAACAAAAATTTTTAAATCAAGAAGAAATATTAGATAATTTAAAATTATATGGGTTTCCTGTATCTAAATATAAAAAAATTTGTTCTAATCATTTGGAAATTGAAGAATTTTATAAAATTTTTGAAAGAAAAAGAAATTTACTACCTTATAATATTGATGGTATCGTTATTAAAATAAATAATATAAAAATACAAGAAATTATTGGAAGTACTAATCATGCTCCTAAATGGGCTATAGCATATAAATTTCCTCCACAAGAAAAAAAAACATTATTACAAAAAATTATTTTTCAAGTTGGACGTACAGGTATTATTATACCAATTGCTAAATTTAAAACAGTTAATATTACAGGAGTTAATATCAGTTCTGCAACATTATATAATATTAATGAAATTAAAAAATTAAATTTAAAAATAGGAAAAACTATAATTGTTCAAAGATGTGGAGATGTTATACCTAAAATAATAAATGTAATAAATGAAAAAAAATCTTTTAATCTTATAAAAAATATTATAATACCTAAAAATTGTCCTAGTTGTAACTCTATTCTAAAAAAAAAAGAAAATAATATTTTATATTGTAATACAGGATTATCTTGTAAATCACAATTGAAAGCATATTTAAAGCATTTTGTTTCGAGAGATGTTATGAATATTAGTTTTATAGGAAATAAATTAATCGATAAATTAGTAGATAATAATTTAATAAAAAATGTTATAGATTTAATGAATTTAAATAATTTTATTTTAAAAAAAGTAAATAATTTAGGAATTAAATCTACTAATAAAATAGTACAAAATTTACAAAGAAAACAACAAATATCTTTTGATAAATTTATTTTTTCTTTAGGTATACCAGAAGTGGGAATAGTTACATCACTTAGTTTATCACAATTTTTTTATACATTAAAAAAATTTTTAAATACTAATTTAATTGAATTAAGTAATATTACAGGAATTGGTATTAAAACATCATTAAATATATATAATTTTATTAAAAATAAAGATAATATAAATATTATTCAAAATTTATTAAAAAAAATAAATATTATTTATGTTAAAAAAAATATAAAAAAAAATTATTTTTTAAAAAAAAATATATCTATTACTGGTAAATTTTTTTTTATAACAAGAATAAATCTTATAAATAAATTAAAAAAATTAGGTGCAAATATTAATTTAAATATTAATAAAAAAACTAATATCCTAATTTTAGGACAAAATGCAAGTTCCAAATTAAAAAAAGCGTATAAGTTAAATATTAAAATTATAGACGAAAAAAAATTAATTTATCTATTAAAAAATAGTAAATAATTTTTATTTAAAAATATTATAATTTGTTTAAATTTAAAATTAATGATATTGTTTCTGTAAATATACATAACAAAAAATTTTTTTAATTAAAAAAATTATATGAAAAATCTAGAAAACATAATAGAAAATTATTTTTTGGATTATAAAAAAAAAAATAATTTTTTAAAAAATGAAAAAATAATTTTTAATATTAATAAAGTAATTAAATTATTAGATAAAGGTTTAATTAGAGTTTCTGAAAAAATACAAGACAAATGGATAACTAATCAATGGATTAAAAAAGCAATATTATTATATTTTAAAATTAATAAAAATTTTTTGTTGGAAGGATCTTATAATAATTTTTATGATAAAATTCCTTTAAAATTTGATAAAAATTTTCAAAAAAAAAATTTTAAAATATTAGAATGTCGTGTTGTTCCTCCTACTGTAGTAAGATATGGATCTTTTGTTTCTAAAAATACAGTATTAATGCCTTCTTTTATTAATATAGGATCTTTTATAGGTCAGGGAACTATGATTGATACTTGGTCTACAATAGGTTCTTGTGCACAAATAGGAAATAATGTTCATATTTCTGGAGGAGTTGGTATAGGAGGTGTTTTAGAACCTATACAATCTAATCCTACTATTATAGAAAATAATTGTTTTATAGGAGCAAGATCAGAAATAGTGGAAGGTGTAATTATAAAAAAAGGATCAGTAATTTCTATGGGAGTATATATAGGTAAAAGTACTAAAATTTATAATAGAGAAACAGGATTAATTCATTATGGATCTATTCCTAGTTATTCAGTAGTAGTACCAGGAACTATACCATCTAAAGATGGTAAGTATAATTTATATTGTGCAATAATAGTCAAAAGAGTAGATAAAAAAACTTTAAGTAAAATTAAAATTAATAACATCTTACGCGAAGAATATTAAAAATAATAAAATAAAAAATTTTTCTAAAAATTTTTATTATTAAATTATTTTAATAAAATTTTGCATCCGGGAGGATTTGAACCTCCGACCATTCGGTTCGTAGCCGAGTACTCTATCCGCTGAGCTACGGATGCTTTCTTATTAATTTCGGTGAGAGAGAGATTCGAACCCTCGATACAGGATAACTGTATACACCCTTAGCAGGGGCGCGCCTTCAACCACTCGGCCACCTCACCAACAACAAAGAAGAATATTTTATCTTTTAAAAAAAAATATGTCAAATTAATTATTTTTAAGAATTTGAAAAATTCTAAAAATTTTATTTTAATGAACTTATTTTTTGATTTTTTTCCGCTTTTTCTGCTTGTATACGTTGGTATATTTCTTCACGATGAACAGAAATTTCTCTAGGAGCATTAACACCTATTCGAACTTGATTTCCTTTTATTCCTAATACTGTTACCATAACTTCATCACCTATCATAAGTGTTTCGCCTACTCGGCGAGTTAGAATAAGCATCCTTTTCTCCTTAAAAGAAGTAATATATAAAAAATATTATTTTTTATAATTATATATTTTAATTAATTATTAAAATTATTAAAATAAGTTTAATATTAATGTAATTTATTTATTTTATTTAAAATAAATATTCTTATTTTAGATAAATAAAAATAATATTTATCTTTATTAAGATTAATACTTGCTTGTGCTATATTATCACATCCAGTTATTTTGCAAATATTTTTATCAAAAATTTTTTTTATAATTTCAATAGCATTTATATTATTACTAATATTTAAAGTAATTTTTATAATCAAAAATATTTTTTTTTCCCATTTAGTAGATAATATTATTATTGTTTTTTCAAATTTATTTAGAATATTTTTTATTATATAATTAAATATCTTTGGATTTAAATGATATATCCCACTAATTATTAAATTAATATCGTTTATTAAAATATTATTTTTTAATAATTTTTTTTCTTCTTGATAAGAAATATATTTTTCTAATTCTTTTAAATTATTTTGTAATGTATAAAATTTTTTTTTATATAATAAAATATTTTTAATTATATTTTTTTCTTTTATTTTAAATAAATTAGCAATAAATTTAACATTTTCATTTTGTTTTTGTATATATTCTAATGCAATATCATGAGTAATAGCATGTATACGTTTTATTCCATTAGCAATATTTAAAAATTTTGTAATTATAAAAAAACCAATTTTTTGAGTTTTAGATACATGTGTTCCACCACATAATTCTTTTGAAATATTTTTAATATTAACAGTTCTTATCATATTTTTATTTTTTATTTCTTTTATTTTTTCAGTATATATTTCTATAGGTATATTTTTATATATATAATAATTAACTATTTTTTCTATATTAAAAATATCTTTTAATTTTAAATTATAATTATAAAAAAAATCAAATCTTAAATATTTATCAGTAATTAAAGATCCTTTTTGTTTTATAATATTACCAAAAAGTTGGAGTAAACAAGCATGTAATAAATGTGTTGCAGAATGATTTCTACTTAACATCATACGATATTTTATATTTATTTTAGAATATACATTTTCATTTTTTTTAAATGATCCTGATATCATTTTTCCTTTATGAATAATTAAATTTTCTAATTTTTTTGTTTTATTTACTTGAAAAATATTTTGTTTATCTTTTTGTAAATATCCTATATCTCCTATTTGTCCTCCAGATTCTCCATAAAAAGGAGTGATATCCAGTATTATTTCTCCTGAATCTCCTTTATTTATTTTGTCTATTAAAATTTTATTATGATAAATATTTAATATTTTACTATAAGAACAAAAATTAACATATCCATTAAATTTTGAATCCTGATTTTTATAATATATATTTTTTTTTATAAAAATATTATCTTTTCTTGATTTTTCACGTTGTATATTCATATATTGAATAAATTCTTTTTCATTAATATTTATATTTTTTTTTATACATATATTTTTTATTAATTCAGGTGATAAACCAAAGGTATCATATAAATAAAACATTTGTTTTCCTGATAAATATTTATTTTTAAATTTTTTAATTTCTAAATATAATAATTTTTCCCCTTTACTAATAATTTCATTAAAATTTTTTTCTTCTTTTTTTATAATATTTTTAATCACATTATATTTTTTATTTAAAAATATTTTTTCTTTCATATTATCAATATTATTAATATATATTTTTACTAATTTATAAAAAAATAATTTATTCTCTCCTAAAATTTTACCATGATTAATAGCTCTTCTTATAATTTTTCTTAAAACATATCCTCTTTTTTCATTATTTGGTATAATATTTTCTGATATTAAATAAGTAGAAGATCTAATATGATCAGCTATAACTTTTAATGAATTATTTTCTAAATCTTCAATTTTAAGTATATTAGCTGTATTTTTAATAATTTTTTGAAATATACTTATTTTATAATTAGAATTTACCCCTTCTAATATACTACTAATACGTTCTAATCCCATTCCAGTATCAACTGATTTTATAGATAAAGGAATTAGTTTACCATCTAAATTTTTATTAAATTGAATAAAAACGATATTCCATATTTCAAGAAAACGTTCTCCAGAATTATGGA
This sequence comes from Enterobacteriaceae endosymbiont of Donacia versicolorea, assembly GCF_012570965.1. Taxonomy (NCBI): domain Bacteria; kingdom Pseudomonadati; phylum Pseudomonadota; class Gammaproteobacteria; order Enterobacterales; family Enterobacteriaceae; species Enterobacteriaceae endosymbiont of Donacia versicolorea. Next base: position 26,893 of record NZ_CP046214.1, on the reverse strand, counting down.
TATTTCCTTTAAATTTTTTACCTAGATCATAAAAAATTTCTGTAGAGGGTCCACAAGGACCAGTTTCAGACATCTGCCAAAAATTATCGGAATTAAAAACAGTATTATTTTTATCTTTAATTAAAAATATTTTTTTTTTAGATATTCCAATATTTCTATGCCAAATATTATATGTTTCTATATCTTTATAATAAACTGTTATAAATATTTTTTCTTTTTCTAAATTAAACCATTTAGAATCAGTTAATAATTCCCATGCAAAAATAATAGCTTCTTTTTTAAAATAATCTCCAAAACTAAAATTACCTAACATTTCAAAAAATGTATGATGTCTGTTAGTGAAACCCACATTTTTTAAATCATTATGTTTTCCACCTACACGTATACATTTTTGTATAGTAGTAATTCTAGAATAAGGAGATTTTTTATATCCTAAAAAATATTTTTTAAATTGATTCATTCCTGCATTTGTAAATAATAATGATGTATCATCATATGGTATTAATGAACTACTTTCTATTATCTTATGTTTTTTTTTATGAAAAAAATTTAAAAACATTTCACTTACATTTATTTTATTTTTCATATATGAAAGATCTTTATAAGATTTTTAGTAATATTTTAAAAATAATTTATAAAATAAAAAATTTTATTTATGTTCTTTTTTAAAACAAATTTCTCGTATTTTTTTTTCAATTTTATCAGATTTAGTTTTATTATTTTTTAAAAAATTTATAGCATTTATTTTCCCTTGTCCAATTTTTTCATTTTTATAACTATACCATGATCCACATTTTTCAATAATTTTATTTTTTACTCCTAAATCTAATAATTCTCCATAAATATTTATACCTTGTTCATATATAATTTGAAATTCAGCTTGTTTAAAAGGTACTGCAACTTTATTTTTAACTACTTTTACTCTAGTCTCATTACCTATAATATCATCTCCATGTTTAACATTACCTATTTTTCTAATATCTAATCTTACAGAAGCATAGAATTTTAATGCATTTCCTCCTGTAGTTACTTCAGGATTTCCAAATAAAACTCCAATTTTCATTCTTATTTGATTTATAAAAATTAATAATGTATTTGATTGTTTTAAATTACTTGCTAATTTACGCATAGCTTGACTCATCATTCTTGCAGCTAATCCTATATGTGAATCCCCTATTTCTCCTTCTATTTCAGCTTTTGGAGTTAATGCAGCTACAGAATCTACAACAATAACATCCACGACTCCTGATTTTGCTAATGAATCACATAGTTCCAATGCTTGTTCTCCTGTATCTGGTTGAGAACATAGTAATTTATTAATGTTAACATTTAATTTTTTAGCATAAATAGGATCTAATGCATGTTCTGCATCAATAAAAACACATACTTTTCCTAATTTTTGTGCCTGAGCAATAATTTGTAATGTTAAAGTTGTTTTACCAGATGATTCAGGACCATATATTTCTACTATTCTACCTATAGGTAGTCCACCAATACCTAAAGCTAAATCTAAAGATATTGATCCTGTAGATATTGATTCTATATCCATAGTCCTATTATCACCTAAACGCATAATAGAACCTTTGCCAAACTGATTTTCTATCTGTATAATAGCATTCTCAATAGCTATTTTTTTTTTTTTTTCTAAATTCATAATATAAACCTTAAATTATTAAATAATAAATTTAATTATAATATTCGTAAAAAAATTTTTAATTATAATATAATAATTAATATAAATTTATTATTAATAATATATTAAATATGTTTAAAAAAAATAATCTTTATAAAAAAGCAAATTTTGTTTTAAATATACAAGGATTGCAGTGTCCACAAACAATTATAACTATTAAAAAAATTACACTTAATATGAAAAAAAATGAAACTTTATTAATAATTACTAATGATAAATTGGTTAATTTAGATATTAAATATTTTTGTTATTTTATGAATTATAATATAATTTATAAGAAAATATGTAAAATACCATATTTATTTTTAATAAAAAAATTATAAATATTATTTATAACTAAATTTTTTTACATAAAAGATATCTAGCAATACCAAATTTTTTTTTTCTATATATTATCCAATTTTTTGGTAAGGAAAATGTTTTACTTTCTGATTTATATTGAATAAAAATTTTAGAATTATTTTTTAACCAATTATTTTTTTCTAATAATATACAAGTTTTTTGTAATAAAATATTATTTTTACAAAAAGGAGGATCTATAAAGATAAGATCATATTGTATAATTGATTTTTGTGATAAAAAATTTAAAGTATTTTTATAAAATAAAAAAATATTTTTTATTTTTAATAAAAAAATATTTTTTTTTAATTCTTTAAATATTTTTTTATTATTTTCTAATAAAGTAGCTGAATGAGCATTTCTAGATAAAGATTCAAAACTTAAAATACCAGTACCTGCATAACAATCTAAACATTTTGACATATATATATCATTCATTATCCAATTAAATAGATTATGACGAATAAAATTCATTGTAGGTCTTAATATTTTATTGTTAATTACATTTATCTTTTTACCTTTTAATTGACCTGAAATAATATTAATATTATTGGGAAAAAATTTTTTTTTCATAATTTATATAAAAAAATTAAAAATATTAATTACTTTAAAAGTTTATTTTGATATATTAGTTTAATAACAATATAATTTAATTATATCAAGTATTTTTTACTATATAATGTAAGAATTTTGATAAAAAATAATAAAAAGAGAGAATTTAATTATAAATAATCAAAAAAAAAAAGTAGGATTTTTCAGTTATTTAAAAAAAAAATTATTTAAAACAAGTAAAAATATTGGTACAGAGATTATTAATCTTTTTAAAAAAAAATATGTTATTGATGAAAAACTATTTTCTAAATTAAAAGAAACATTAATTATTTCTGATGTAAGTATAAAAACTACTAATAAAATTATTAATTTAACTAAAAAATATGCAAAATTAAATAAATTACAAAATTCTTCTCAATTATATAAATATATTAAAATTGAAATGTTAAAAATTTTACTTCCTGTGGAAGTTCCATTAATTATTAACAATCAAAAAAAACTTTTTGTGATATTAATCATTGGTGTAAATGGATCAGGAAAAACTACAACAATTGGTAAGTTGGCATATTTTTTTCGTAAACAAGGAAAATCTGTTTTTTTAGCATCTGGAGATACTTTTAGAGCTGGTGCTCATGAACAATTATTTTCTTGGAGTAATAAAAGTAGTAGTTTTTTTACAAAAAATATAAAAAGAAAAGATAGTTCTGCTATTATTTATGACGCAATATCTGAAGCTAAAAAAAATAAAGTAGATATTTTAATTGCAGATACATCAGGAAGATTACAAAATAATATTTCTTTAATGGAAGAACTAAAAAAAATTGTTCGTGTAATAAAAAAAAATAACGGAATTCTTAATGAAACTATGTTAGTTTTAGATGCTAATATTGGTCAAAATTCTATTAATCAAGTTAAGGTATTTAATAATAATATAGGAATAACAGGTATTATTATGACTAAAACTGATGGTACTGCAAAAGGTGGTGTTATTTTTTCTTTAGCAGATGAATTTAATATTCCAATAAGATATTTTGGTACTGGTGAAAAAATTACTGATTTATATTTATTTAATGCAAAAAATTTCATAAAAGAAATTTTTCCAGAAAATTAATAATTATTAATTTTAAATTTATATTAGGTTAAAATTATATTTTTAATCTTTTAATTTTTGGAGGATTTAATGTATAAAAATATATTTACCTCTAAATTAAGAATTTCTGTTCCTATAGGAACGTTAAATTCTTATATTTATACTACTAATAATTATCCAATGTTAACCTCTAAAGAAGAAAAAGAATTATCTGAAAAATTATATTATGATGGAGATCTTAAATCAGCTAAAAAATTAATTTTATCACATTTAAGATTTGTAATTCACGTAGCTAAGTATTATTCTGGATATGGTTTACAACAAGCTGATATTATTCAAGAAGGTAATATAGGTTTAATGAAAGCTGTACGTAGATTTAATCCTGAAATAGGTGTTCGTTTAGTATCTTTTGCTATTCATTGGATAAAAGCTGAAATACATGAATATGTATTACGTAATTGGAGAATAGTAAAAATAGCAACTACAAAAGCTCAAAGAAAATTATTTTTTAATTTAAGAAAAGCTAAACAAAGATTAGGTTGGTTTAATCAAGATGAAATTAAAATAGTTGCTAAAGAACTAGGAGTATCTATTAAAGATGTATGTGAAATGGAACTACGTATGTCAGCTCAAGATATGAGCGATAATATTAATTTAAAAAATAATTTTAAAAACATAAATTTTCATTCACTTTTTTTTCTTAAAGATCATAATTCTAATTTCGCAAATATAATTGAAAAAAATAATTGGAGTAAATATATTTCAAATAAACTATATATAGCTATTTCAAAATTAGATCATCGTAGTCGTCATATAATTAATATGAGATGGTTAAATAAAAATCAAAAAAAAACTACTTTACGTGAATTAGCAAATTATTATGATATATCAGCTGAACGTATTAGACAATTAGAAAAAAATGCGATGAAAAAATTACGTTCTATTATTAAACATTTATTTAAAAAATAATTTAATAACATATATTATTAATAATAAATATTTTTTTAATTTTTTTTATGTAATAATATATATAAAAACAAGATTAAAATACTAAAATTTTATTAATATAAGGAAATAAGTAATGGCTGGTAAAAGAGGTATTAATAAAGTAATTATAATTGGTTATCTAGGTAAAGATCCTGAAATACGTTATATGCCTAATGGAAATCCAGTTGTTAATATTATGGTCGCAACTTCAGATAGTTGGAGAGATAAAAATACAGGAGAAAATAGAGAAAAAACTGAATGGCATCGTATAATAATATTTGGAAAATTAGCAGAAATTTCTCATCAATATTTAAAAAAAGGTTCTCAGGTATATATTGAAGGGTTTTTACAAACTCGTAAATGGCAAAATCAAAATGGACAAGATAATTATATAACTGAAATAATTGTAAGTATAGGAGGTACTATGCAAATATTAGGAAATTCACGACAAAATAATCATAAAATTAATATTTTAAAAAAAGACAAAAATGATAAAGAAAATCAAAATAAATGGAATGAAAAAACAAAAATTTCTGATTTATTAGAAAAAGAAAATAATAATGAATCATTAATAAAAAAAAATGAAGATGTTTTAGATTTTGATGATGATATTCCTTTTTAATTATTTTAAAATAAAACCATTTTCCGTAAAATTTAAATTTATATCATGTTTTATAACAATAAATTACTGTTGGAACTTAAAAAAAAATTTTCAAAAAAAATACCTTTAATTAAAGGTATTGTAAAAGTATTAAATAAAAAATTAGGAATTTTAGAAACACATAAAAATTATGTATATCATATATCTTGTTCTTATTTAAAAAATTTAATGTTAGGAGATTATATATTAGCTGATATAAAATATGACCATAATCATAATAATAAATTACAAGTTATACCAGTTAAATTATTAAAATCAAGTATAAATGTTTTTAAAGGTATCGTTAAAAAAAAAAATAATAATATTTATATTATTCCAGAAAAGAAATTTTTATATAATAATTTTATTAAATGTATTATAAAAAATGACATAAAAAATATTTTTAAAAATGGAGATAAAGTAATAGCTAAAATTATTAATCATCCTTTAAAAGGAAATTCTATATTTATAGCAGAAATAACAAAATTAATTACTCAGGATAATAATTTTTTAACTCCATGGTGGAATTTATTATTAAATTATAATCTTCCAATTGATGTTCCTAATAATAATTTATGTCAAAAAATAAAATTTTTAGATAAAAATATTTCTAGAATAGATTTGACTAAATTATGTTTTATTACAATAGATAATCATGATACAAAAGATATAGATGATGCTATATATATAGAAGAAAAGTCTTCAAAAGAATTATTAGTATATGTAGCTATTGCAGATCCTTCTGCTTATATTAAAAAAGATAGTAAAATAGATAAAATTGCATCTCAAAGAATGTTTACAAATTATTTACCTGGTTTAACAGTACCTTTATTACCAAAATTATTATCAGAAAATTTATGTTCTTTAAATCCAAAAAAAATTAGACCTGTTTTAATTTGTAAAATGATTATTAATCACAAAGGTTTTTTATCTAAAAAAACTAGTTTTTTTTTAGGTTGGATAAAATCAAAAGCTAAATTAAATTATTATAATGTTTCAAATTGGTTAGAAAAAATAGGAATATGGGAACCAAAAAATGATGAAATAAAGAAACAAATTGTTTTTTTACATAAATTTTATTTATTCCGTAAACAGTGGAGTTATAAAAATATTGTATGTTTTGATAATATAAATTATAAATTTATTTTTGGGAATAAAGGAAATATAATAAATATATTAATGGAAAAAAAGAGAATTGCTCATAAAATAATTGAAGAAATTATGATAGCTGCTAATATATGTGCTGCTGAAATGTTATATAAAAATTTAGGTTTTGGTATATATAATACATATTATGGATTTAATAATAATAAAATTAATAAAATTATTAAATTATTAAATGAATATAATATAAATTATGATGCATCTTTTTTAAAAACTTTAAAAGGATATAAAACAGTATATCAAAAATTACATGATTTAAATTTACAATTTATTTTAAATAAAATAAAAAAATATCAATTAATTACTTTATTTAATATTAATCCTGGTCCTCATTTTGCTTTAGGTTTAAAAAGATATGCTACTTGGACATCTCCTATACGGAAATTTGGAGATATTATAAATCATAGATTAATTAAATCTATTATAAGTGAAACAAGTAATATCGAAAAACCTTTAAAAGATATATATATAAATATGAATTATCAACGTTATTTAAACAAACAAGTAAAAAAAGATTTATCTAATTTTTTATATTCAGAATATTTTAAAAATATAGAAATTCGTAATAAAATTTTTCAAGCGGAAATTATTGATATTATATTTATTGGAATAAAAGTAAGATTAATTGAAAATGGAGCATATGCTTTTATACCTAAAAAATTATTATATATTAATAATATTATTATTAATCAAGAAAAAGGTATGATATTTATTAAAAATAAATTATTATATAAAATCACTGATAAAATAAAAGTTATGATAAAAAAAATAAGTAGTAGTAATATTATTGTTAAAATAATTTAGTTTTTTATTGGATCAAAATTACATGACTATTAAAGGACATATAATATTTACAATAGCTAGTAGTATTTTAGTACAACATTTTATTTTTTCAAAAATAATGTATCATGATGATTGGTGGAGAATTATTCCTATTTCTATCATAACATGTTTATTACCTGATATAGATAATCCTAAATCTATTATAGGAAGTAAAATAAAAATTTTTTCTTATATAATAAATAAAATATTTGGTCATAGAGGTTTTACACATAGTTTATTATCTGTAATAAGTTTTGGATTTATTATATTTTCTATAAATTTACATTTTAATCATATGATTTATGTTAAATTCGGTTTAATTATAGGTTATTTAAGTCATATTATTGCAGATATATTAACTCCTTTAGGAGTTCCTTTGTTATGGCCATATAAAAAAAAATATAAGTTACCACTTATTACTAAAAATATTATAAAAGAAGATCTTTTTTGTTATTTATATTTGATTTTTTCTTTATATTTATTATATCCTGTATGTAATAATTTTATAATAAAATTTTTTGTTTCGTAAAATATTTATATTATTTTAATATTAAGAATTTTTTTTAATTATTTTAAAACTTTATTAATTTTCTTATAAATATAAGAATATAACATTATGTTACTTAAAAAAAAAATATTAGTTACTTGTGCATTACCGTATGCTAATGGAAGTATTCATCTTGGTCATATGTTAGAACATATACAAGCAGATATTTGGGTTAGATATAATCGTATGAATGGTCATGAAATATATTTTATTTGTGCTGATGATGCTCATGGTACTCCTATCATGTTAAAAGCTAAACAGTTAAAAATTAAACCAAAAAAAATGATTAATAAAATATATCATGAACATGTTTTAGATTTAAAGAATTTTAATATTAGTTATGATAATTACCATACTACTCATAGTGATGAAAATTTTTTTTTCTCAAAATTAATTTTTAATCGTTTAAAAAAAAAAAATTTTATAAAAAAAAAAAATATTCAACAATTATATGATTCAGTATATAATACATTTTTACCTGATAGATTTGTTAAAGGACAATGTCCTAATTGTAATTCTATTAATCAATATGGAGATAATTGTGAAAATTGTGGTTCTATTCATTCATCTATTAGTTTAATTAATCCAATTTCTGTTTTATCTAACACAACTCCTACATTATGTCATTCTAAACATTATTTTTTTGATTTACCACAATTTAATAATTTTTTAAAAAATTGGATTAATTCTGGTGTTGTAAATAAAATAATAAAAAATAAAATACAAGAATGGTTTATAAAAGGATTAAAATCATGGGATATTACAAGAGATGGACCATATTTTGGTTTTAAAATTCCTAAATGTGTAAATAAATATTTTTATGTATGGTTAGATGCTCCAATTGGTTATATAAGTACTTTTAAAAATTTGTGTAATAGAAATAAAAAATTAAATTTTTATGAATGGTGGGAAAAAAATTCAAAAACAAAATTATATCATTTTATAGGTAAAGATATAATTTATTTTCATAGTTTATTTTGGCCTGCTATGTTAGAGGGAAGTAATTTTAGAAAACCTAATAAATTATTTGTTCACGGACATGTTACATTAAATGGACATAAAATGTCAAAATCTAAAGGTAATTTTATTACAGCAAGAAATTGGTTAAATAATTTAGATTCTGATAGTTTACGTTATTATTATGCTTCTAAATTATCATCTAATATTAATGATATTGATTTTAATTTTTCTGATTTCTTAAATAAAATTAATGGAGATATTGTGAATAAGATTGTAAATATAGCATCTAGAAATGCTTATTTTATTAATAACTATTTTGATAATAATTTATCTAAAAAAATTGATATATCTTTTTATTTAAAATTTTTAAAAAAATCAGAAATTATTCATAATTATTTAGTTAAATGTAAATTTAGTCATGTTATTAAAGAAATTTTAGTTTTATCAGACATAGCTAATTATTACATAGATAAACATAAACCATGGTTACTTATTAAAAAAAAATCTAAGAAAAAAGATGTTCAAGATATTTGTTCTATGGGTATTAATATGTTTCGTGTTATAATGACTTATATAAAACCAATCATGCCTATTTTATCTAAAAAAACTGAATTTTTTTTAAAAAAAAAATTATATTTATATGAGATAAAATATCCTTTAATAAATAGAAAAATTAATAAATTTCAACCATTATTTACTAGAATAAATATTAAAAAAATTAAAAATTTTAAAATATAAGTTATTAATATATTTAATATTATTAAAAATAAAAATTTTTATTTAAGAAGTCGAGGAACTCTTGGAGATAATGAACACATTAATTCATGTCCAATAGTATTTGCAGATTTTGCTACATTATCTATTTTTATATTATTTCCCCATAATTCTACAGAATTTCCTATTTGTGCTGTAGGAATATTTTTTAAATCTACAGCTAATACATCCATACATATATTACCTAATATTTTTGTTTTAATACCTTTTATAAAAACAAAAGTTTTATTAGTAATATTTCTAGGATATCCATCTGCATATCCACATGCAACAATACCTATCTTACGTTTTGTATTTACAGAATATTTACAATTATAACCAATAGTATCTCCTGAAGATACTTTTTGAATAGATATTATTTTACTTTTTAAAGTCATTACTGGTTGTATTTTTTTTTTTGAAATATCTTTCCAATTTCCAGTAGGAGAAGCACCATATAAAATAATGCCAATTCTTATCCAATCATAATGTGTATAAGTGTGCCATAATGTAGCTGCAGAATTAGCAAAAGAACAAGTAAAATTATTATAATTAAAAATATTTTTTTTTATAATATTTAATTGTTTGTATACAAAATGAGAATTTTTTGAAGCATCAGCAAAATGAGTCATTAATGTAATTTTATAAACATTAATATTATTTTTTATAATATTAATTATATTATTAATATTTTTAGGTAAAAATCCTAATCTATTCATACCACTGTTAATTTTAATATATATATTAAGAGGATAATATGATTTATATTTAATTAATGTTTTAATTTGCCATTTATTATGTATTGTAATAGTTAAATGATATTTATATATGAAATATAAATCTTTTTTACTAAAAAAACCCTCTAATAAAAGAATAGGTTTATTACAACCATTTTTTCGTAAAATTATAGCTTCTTCTAATGTTAATACAGCAAAACCATCACTCTTTTTAAGAATTGGAAAAATATTTTTAATACCATGACCATAAGCATTTGATTTTAATACAGACCAAATTTTGGATTTAAATGCAATATTTTTTATTATTTTAAAATTATTTTTTAGTGCATTAGTATTTATAATAGCTAAAATAGGTCTTGTTGTCATAAATTTAATCTCTATAAATTATTAAAAATGTATTTAAATATTTATTTTAAAATAAATTATATATAATTTATTTTATTTAAAAAAAATTTAAAGTTATATAATACTTTTATATGTTTTAATTAAAATTAATATTTAATTTTTAAAAAGTTTATTATATAATTAAAATAATAAAATTGTAATATTTTTATAAAGGATCATTAATAATGATTACTAGTAAATTTGGTCTTGGTCAACAAGTAAGACATAAATTATTAGGTTTTTTAGGAGTTATAGTTGATGTTGATCCGGAATATTCTTTGCGTGATCCTAAAATTGATGAAGTAGCAGAAAGTGTAACATTACGTAATAAACCATGGTACCATGTAGTTATGGAAGATGATACAGGACAACCTATACATACTTATTTAGCAGAAGCTCAATTATCAGGAGAACCATTAGATAATGATTACCCAGAAAATTCGTCATTAGATGAATTAGCTAATTCAATAAAAAAACAATTAATAACACCTAGATTAAGAAATTAATATTAATTTTAATTTTATATAAATTTACTTAATTAAGTATTTGTTTTTTTAATAAATTTTATTATTTTACTGTTTATTTGTTTCTATAAAATTTATTGATTTTTTTATACGATTTATAATTTTTTTTTTACCCATTAAAAAAATAATATTATTAATAGGAGGAGTATTTATTAAACCAGTAATAGCTGGACGTAAAGTCATCGCTAATTTTGGAAAAGTAATATTTAATTTAGATGAAATTTTTTTTAAAAAGATATTTATATTATCTATAGACCATATTTGAATGTCATTAAATTTTTTTAAAAAAATATTTAAAATTATTTTAGTATTTAAGTTTAAGTATTTTTTTATTAAAAAATTATTTTGATAATATATATGTTTATAAAAAATATAAAATAAATTATTTATTTCATCTAATGTATTTAATCTATTATTAAAAAATTTATATAAATCTTCTATACTTGGATTATTATCAATTTTAATGTTATGTTTTTTACAAAATAATTTTAAATAAATTACCATATTTTTTTTAGATAATTTACTTAAATAATGTTTATTAAACCAATTTAATTTTTTTATATTAAAAGTACTAGATGATTTATGAAGATTTTTTAAATTAAATAATTTTTTCATTTCTTCTAATGAAAAAATTTCTTTATTTCCATAAGACCAACCTAAAAGTAAAATATAATTTAATAAAGCATCTGGTAAATATCCTTTTTCTTTATATTCAGAAATATTTACATTATGATTTCTTTTTGAAATTTTTTTTCCTAAATCATCAGTAATTATAGATACATGAGTGTATATAGGTATATTAGCACCAATAGCATTAATAATATGTATTTGTTTAGGAGTATTATTAATATGTTCTTCTCCTCTAATAACATGAGTAATTTTCATATCCCAATCATCTATCACTACACAAAAATTGTAAGTAGGAATACCATCTGTTCTTTTAATAATAAAATCTTCTAATTCATTATTATTAAATATTATTTTTCCTCTTATTGTATCTATAAATGTAATATATTTATTATTATTAGGTATAAGAAATCTTACGGCATAGGATTTATTATTATTTTTTTTTATACTATTATAACATGTTCTATCATATTTAATTTTTTCTCCATTTATAATTTGTTCATTTCTTTTTTTTTCTAATTTTTTTTGAGAACAGTAACATTTATAAGCAGTTCCATTTTTTAACATATAATTAATAACATCATTATATCGATTTATTCTTTTATTTTGAAAATATGGTCCTTCATCCCAATCAATATTTAACCATTTTAAAATTTCAAGAATATTTTTAACAAAAAATTCTTTTGATCTTTTTAAATCAGTATTTTCAATTCGTAATACAAAATTACCTTTATTTTTTTTAGAAAATAACCATGAATATAAAGCAGTACGAATATTACCTATATGTAAATAACCAGTAGGACTAGGAGCAAATCTTGTTTTAATTTTCATTATATTTATATTTAATATTATTTATATAATTAATATTATAGTAGTATAATACTAATTATATTTTTTTAAATATTTTTTTGAAAAAAAATATTGACATTTTTGTATTAAAAAATATAGCATATAAGAACTAAGTTTTGGGTGATTAGCTCAGTTGGGAGAGTACCTCCCTTACAAGGAGGGGGTCGCCGGTTCAAATCCGTCATCACCCAGTAAATTTTATAAATTTTAAAGTTTGGGTCGTTAGCTCAGTTGGTAGAGCAGTTGACTTTTAATCAATTGGTCACAGGTTCAAATCCTGTACGACCCAAAATAAGTATATCTATAATATTATTTTATATATTTATTATTGATATTTTAAATTTCGTTAAATTACAGATATTAAAATCATAATTAAAATTAATTTATAAATAATTATGACATTTTCTTATAAAGAAAAAACATTAATACACGATAAATTAAATATTAATTTAAAATATGGAAATATTATTTCTCCTTTATATCTAAACTAGTACATATAATTTTAGTAATTTTGATCAACTATTAAGAAAATATAATTATTTAAGAAAGAGTAATCTTACAAGAGATATACTACAAAATAGTAGTATTTTATCATTAGGAAATAATAAGATATGTATTACTTACTAATAGTGGTATATAATAGTAGTCTGTTTGTTTTTTTTATTTAAATATTAAAACATTATTATTATCTATTAAAATTAGGAAATTTAATTTTTTATTATAATGATTATTATGATGATAATTATAAATTATTTAAAAGTTTAACAGAAAAAATATATAAAATTAAATTTATAACTATATTAGTTAAAAAATATTTCTTAAATATTTTAAAGAAAAAAATTAAAATTGGTTTTTATAGAAATTCCTAGTAATTTTTTATTAAAAAGAATTAATATTTTAAATTATTAAAATAAAATTTTAAAAATTAATACAACAAATATTATTAATAATATATTACTTAATCCATTTTTACAAAATCTATTAAATTTTTTATGATATGATTTAGTAATTTATTCTTGTACTAAACATTTAAATGGTCATCCTGATATAATTTATAATTTCATTAAAAAATATAAATATTATAAATAAATTATTATGATGGAGTTAGTACTGTATTTGATAGTTAATTTTAGATTTAAATTAGTTTAAGAAAATACGTTTATTATAATTAAATATTTAAAATTACAAAAATTAATTTAAAAAATATAATATTTTTTACTTAAAAATAATATTAAACATAAAATTGTAAAAAATAAATAAAATAATTTTAATTTATATTAAATTTTGAATTTAATGTTTCTAAAAGAGTATTAAAAATTTTTTTAAATTTATTAAAATTATTTACTTTAGCAAAATTTTTCGGTAATATTAAAAATTTTATTTATCACTCAACTTTAGTCCTTATGCATGTATAACAAAAAAAGAAATATTAATATAGAAATTTCTAATTTATTAATTAATAATTAATATGTATAGTAGTTATTATTATTATTTTAAATCCAATAAATTTTATAACAGTCTTAAATAAAGTTTTTATATATTAAGTTAACAAACTAAAATATTATTAATAAGTTATAATATTCTGCGCTCTACAGGATTCGAACCTGTGACAAATAGCTTAGAAGGCTATTGCTCTATCCTGCTGAGCTAAGAGCGCAAAAAACATATTTGTATAATAACATTATTATATTATACATTCAAATTAATTTAAATAAATTTATTTAATGTTTTTATTATAAAAAGAGTAATGTTAAAATGAATGCTAAAATTATTAATGGCCATGTTATTGCTGATGAAATATATTCTAAAATTTTAAAAAAAATGAATAAAATTTTATTTAAAAAAAAAAGAAAACCAGGTATAGGAGTAATTTTAGTTGGAAATAATCAGGCATCTAAAATTTACATAAAAAATAAATTAGAAATTTGTAAAAAATTAGGATTTTTTTATGATAATTATAATTTAAATAAAAATATAAGTGAAAAAAAATTATTTAATATTATTGATATTTTAAATAAAAATAAAAAAATTGATGGTATTTTAATTCAATTACCATTACCTAATAAAATTAATACTATTAATACATTAGAAAAAATATTACCAAAAAAAGATATAGATGGTTTTCACCCATATAATATTGGTCGCTTATGTCAAAGAGCTCCTTTATTACGTCCTTGTACTTCTTTAGGAATATTAAAATTATTGAAATTTTATAAAATAAATACTTATGGTTTAAATACTGTTATTGTAGGAGCTTCTAATATAGTAGGTCGTCCTACAGCTATGGAATTATTATTATCTGGATGTACTATAACTATTACTAATCGTTATACAAAAAATTTGAAACATCATATAAAATATGCAGATTTATTAATAGTTGCTGTTGGAAAACCTAATTTTATACCAGGTGATTGGATTAAAATAGGAGCTATTGTAATCGATGTAGGTATCAATATAATTAATAAAAATAAAATTACAGGTGATATTGATTTTAATAAAGCAAAAAAAAGAGCAGCATACATTACTCCTGTTCCTGGAGGTATAGGTCCTATTACCGTAGCAACATTAATGCAAAATATTCTATATGCATATGAAAAAACATAATTATTATTTATAATAAATAAAATTATGTTTTTATTAAAATAATATCTTAATAAAGATAATTATTAAGCCGGATTCTGTCAAGAACAGTCATTTATCTAGAATAATAATCACTTATTATTTCAAGCAGCTTACCCAGATTTATAGTACGGGTTTATACAAATCTTATTTAGCCTTGCTCCTAGTGGAGTTTACATTGACATATATTATTACTAATATATCGGTATGCTTTTACCATACCTTTTCACCCTTACCAAAATATATTTTTGGCGGTATTTTTTCTGTTGCACTATTCGTAAGTTCACACTTCCCAGTAATTATCTGGCACTATAACCCAATGGAGTCCGGACTTTCCTCTTTTATTTTATTAATAAATAATAAAAGCGACTGTTTTAATTAACTTTATTAGTTAAGTATATATTATACTTATTAATATTAATACTTATTATTTATAAGAAATTTATATAATATATTTTTTTTTATAGAATAAATTTTTGAAGTAATATTTATTGCTTTTTTTATTGATAATTCTTGTTTTAAAATTAAGAATGTCTGAATTATTTTAGAAGAAATTTTTTTATTAATTTTATAATTATATCCTTCTATAATTAATACTATTTCTCCTTTTAATCTATTAATATCTAATTTTATCCATTTTATTAAATTTGAAATATTATTTCCATATATATTTTCCCATTTTTTTGTTAATTCTTTAGCAAATATTATATATCTATTTTTTCCAAAAATATTTTCTATATCATATAAACATTTTAATATTCTATGTTTAGATTCATAAATAATTATAGTTCTATTTTCAAATTTTAATTCATTTAATCTTTTTATTCTTTTACTTGTTTTTTTTGATAAAAATCCTTCATAGCAAAACTTATCTGTTGCTAAACCTGAAACTGATAAAGCTAAAATAGCTGCACATGGTCCAGGAATAGGTATAATTTTAATATTTATATATTTTTGACGGCATAATTGAACAATTTTATATCCAGGGTCACTAATTAATGGAGTACCAGAATCTGAAACTAATCCGATATTATAACCATTTTTTATTTTTTCTAAAAAAAACTTTGCATTCTTTTTTTCATTATATTCATAATAAGGATATAATTTATTTTTAATATTAAAATTTTTTAATAGTAATCCTGTTTTTCTTGTATCTTCTGCTAATATTAAATTTACTTTACGTAAAGTTATTATAGCTCTATTACTTATATCATTATAATTACCTATTGGTGTAGAAATAATATATAAATTACCTAATTTTAAATTTTTATTGTTCATATTTTTAATAATTAATCTTAAAATATTTACTTTAAATTTTTAATGAAATATATTATTATACACAATATAATATATAATTATAAATATAATATGGAGGAATGGCCGAGTGGTTGAAGGCACCGGTCTTGAAAACCGGAAATAGATAAACAACTATTCGAGAGTTCGAATCTCTCTTCCTCCTAAAATTATTATTAATAAATAAGATAAATATTTTAAAATATTTATGTTTCGATATGGTTTTATAATGTTTATATCTAAGAAGAAAAAAAAAGAATTTTATTTATGGAATGAAAATTTTGCTCTTAAAATAGCTTATAAAGAAAATATAATATTGACTTCTAATCATTGGAAAGTTATATATACATTACGTTTTTTATATATAAAATTTAATACAACTCCTAATTTACGTATTTTAATAAATGTATTAAAAAAAAGATATGAAAATATAAATTGGGATAGTATATTTCTTTTCAATCTATTTCCGAAAGGATCTATAAGACAAGCATCTAATATTGCAGGATTACCACAAAAAAATATTTGTTTATAATAATAAATAAAAAAACAAATATTTTTTATATGTAGTATGTAGTACTTACTGTAATAATAGAAAAATATTTTTTATAAAATATTTTTTCTTTTATTAGGAAAATTTTTGTACATAAAACTAATTTTTTTAAAACAAAAATAAATAATAATCCAAATTAAACTATTAAAAATACTTTGTAAAAATAAATTCCAATAATTAAATTCAACACTATTTAAAAAATATATAATCATATGTATGATATATAAAATACATATTATAAATAACATTTTGTATATTATGTTAAAATTTATAATTAATTTATAATTAGATGATAAAAAATATATCAATATACTTAATACTAAACTGTAAATTCCTAAAATATTATTTGTAAATAAATCTATAGTTAATCCTAGGAAAAATCCTGTTGTTATATTAATAATATATGGATATTCTAATAACCAATAAATTAAAGTAAGTAATAAAAATGATATATGTAAGATAATATTACTATTATTAGTAAATATTATTTGTAAAAATAATGATATTATTAACGTTAAATAAATATAAAGTTTTAAAAAATGATTTTTCATGTTTTTTTAATTAATTAATAATAATAAGTATTTTATTTTTTCGATTTGTATAAATGATTTTATATATGCTTTTTTTAAATTTTTTTCTTTATCAAATATTATTTTTGTTATTATCCCAACAGGATATCCTGCAGGATATTCTTCGTCTAATCCAGAAGTAATTAAAATATCTCCTTTATTTATAATAATATCTGATGATATGTATTCAGATTGTAATCTTTTTGTACATCCGTGACCATTAATTATAAATTTAATATTACTATTTTTCACTTGTACTGGTATAAAAATATTTTTATTACAAATTAATAAAACCTGACTATTTTTTTTTCTAACTGTTATGACTCGACCTATTATACCTTTTTCATTAAGAACAATTGTTCCTTGTTTTATTTTATCTTTATAACCTTTATTAATAAAAATTTTATTTTTATATACAGGAAAATATATAGGTATTATTTTTGCTAATACATTTTTTTTTTCTTTTAAAATTGGTAGTTTAAAAAATTTTTTAAGATTATTATTTTCATATTGAATTTTTTTTAAACCATATAATTTTATATTTTGTTGTAATATTTTATAAGATAAACATCTATTTTGTTTTTGTAATAAATTATTTTTTTTAAAATAACTTAATATAGTTATATATAAATAATATGGTTTATTTATAATAATATATATAGGACTAAGTTTTTTATCAAT
Source organism: Enterobacteriaceae endosymbiont of Donacia versicolorea (assembly GCF_012570965.1). Taxonomy (NCBI): domain Bacteria; kingdom Pseudomonadati; phylum Pseudomonadota; class Gammaproteobacteria; order Enterobacterales; family Enterobacteriaceae; species Enterobacteriaceae endosymbiont of Donacia versicolorea. Next base: position 8,513 of record NZ_CP046214.1, on the reverse strand, counting down.
AAAATATCTCATATTTACAAAATAATTAGAATATAAATCTGTAGTTATAATTATAAATGAAATTATCATTGCTATAATGACTCTAATAATTAAAATAGGCTTTTTATCAAAAATTAATTTCATAAATATATCATCTTAAAAATTATAATTATTCTTCACTGAATAAATCTCCTCCATGTGTGTCAATCATATCTAAAGCTTTACCTCCACCTCTTGCAACACAAGTTAATGGATCTTCTGCTATAGAAACTGCTATTCCTGTTTCTTCTATTAATAATTTATCAAAATTCTTTAATAAAGCACCTCCACCAGTTAAAACCATACCTCTTTCTGCAATATCAGCAGCTAATTCAGGAGGACATTGTTCTAATGCAATCATGACAGCACTAACTATTCCTGTTAAAGGTTCCTGAAGTGCTTCTAATATTTCATTAGAATTTAATTTAAAACTTCTTGGAACTCCCTCAGCTAAATTTCTTCCTCTTACTTCTATTTCTAATATTTCTTCGTTATTATAAGCAGAACCTATTTGATGTTTAATTTTTTCAGCTGTAGCTTCTCCAATTAAAGATCCATAATTTCGTCTTACATGACTAATAATAGCTTCATCAAATTTATCTCCTCCTATTCTTACAGAAGAAGAATATACTACTCCATTAAGAGAAATAACAGCTACTTCAGTTGTACCTCCACCTATATCTATAACCATAGAACCTGTAGCTTCAGAAACTGGTAAACCAGCTCCAATAGCTGCTGCCATCGGTTCTTCTATTAAAAATACTTCTCTTGCACCAGCTCCTTGAGCTGATTCACGAATAGCTCTTCTTTCAACTTGAGTAGCTCCTACAGGAACGCAAACTAATACTCTTGGACTAGGACGCATAAAACTATTACTGTGTACTTGTTTAATAAAATGTTGCAACATTTTTTCAGTAATAGAAAAATCTGCTATAACACCATCTTTCATTGGTCTAATAGCTGCAATATTTCCAGGAGTTCTTCCTAACATTTTTTTAGCATTATAACCTACAGCTGCTACACTTTTAGGAAAACCTGCTTTATCTTGTCTTATTGCAACAACGGATGGTTCATTAAGTACAATTCCCTGTCCTTTAACATAAATTAAAGTATTTGCTGTGCCTAAATCTATAGATAAATCATTGGAAAACATTCCCCGAAATTTTTTTAACATAATAAAAAAACCCGATTTATATGTGATAGTTAATTTAATTAAATAAAAGTAATTTAATTATACTAATTACTATTAATAAATAGTAACATTATATTTAAAATAAATATAATGTTATTTAAATAAATTTATGTTATAAATAAAAAAAACATGATACATTATTATATATAGTAATAAATAATTTTAATTAGTTGTAGAAAAAAATTAATGGATATAAAAATTTATCATATTTTAGTATTAAATGGTCCAAATTTAAACCTTTTAGGTATTAGAGAACCTAAAAAATATGGATATCATTCTTTAAGTAATGTTATTGATGTTTTAAAAAAAAAAGCAAAAAAAAAATGTTGTAAATTAAGTCATTTTCAATCTAATGCAGAGTATAAATTAATTAATTATTTAGTAAAATATAAAAATTCTTTTGATTATATTATTTTTAATCCAGCAGCTTTTACACATACTAGTATAGCATTACGTGATACTTTATTAGCAATTAATATTCCTTTTATAGAATTACATATAACAAATATATATAATAGGGAATCTTTTAGAAAAAGATCATTTTTTTCAGATATTTCTAGTGGAATTATTATTGGATTAGGTACTTATGGTTATATTTTATCATTAAAGATGATAATAAAAAGATTACTTGGTTGATAAGTATTTTTCTTATATATTTTTAATTTTTTTTAAAAAAAATAGATGGATGAACTTCTCCATAACTATTTATAATTTTTACTTCTGGTTCTAACCAAATGTTAAATTTAATTCCTACAGCATTATATATTTTAATTGCTAATTTAAGTATATCCATACCTGTTGCATTATTAGATTTATTTAAAATTATTAATGATTGTTTTGAATGAACCATAACTCCTTTTCTTATATATCCTTTAAATTTACATTGATCAATTAACCATCCTGCAGATAATTTTAATTTACTTTTTTCTATAGAAATAGGAATTTGAGGATATATTTTTAGTAGTTTTAATCCTAGTTTAAGAGATATAAATGGATTTTTAAAAAAACTTCCTGCATTACCATAAATTTTAGGATTAGGAATTTTTTTTTTTCGAATATTACAAATATAATTAAAAATTTTTTGAGGATTAGGATTAGTATTATTTTTTTTTAATTTTTTTAAATCTTTATAGTTTAAATTAGGAATCCATTTTTTAGATAATAATAACCCTATTGAAATAATAACATAATTCTTCTTATAAATATCATATTTAAATATACTATCTCGATATTGAAATTTGCATTCTTTTTTATTTATTCTGTATATTTTCTTATTAATAGGATTAATAATATCTACATATTGACAAAAATCTTTTATACTAGCACCATAAGCACCAATATTTTGTATTGGAGCTGAACCTACACTTCCAGGTATTAATGCTAAATTTTCTAAACCATAAATTTTATTTTCTATAGTATATTTTACTAATTCATGCCAATTTTCTCCGGAATTTATATGTAAATTCCAATATTTTGGAAGTTCACTTATATAAATACCTTTTATTTTATTAATGATAACAATACCATAAAAATCATTTAAAAATAAAACATTACTTCCTTTACCTAAAATTAAACATGGTAAATTTTTTTTTTTATATTTTTGCCATATTTTACATAATTTTTTTAAGTTATTAACTATTATAATTTTAATAGCATAATTTTTTATATTAAAAGTATTAAAATTATTTAATGGATAATTACATATCATTTTTATTATTTTTTATTTAAAAATAAAAAAGTCCTAGTATTTTCCTACTCTTACATAAGGAGACCTTACACTACCATCGGCACTACAATGTTTCACTTCTGAGTTCGGAATGGATTCAGGTGGTACCATTGCGTTATTTATACCAGGACTTTCTTTATTAAAAGTATTTATTAAATTTAGTTAATATTGAAATCTAAACGATTCTGGTGTTGTAAGGTTAAGACTCACGGGTGTTTATTAGTACTGGTTAGCTTAACATATTACTATGCTTACACATCCAGCCTATCAACGTCATAGTCTTTAACGTCCCTTAAGGAATTTTTATAAATAATTAATAAAAATTCAGGGAAGATTAATCTTAAGGTAAGTTTCGCACTTATATGCTTTCAGCGCTTATCTTTTCCGTATTTAGCTACCGGGCAATGCCATTGGCATGACAACCCGAACACCAGAGATACGTTCACTCCGGTCCTCTCGTACTAGGAGCAAATCCTTTCAATCTTCCAACGCCCACGACAGATAGGGACCGAACTGTCTCACGACGTTCTAAACCCAGCTCGCGTACCACTTTAAATGGCGAACAGCCATACCCTTGGGACCTACTACAGCCCCAGGATGTGATGAGCCGACATCGAGGTGCCAAACACCGCCGTCGATATGAACTCTTGGGCGGTATTAGCCTGTTATCCCCGGAGTACCTTTTATCCGTTGAGCGATGGCCCTGTCATATAGAAACCACCGGATCACTAAGACCTGCTTTCGCATCTGTTCGAATTGTCATTCTTACAGTTAAGCCAGCTTTTGCCTTTGTACTAACCTCACGATTTCCGACCGTGATTAGCTGACCTTAGTACTCCTCCGTTACTCTTTAGGAGGAGACCGCCCCAGTCAAACTACCCACCAGACACTGTCTCTAACCCGGATAACGGGTTTAGGTTAGAATAATAAATATTAAAGGGTGGTATTTCAAGGTCGACTCAATATTAACTGGCGTTAATATTTCATAGTCTCCCACCTATCCTACACATTAATATTAATTATTCAATATCAAGCTATAGTAAAGGTTCACGGGGTCTTTCCGTCTTGCCGCGGGTATACTGCATCTTCACAGCAAATTCAATTTCACTGAGTCTCGGGTGGAGACAGTCTGACCATCATTACGCCATTCGTGCAGGTCGGAACTTACCCGACAAGGAATTTCGCTACCTTAGGACCGTTATAGTTACGGCCGCCGTTTACCGGGGCTTCGATCAAGAGCTTCTTATAAATAATAACTCCTTCAATTAACCTTCCGGCACCGGGCAGGCGTCACACCGTATACTTCCACTTACGTGTTTGCACAGTGCTGTGTTTTTAATAAACAGTTGCAGTCAGCTATTATCTTAGACTGATTTCAGCTCTAAAAGTAAATTTCTTCACCTACAATCAGCGTGCCTTCTCCCGAAGTTACGGCACTATTTTGCCTAGTTCCTTCACCCGAGTTCTCTCAAGCGCCTTAGTATTCTCTACCTGACCACCTGTGTCGGTTTAGAGTACGATTCAATATTATTTATAGCTTAGAGGCTTTTCTTGTAAGCAGGGTATCAATTACTTTGTACAATAAAGTATTTCGTCATTACGTCTCAATGTTAATAATTATTCGGATTTTCCTAAATAATTCATCTACACGCTTAAACCAAGATAACCATCACTTGGCTAATCTAACCTTCTCCGTCCCCCCTTCGCAAATAATACCAAGTACAGGAATATTAACCTGTTATCCATCGACTACGCTTTTCAGCCTCGTCTTAGGGATCGACTTACCCTACCTCGATTAACGTTGGATAGGAACCCTTAGTCTTTCGGCGAATAGGTTTTTCACCTATTTTATCGTTACTCATGTCAGCATTCGCACTTCTGATCTCTCCAATAAACTTTACAATTTATCTTCAACAATTTACAGAACGCTCCCCTACCCAATAAATAAATAAATCACTTATTGTCGCAGCTTCGGTGTATAATTTAGCCCCGTTATATCTTCCGCGCAGGATGACTAGACTAGTGAGCTATTACGCTTTCTTTAAATGATGGCTGCTTCTAAGCCAACATCCTAGCTGTTTATGCCTTCCCACTTCGTTTCCCACTTAATTATAACTTAGGGACCTTAGCTGGCGATCTGGGTTGTTTCCCTCTCCACAACGGACGTTAGCACCCGCTGTGTGTCTCCCGTGATAACATTATTCGGTATTTGAAGTTTGCATCGGATTGGTAAGTCTGGAAGACTCCCTAACCGAAACAGAGCTCTACCCCCGAATATGAATTACACGAGGCGCTACCTAAATAGCTTTCGGGGAGAACCAGCTATCTCCCGGTTTGATTGGTCTTTCACCCCTAACCACAAGTCATCCGCTAATTTTTCAACATTAGTCGGTTCGGTCCTCCAGTAAGAATTACCAAACCTTCAACCTGCTCATGGTTAGATCACCGGGTTTCGGGTCTATATCTTGCAACTAAACGCCCTTTTAAGACTCGGTTTCCCTACGGCTTCCTTATACAGTTAACCTTGCTACAAAATATAACTCGCTGACCCATTATACAAAAGGTACGCAGTCACATTTTACAAAATGCTCCTACTGCTTGTACGTATATGATTTCAGGTTCTATTTCACTCCCCTAACCGGGGTTCTTTTCACCTTTCCCTCACGGTACTAGTTCACTATCGGTCAGTCAGTAGTATTTAGTCTTAGAGGATGATCCCCCTATATTCAAACAAGATTTCACGTGTCTCGTTCTACTCTTTGAAACTATAATTATTATATTTTAACATACGGGACTATCACTCTGTATCGTATATCTTTCCAGATATTTCTGCTAATACAATAAATATGTATGTTTCTGGACTATTTCCTTTTCGCTCGCCACTACTAAGAAAATCTCTATTGATTTCTTTTCCTCAGGATACTTAGATGTTTCAGTTCTCCTGGTTTGCTTCATTATCCTATGTATTCAAATAATGATAATATATAGTTAAATATATTAGGTTTCCCCATTCGGATATCATCGACTAATAACGTTTCGAATCAACTTATCGATGCTTTTCGCAGATTAGCACGTCCTTCATCGCCTCTGACTGCCAAGGCATCCATCATATACGCTTATTTACTTAACCTTACAACCCACAATCGTTTATAAAAAATTTAATATTAACTTAGAAAAATAAATACTAAAATTTTTTTAAAAGATAATTATCTAATTTTAAAAGAACAATAAATTTATTAAAATTTAAAAAACTTTTAAGGGCACTCTTTTTTAGAGTGTACTTACTTATAGTAAAGGAGGTGATCCAACCACAGGTTCCCCTACGGTTACCTTGTTACGACTTCACCCCAGTTATGAATCACAAAGTGGTAAACGCCCTCCAAAAATGGTTAAGCAATTTACTTCTTTTACAACCCACTCCCATGGTGTGACGGGCGGTGTGTACAAGGCCCGGGAACGTATTCACCGTAGCGTTCTGATCTACGATTACTAGCGATTCCGACTTCATAGAGTCGAGTTGCAGACTCCAATCCGAACTAAGATATATTTTGTGAGATCCGCTTACTCTTACGAGGATGCTTCCCTTTGTATATACCATTGTAGCACGTGTGTAGCCCTGGTCGTAAGGGCCATGATGACTTGACGTCGTCCTCACCTTCCTCCGGTTTATCACCGGCAGTTTCCTTTGAGTTCCCAGCTAAACTGATGGCAACAAAGGACAAGGGTTGCGCTCGTTGCGGGACTTAACCCAACATTTCACAACACGAGCTGACGACAGCCATGCAGCACCTGTCTCATGGTTCCCGAAGGCACTTAAATATCTCTATTAAATTCCATGGATGTCAAGACCAGGTAAGGTTTTTCGCGTTGCATCGAATTAAACCACATGCTCCACCGCTTGTGCGGGCCCCCGTCAATTCATTTGAGTTTTAACCTTGCGGTCGTACTCCCCAGGCGGTCGACTTAACGCGTTAGCTACGAAAGTTACAAGTCAAGCTTACAACCTTCAAGTCGACATCGTTTACAGCATGGACTACCAGGGTATCTAATCCTGTTTGCTCCCCATGCTTTCGCACCTGAGCGTCAGTATTCGTCCAGGGGGTCGCCTTCGCCACTGGTATTCCTCCAGATATCTACGCATTTCACCGCTACACCTGGAATTCTACCCCCCTCTACGAAACTCAAGTTAATTAGTTTCAAATGCAGTTCCTAAGTTAAGCTTAGGGATTTCACATCTGACTTAATTAACCGCCTACGTGCTCTTTACGCCCAGTAATTCCGATTAACGCTAGCACCCTCCGTATTACCGCGGCTGCTGGCACGGAGTTAGCCGGTGCTTCTTTTCCAAGTAACGTCAAGAATAAAATATATTAGATTTTATTTTTTCTTTCTTGTTGAAAGTACTTTACAACCCGAAGGCCTTCTTCATACACGCGGCATAGCTGCATCAGGCTTTCGCCCATTGTGCAATATTCCCCACTGCTGCCTCCCGTAGGAGTCTGGACCGTGTCTCAGTTCCAGTGTGGCTGATCATCCTCTCAGACCAGCTAGAGATTGTAGCCTAGGTAGGCCTTTACCCTACCTACTAGCTAATCCCGTCTGGGTTCATCTAATGGCATGAGGTTTTATAAAAAATATAAAATCCCCCACTTTGGTCTCAACGACATTATACGGTATTAGCTATCGTTTCCAATAGTTATCCCTTTCCAAAAGGCAGATCCCCAGATATTACTCACCCGTCCGCCGCTCGCCGACAA
>NZ_CP046214.1:0-720 GCF_012570965.1 Enterobacteriaceae endosymbiont of Donacia versicolorea | reverse complement strand
TTTCGCTGCCGCTCGACTTGCATGTGTTAGGCTTGCCGCCAGCGTTCAATCTGAGCCATGATCAAACTCTTCAATTAAAAATACGATATAAAAAATAACTAATTTCTAAAAATTGAATGCCCACATATATTTTCTGACAAATTATTAAAGAACTAAAAACATTTTTATAAGACAATGTTATTGTTTTCTATAATACAATATTTTTATAAAAAGTCAAATAAAATTTATTTTATATTTACATTAAATATATTTAATATCTAAAATTTTGTACTTTATTACCCCCCTGGGGGTTTTTACATTAATAATATTATTTTTTTCTTTTCCAATTAATGCTCTAGAAATAGGTGCATTAACAGAAATTAAATTATTTTTTAAATTTGCTTCATCATGACCAACAATTTTATAAGAAATAATTTCATCAGTTATTATATTTATCATACTTACTGTAGAACCAAAAATAATTTTATTATTATGTGTAATTTTTGTAACATCTATTATATTAGCATTAGATAATTTAATTTCTATATCTTTAATACGACCTTCACAAAAACTTTGTGCTTCACGTGCTGCGTGATACTCAGCATTTTCTTTCAAATCACCATGTTTTCTTGCTTCTATAATAGAATTAATAATTTTTGGTCTTTTTATATTTTTTAATTCCATTAATTCTTTATGTAGTTTTTTTATACCTTGTAAGGTCATAGGAATTTGATTTATCAT